>DATGII010000240.1:0-64864 GCA_035295805.1 Bryobacteraceae bacterium | reverse complement strand
CCGCGCCGCGCGCGGCGTACGCGCCGCTGGAACCGGAGGAGGCGTACCAGCCGCGGGCCCAGAATCCAGAAAGCGGCTCCGAACACGACGGCCAGAGCGGCGGCCGGGCCCAATCGTTGGGCCCTCCGGCTCCAACCAGCGGTATTGACGCCGGACAGCAGATCAAGCCAGCGGATGCCCGTCCGGCGCGCGCCTTGTTCCATACGATCGGTCAATGTGCCCTGACGGTTGACGTCGTAGCTGACCACCCAATCGCGCCAGAATGTCTGGGCGGCGTCCAGGTACAGGCCGAAACGGGTGAACAAGGCAAAGGTGGCGGTGGGGTCGGGCGGGGTCGGGTCAAAGGTAGTCCAGCCGTAGCCGGGGATCCAGGCTTCGACCCAGCTATGCGCGTCCGATGCCCGAATCACCCAGAGCTCGTTAATCGGATTGTAGATTCCGCTCTGAAATCCGGTGACCAGCCGGGAGGGAATGCCGAGCGAGCGCAGCATCACCGCCATGGCGGATGCGAAGTATTCGCAATACCCTTTCTTCCTGGTGAACAGAAAATAGGCGAGCGGATCGCGGACCTCCTGCTGCGGAAGCTCGAGGGTATATCCGTAATCGCTGCGCAGATGACGCTCGAGGGCGCGGGCACGCTCGAGATCGGTCGAAGCACGCGAGGCGAAGGCGCGCGCCAACTCCGGAATGCGCGAGTCCAGGGGCGGCAACTGGAGATAGCGGCGCCGATCAATAAGGCCCATCACCGTCGCGGCATTGGGGGGCGGCGCGCTCTCGGGCGGATCCGGAAGGCGGCTATACGCGTCATAGCGGAAGCCGGGCGGCGGAGGCTGCGGCAGGCGGTACGCGCCGGTGCTGGTGCGCAGGACCACGGGCTGGCGGACATCCAGGGTTTCCGGGATGCCGGCGAAAAACAAGGCATCGGTATCAGTGACATCGAAGTCGACGTGATATCCGATATGCCGGGCAGCGGCGGTCGGGCTGGAATCGGTAAGCTTGGCGTGGCCCCCTTCCATGACGATCGTTTCCGCCGCCGGATTCGGATTCGACCAGCGCTTGCCGTCGAATTCGGAGAGCGCGGCGCCCCGCCACTTCAAGCCGGCCTGGATTTCGCGGCTGAAAATGCGCACGTGCATGATACTCCGCGAAGAGATTTTGATCTCGCCGATCTCACCCAGCGTGACTTCATTGGTGAAGCCGGGCAGGTGAATGGGATGGGCGGCAAGGCGCGAGAGGGCGGCGTCGGCGGTGCGCGGCAGGATAAAGAACAGGCCCGCGGTAAGGACCAGGATGCCGCCGGTGACGGAGAAAGCGAGGAACGCGAGCCGCGGATGAAAACGCTTTAGAACCGTGCGCGACGGCGCCGGTGTGCGCGCCAGCGAGCGGCGGATTTCGGCGCTGGTGAGCGTGGCTATGGCGCAGAGCAGGAACAGCGCCAGGAACCAGAAAAAATTGAAATTGACCGATAGGATGGCGGCGGAGAGCAGTTCCAGAAACGCGATGGTTGCAGTATAGAGATAGTCCCGGTTTGTTTCCGCCGTGAGAATCTTCATCACCGCGAGGAAAAAGACCAGGTGCACGGTAGCGCTCAGGAAATCGCGCGACAGCAGAAAGTAGTCGAGCGCGAAGAACCCGACGTAAGAAAGAGTAATGGCAGTGATGAAGCGCTCGGAAAACTGAAGCCGGATCCAGCCGGCGATGAGCAAGGCGCGCGCCAGCAAGCCGGCCGCCGCCAGGACGACGGTGGGGGTGTCCAGGTATCCGGAGCCGGCGACGGCCAGATAGCCACTGGCCACCAGTCCCAACAGCGAGAATTGGAAGAACCGGTCGACCGAAACCGCGGCGCTGGCATCGGAACGCGCCATAATGTGTATTTTACCGGACACAGACATGAATAACGAGAGCAGCGCCACCGGCCACGCCGGCGGCGGAGAGCGCGAACCCCTGGGGTTCGTGGTACACGCGGTTGGCAAAACCGGCGTCTTGCACCAGTTGACGGGAGTGATCGCGCGGCATGAAGGCGACATCACTTCGGTCGAGATACTGGATAACTGGCCGAACCCGGCGCGGACCTATTTCGAGGTGTTGATGCCGCATGATCCCGAGGCGCTGGTGGCCGATCTGAGGAAACTCGAGATCGTGCGGCAGGTCGAGGTCGTGAAGACGCTGCAGAAGATCTACGGCAAACGGATCATTATTATGGGCGGCGGCGCGCAGGTGGGACAGGTGGCGATCGGGGCGGTATCGGAAGCGGACCGCCACAACATTCGCGGCGAGCACATTTCGGTGGATACGATCCCGCTGGTGGGCGAGCAGAAACTCGCTGACGCAGTGCGTGCGGTGGCACGCCTGCCGCGGGCCAAGGCGCTGGTCCTGGCGGGATCGCTGATGGGCGGCGATATCGAAACCGCCGTGCGGGAAGTGCGGCAGGCCGGCCTGCTGGTGATCAGCTTAAATATGGCCGGCAGCGTGCCGGAGGCTGCCGACCTGGTGGTAAGCGACCCGGTGCAGGCCGGTGTGATGGCCGTCATGGCGGTAGCCGAAACGGCCAAGTTCACGGTGGAGAGGCTGAAGCGGCGAGTGTTCTAGCTTGCGAGCGGTATCGACGCCGCGGGTAGCGCCTGAAGGCATCGGAGTTAACCTGGACCGGCTGGTCAGGCGGTGCGAGCCAGTTCGCGAAACTCGGCTTGGCCGATCTTGATGCCGGCGGCTGCGACGTTCTCTTCCAGATGTGCGACCTTCGAGGTCCCTGGGATTGGCAACATCACCGGGGATCGCGCGAGCAGCCAAGCCAGAGCTACTTGATAGGGCGTGACGTGCCCTCGTTCCGCTACCCGATTGACCGCGCTATCGCCGTCGGATATTTTTCCGGCCCCCAGCGGGAACCAGGGAATGAAAGCCATCTCCTTCGTTTCGCAGTATTGCAAAACATCTTCCGACCCACGGTCCGTGATGCTGTAACGATTTTGGACGCTGGCGATGGGAACAATTGTTTCCGCGTGCTGGATTTGCCGGATGCTTACTTCCGACAAACCGATGTGTTTGATTTTGCCTTGAGTTTGTAGATCCTTGAGCGCGCCAAGCTGGTCCTCCGCGGGAATCTTCGGATCGATGCGATGTAGTTGATAAAGATCGATCCGATCCAGCCGCAAACGGCGGAGACTTCCCTCACAGGCCGACCTCAGGTGGGGAGGTTTCCCGTTTTCCACCCATTGATTGGGACCGGGTCGGTCGAAGCCGCCCTTTGTGGCAATCACCAATCCTGCCGGATACGGATGCAGCGCCTCGGCGATGATCTCTTCACTGACGGCTGGTCCGTAGGAGTCTGCCGTATCGATAAAATTGATTCCCAATTCGACGGCTCGCCGTAACACGCGGACCGCTTCATTACGATCCGCGGGAGGGCCCCAAATCCCCTTTCCGGTGATGCGCATGGCTCCGAAGCCGAGGCGCGCCACACGCAAGTCATTTCCGATCAGGAACTCGCCCGCATCCCTGGCGGTCGATCCAGGCTGCGCCGACGATTTGCTGTTCGACATTTGTCCTTCCCTCCTCCGCGCCTTGTGGCGGCGGCCGCGGCGCTCAGTTCGCCAGCGGGTTCGGACGCAACTGGAACTTCACCAGCTTGGGCTCAGTTCCCTTGCCGCCCTCCATGTGGAAGGGGGCGCGTGTGGAGATTGGGGTGTAGATTGCTTTGCCCTTCCAGCCGGCATTCGGATTGTCGATGCGGCCGTCCAGGCCTTTCGCGTAGTAGCCCATGGGGTAGGGGACACGCAGGGTGAGGAACCTGCCGTTCACCAGCACCAACAGGCCTTCGGACAAGTTGCCGGTGGCGAGCGGGACATCTTTGCCGGCGCCGAGCATGTCAAAGCGATCGACGAAGTTGTAGTAGGCCGAGTCGGCCGCGCCATTCTCGACGGCGCCCTTGTAATTAGGGCCGGGGAACTTATACAGCGTCCAGCCTTCCGGGCACTGCTGGCCGGATGCGGCGGCGGGGCCGTTGAGCGGGCCTTTGCACTTGCTGCGATCGAAGCTGGCGTAGTGGCCGCTCGAAAGAACGGTCCAGACGACGCCCTTGCTGTCGACGTCCATGCCGCGCGGCGAGAAGCCTTGTACCGGCGCCTTCGGATTGTTCCACGGCACTTCGTAATACTCGGCGAGCGCGGTCTCGGGCGGATGCGATCCGGGCACGAAACGAACCAGCGCGCCGGGCATGCCGAGCACCGATCCCCAGACTGAGCCATCCGGGGCCGGCGAATCGCCATAGAAGGAGACGTCGATACGCCGGTCCTTGGCGGGATCGGCCGGCTGATTCGGTTCGGTGTAAGGGTCGCGCTTGCCGTTTCCGTTGTAGTCGAGGACGAAGGCGCTCCAGCCCTGCGCCTTCTTCTCGTCGTGTGTCTTGTCCCAGATCTTGGTGTCGAACCACCCCTCGACGCCGGTGGGCCCGAACGAGGACCACAGCACATCGTGGTCGTCAAAATTGACGTGGCCCCAGGTAAAGCAGGTGTCGATAGTGGTCGTCTCTTTGGTTTTGGGCTCGTAGAGGATCAGGCCCCGCTGCCCTTGCGGGATCGGGAACAGCTTCGCCGAAATCTGATCGGATCCCGCCTGGCACCAGTCCGGCGTCCTGGGTTTGCGGACGCGGCCGGCGGCCCACACGCGGCCTTCTTTATCCATGGAGAAGCTGTGGACGGTGGTCTGGCTGTTCCAGATCGCCTCGTCGCCCCAGTAGGGCGATGGCGCCGCCGGTTTGGTGGCGAAGGAACTCGGCGTTTGCGGATCGCGAGGATGCAGCTTCACCTGGCTGGTCGAGTTGCTTTTCGGGTCGAGCACGGTAAGATAGTCGCCGCTCTCTTCGAGCGCCCCATAGATGGGGCCGTTCGAGTTCACGGTGGGATTGCGCTTGTCACTCGAGATCGCATCATGCAGATAGGTCTTGGGATCGGCCCAATCCCACATCGTGACGACGACGTTCCGCTCGACGCCCTGCGGACGCGAGGGAGCGGCATCGGGCAGCTCGCCATGCGCAATGCGATCCGACCAATCGGCATACATGGCGAGCGCGCGCTGGCGGCCCACCTGATCGAAGCGGGCACTCATGCCGCCTCCCGCCTGGCCCGCTTTAATGCGGCGATCCCAAGCGGCCTTACTATCGGAGACTTGGCTGAGAATGCTCTTGGGGATCTCGCGCGTCGCCTTGTCGCCCATCTGGTGGCAGCCGGTGCAGCCATCGGTATTCACGATGTCGCGAATCCATTCGCCCTGGCTGTGGATGCTCTTGGAGATGCCATTGCCGGACGGACCGGTGCCCGGGAAATCGCTCTTCGGCGGCACCTGCAGCAAAGAGAACCAGTAGAGGGCAGGATAGTATTCGATGGCCGCCTTCTTGTCGGGCGCCAGAACCGCTTTCAAGTTCAAAGTCTGGCCGGGCGTGGCTTTGAGCTTCGGTGAATCCACCAGGCCGTAGCCGCGGACCCAGACGTTGTAGGCGGCTTTGGGAAGCTCCGGCACCAGGTAGCGGCCTTGATCATCGGTGACGACGATCTTGACAAAACGAGTGGGCAGATCGGTGGTTTCGGCGATCACCCACACGCCGGCTTCGGGCCCCTTGGAACTGGTTACGACTCCGCCCAGGTCGGCGCCGCCGACGCGAACCGGCTCGCTCTTTGTCTGGGCCACCAGTAATCCAGTGAACGCGGCAGCCCCGACGAGTATTCCGACATACAGAATCCGTTTGCGCATGTTCTCAGACCTCCTTGGACGGTCGAATCAGGTCCACCCGCGCGATTGTATTGAAACCGGAGCACGCCTGCAAGCCCTGTAACACGAGCCCCGTAACACGAGCTACCGCCCCGGTTTTAGCTGTTCGAGAAAGCCCCAGAATTCCTGGTTGTTTTTGAAGGGCAGGAAGGAACCATCCTGCGTCGGATCGGGCAGGGCTTCGCCCGGATTCACGTTGCTCTTCCGATCGAAGGCTTGCCGGAGATGATTCCGGGCTTCCGGGAGCTTATTCTCGCCGGCATCGGCGCAGGCGAGATTGTAATAGTTCATCGCATAATCCGGATCTCGCAGCGTGCCCTCTTCGAAGATACGCCGGGCGTTTGCCAAATCACCGGAGATGCCGTAGGACATGCCGGCCTGATCGCGGATGACGCGCCGGGCCAGCTGAGGGGACGAGAAAGGAGCGCCGTCGGCCGGCACGAGAGTGAGTGCTTTTTCAAAAACCGGAGCCGCGGCGGCATAGTCCCGCTGACGCAGAAGGATCTGCGCGTAGAGGGCCAGGTCGCCGAACTGCGGCGTGTAGCTGGGGTCTAAACGAAAGCTCGCAAATGCCCGCTTCAGGTCGGAGTCGTCATCGTGAATCGGGTCGTGGCTATAAAACTCGAGGTCCCCGCAAATATCCGCCGCGGCCACGAAGCCGCGTACGCGATAAGCGGGGGAGCCATCGGTATTCGCCGCCGTATACGTGACCAAGGTGACCGGCAATGCGCCGGACTGCTGCAGTTCGGAATTCTTGAGAATCTTCAGCGTCGGGTTGGCCTTCTTCTCCTGAGCGAGCACGCCATCACGGCAGGCCGCGCCGGTCATCGGCGCGTTCTCCGGCGCGAGGAAAAGGAAAGCGAGGAAAGTAAGGCCGCCCCGAGGAGTCGCGGCCGCGCAAGCCGATCTCACGGCCGTTGGGCTTGGCCGAGCTTTCGATGATCTTGAATTCGTCAATCGACCAATGGAGCCGGCCGTCGTAATCGGGCAGAGCAAGGCGATATTCTTCGGCTGCTGCCATCGATAGCAGGGCCGGGCCCGCGCTGAACACGAACGCCAGAAACAGCCCCCGCGGCTTCATGCCATCCAGCTTAAAGCTTCTTGGGCCGGCTGACCAGGGCGCACTCCGAACGCCGGCGACGGAATCATTGCTCGCTGTAGTTCCAGAGCAGGCCGCCGTCAACTACGAAGGTCGCGCCGGTGATGTAGTCGGCGTCCGGCGATGCCAGGAATACGGCGGTCCCGGCGACGTCCGTGACCCTTCCCAGGCGCCGCATGGGAATGTTCGATTTCAGAGCGGCGAGCTCCTTCGCGTCGTTCAGCAGGTTGCGGTTAATGGGTGTTTCGATGGCGCCCGGCGCGATGTTGTTCACGGTGATGCCGCAATCGCCCAACTCGATTGCCAGGTTTCGCATCATCATTTTTAGCCCGCCCTTCGCCATGCAGTAGGGGGTGAAATGCGGAAACGGCAACTCCTCGTGCACCGAACTGACGTTGATGATCTTGCCGGGGCGGCTGGTCTGCCGCAGATGCCGGACAAAGGCCTGCGAGAGAAAGAACGGGCCGGTCATATCCACGTCAATCACAGCGCGGTAATCGGTTTCCGTAATCTCCAGAAGCGGAGCGCGCCGCTCGATTCCCGCATTGTTCACCAGGATATCGAGTGCGCCCAGCGCCGCTACCGAATCGTCGATCAGTTTTCGAATCTGAGCCGGAACGCTGACATCCGCCTGGATCACTTCGGCGCGGCGCCCCATTTTCACAATCTCGCCGCGGGTCTGCTCGGCGGCGGCGGGATTGCCGATGTAGTTGATGATCACGTCAGCTCCTTCGCGGGCGAAGGTCAGTGCAATGCCTTGACCGATTCCGCGGCTGCTGCCCGTGATGAGGGCGCGCTTCCCCTGGAGTCTCATAATTTGAAGGTACCGAGATCAGGACGCGAGCGCCGTATGGAACGGCACAGGCAGTCGATCATGTTCGGCGGTAGCGAAGATACAGGTGATTTCCGCCCTGTTTTACGCTGAGGAGTTGGAGCCAGGGTGCGGTTTGCGGAAGAAACTCCGCGCCGGCGACCATGGCGGGCCGGGGCCGGTCAAAACCGCGCCCAGCAATTTGCGGCGCCAGCGTAAGAAAGAACTCGTCCACCAGTCCGGCGGCGACGAATTCGCCAAACAACGTGGGGCCACCCTCATGAAGCAGAAGACGGGTGCCCGCTTCGGCGCGCAGGAACTGGAGTATCGCGGCGGGAGCGACGGCAGGTCCTGAATCGGCGAGGACCGTAACCTGGGTGGATCTCAACCGCTTCACGCCGCCGGCGTCGAGCCGCACGCGGCCCTCGGCGGTTGTAATGATTTGGACGGAGATCCCCGGCGTGTGGAAAGTCGCCCGCTGTAAATCGACCAGACCACCGGCGCTGGCAATCACGGTCAACGGCGGACCGGGTTTCTTTAGAATGTCTTTCCGATACCGGTCGTAAATTTCCGCGGCTTCCGGATAGATGGATTCCGCGGTCCATAAGTGACCGGGCGCGGTCGCGTGAAGCGTGCCGCTGCCGATCATGACGGCATCGACCGAGGCGCGCAGAAGTCCCATGATGAACCGGTCATGCGCATCGTGGCCGCTGATGTCGCCTCCGCCGGCATGGCCCGGAACCAGAAAGCTGACGACTCCATCGAGGCTGGAGACAAAATTCCCGATGACGTAGGGCCGGTCCGCGAATGCGGGCGGGAATACCAGATCGCCGCCATATTGCCGGTAAAGCTCCGGGGGTAATATTCCGGCGGCGGGAGTTTGTTCAGACAGGGTTCGGATCAAAACGGGTTACGGCCGTTTTTCTTCGGCTCGCGCTCCGGAAAGAATACCGGTCATCGCATAGTTCCCTTCGTGGCACGCGTATTCGAGAACCGGGCTGTCGGTTCGCTCCAAGGGGAATTCGACGGTCCACGGCTGCGTGTACACGGTAGGGTCGATCACGGTCGCGCGATAGGTGATGGTATGCGGACCTGTGCGCGTGAGGTGCTCAATGACACGCAGATTCTCATCGCTCATGCCGTCATATTGAACGCCGAAGCGGCTCTGGTCGCTGGCGCGGAAATTCGTGGATTCAATCACCAGCGTGTCGCCTTCCCAATGGGCCGCGGAATGGCCCTGCCACTGCCTCACGTTCTGGGGCAGGCGCGGCGTGCCGGCGTCGGCGTCAACCACCGGAATCGTCCGCGCCTGGTGGGCCATCTCCGAGAGAATCGCGATGGAACCCGGGGACTGGACGATTTGATAGTAGTTGTTGTAATTGCCGGGCAGGAACGGCGGGCCGGATTGCGAAAAGACCAGGCAGCGGTCGGGAAGGGCGCGGGTTTCGGGCCCATCGTTGGCGTGCTCGGCCAGCCAGGCGTGCACGTCCTTATATTTTTTCGCGGCCGCGGGCGTCATAGCAGGGAATCGGCCATTGGGAGGGTCAACGAGCCGCGAGGTGCGATGGTCGCTGGCCAAATGCGCGCCACGATCGAACCAAGCTTCGTTGTAGGCGCGGCCGAGATCGGCCTCCGCCGAGCCGTCACGACGGTCGCGATTAAGATCCTGCCCGCGTTTCTTTTCGTAGGCAGCGATCTCTTCGGGCGTGTAAAACTCCTTATCGCCGAGCTCGGCCGGACGCTCCAGAGGAGTCATGCTGGCCGCATCCCAGACCCCTTCGAGATCGGGGTGGCCCTCGGGTGTGCGCGGCACGCTCCATTTGGCACCCGGCGCAGCTTTGGAAGGCGCTTGCGCCGAAACCGAAAGGACCCCGCACAACACGAGCGCGGCGGGCAGCGAAATACGAAGCAAATGGCGGTGAATCATCGGGACCTCGCCCTTATGGCATATTTTACTGTGTTGGCGCGAGCAGCGCCGTTTTATCAGCCGGCATAGTCGAACAACTGCATGAATCCGTAATCCATGTGCAGCTGCATATGGCAATGGAACAGCGTCAGCCCGGGATTATTGGCCACGAAGTCGATGGCCGCGGTGCTGCGGCGCGCGACGCTGATCACGTCCTTCTTCACCCCAGACACCGGCTTATCCCCAATCTGGGTGATCTCGAAGGTGTGCCGGTGTAAGTGCAGGGGATGAATATCGCCGGTATCGTTATTGAAGAGGAGCCGGTATCGTTTGCCTTTTTCCAGGCGAATCTTTCCGTTTTCTGGATAGCCTCTGCCATTGATCGTCCAGCGATTGAAATCCACGCGATTGCCGGGAATCTTCCCGAATTTCATTTCGATCTGGTGATCGGGCGTGGGCGCCGGCTCGCCGGTCGAAAACAGCGCATAGTCCCACGGACCGCGGCCCACATTCGAGGGAGGCTGCCACTGCGGCGCACCACTCTTGTTGGCGTACTCTACCACCATGCCCATCCCCATCATCCGCTCGTCATCTTTCACGGATCCGAGGACCCAGACGCCGGGATTGTTCATCATGACGAATGCGTCGACGCGCTCGCCGATATCGAGATACAGAAAGTCCACCTCTCTGGATTGCCGGACCGGATTGCCGTCCATTGCGATCACATGGAAGCGATGACCTGGGAGGGCAAGCCGGATCTCATCGGTCGCGCTTGCGTTCAGAAACCGGAAAAGAACGCGCTGCCCTTCGCGCACGCGTAAAGGCTCGCCGGCGCCCAGCATTTTCCCGTTGAGCGTCGCGGACTGATAGGCGATCTCCCAGCCGTTATCGGGCGGCCCCATGTGGGCGAGCGACGGCTCCCAGTGATGCGCTGCGATCGCGACATCCTGGTCGTAATTGCCTGGCTGGCGCACCGGCTCGACGATCGCAAAACCGTATTGGCCGGAAAAGCCGGCGCGCGTCAGGTCGGCATGCGCCATGGTGTGCGTGTGATACCACCTTGTGCCGGCAGGCTTGGGCGTGAATCGATAGCGGCGGCGGCCCTGAGCGGGAATTTCCGGGGTTCCTTCTTCCAGCGAGCCGTCTACCGCCGAGGCGATTTGTTGTCCATGCCAATGAACCACTTCGGGAACGTCAGTCTCATTGATGATGTCCACGGTAACGGGCTTGCCTTCGGTGAACCGCAGGGTGGGGCCCGGCACCGTTCCGTTATAGCCGGCGGTTCTGATGATCTTGCCCGGCCCGATTTCGAGCGAGACCGGCGCGATCCGCAGCGTCACCTCAGCCTTCTCGCGTTCCGCCGCAACCAGGGGTAGCGACGCCAATCCCGAGAGGGCCAGAAACTCGCGGCGATTGATTGGTTCCATGCCCCACAATCATAGCGAACCGGGGCGCGGGGGAAGCGCGGACCCTCAGCGGTCGCGCGGGCTCAAAATCTCGTGTGTCTGTTCGCCCAGCCGCGGCGCGGGCCCGCCCAAGTGTCCGGGCGTGGCGCTCAGCTTCGGGATCACCACCGTTTCAGCTACACCGAGACCGAATTCCTGCATCGCTTCCGCCACGTTCTGCACCGGGGCGACACAAGCGTCGTGCGGAGTTAACGCGAGAGTCCATTCCGCGGCCGTGCGGGTTTCGAAGATCCGCGAGAGCAGGGTGATGATCTCGATTCGCCGCTCGCCCTCCGCGAACTGTTCCGGGATCAAATCATCGCAACCCAGCGCCTGGCACAACGCGGACCAGAACTTGGGCTCCAGAGCGCCCACCGAAATCCATCGGCCGTCGGCGCAGCGGTACAAGCGATAGCACGCATAACGGCCGGTCAGAACCGCGGCGCCGCGGTCGGGAAGCGCTCCGGTCGCCTGGTAAGCGGCGAGCGCCACCGGCAGCATCCAGGCCGCGCCATCCAGCATGGACACATCGACCATCTGACCGCGGCCGGTTCGCGTGCGCGCCGCGAGAGCCAGCAGCACGCCGATGACTGCCTGCATCGCGCCGCCGGCGAGATCCGCAATCTGAACACCCGGAACAACCGGCGCGCCGCCGGGCTCGCCTGTGATCTCCAAGATGCCCGCGAGCGCCTGGTAATTGATGTCGTGCCCGGCCATCCGGCTGCGCGAACCCTGCTGGCCATACCCCGTGATCGCGGCGTAAATCAGCCGCTCGTTACGCGCGCTCAACACATCAAAACCCAATCCCAGCCGCGCCATGACGCCCGGGCGAAAACTCTCGATCAGAACATCGGCGCGGGCGGCGAGGTCGAGCAGGGCTTCCTTCCCGCTGGCGTCTTTGAGATCCAGGGCGACGCTCTTCTTGCCGCGATTGAGGAGTCCGAATACCGCCCCTTCGCCGTGGAGGAAGGGCGGCATGGACCGTCCATAGTCTCCCACGCCGGGTTGTTCGATCTTAATGACCTCGGCGCCGAAGTTGGCGAGCATCAACGAGGCTGCATTTCCGGGCAGCAGCCGGCTCAGGTCGAGAACAAGAACGCCATCGAGCGGCCTCATTTCCGCTGCTCGTCGTGCAGTCGGTCGGCCCAGCGGCTCAATTCCTCGGAGAGCCGGCGCAACACCTTCTCTCCATCCTGCCGAGCCTTAGGAACGATGTTGGTTTCGATATAGTCCACGGCGCGTTTCACCTGCGCCTCCACTTCCTGGGCGGCCCGCCCGATGGTGTCAGAAACGCTCTTCTTTTCGGCCATACGTGTAGTATACGGACCTGTCACCGCCCCAGGATTCCAGTACTTCAGGTCTAGTACAATCTAAGACGCTACCCGCAAAAAAACGGTCAATGTTCTAGTACAAAAAAGAGTACACTGACCTCATTCTGCATAAATCACGCACCGTTTTGGAGCTTGCTCATGCGATTTCGTCGACACTTAGCTCACGTGGGGCTTCTGCTCTCCCTGACCACCCTTTCAATGCGGGCGGACCTCATTGGCTCATCCGTGACCGGCGCCTTTACAGATGGAGCGAGCGCGGTCAACTTATTCGACCCGACCGTCGCAACCAATGTGATTCCGGCCGGTTCTCAGAACCTGCAGGGCACGACCGTTGTGATTGAACCCGGCCAGCTTCAGTTCGGCACGGAACTCGGCTGCTTCATTTCATGCAATCTAATCACGGCCACGTTTACCGCCACCCAATTGGATATCCATACCCACGCCGGTTTCAGCTTCGGGTTGTTTGGGTTCCCCGATACGTTTCACTTCACGTTCACGGATCCAGCGTTCAGCGGGATTTCCGAGGAATCCAACACGTTCCAGACCAGCACCCTGTTCAACACATTGCAGACCAGCCCCTTGAACTTTGGACTTGCCGGGCACTCGATTTCAATCGACATAGGCGTGAGTGCGTTTGCCGGTCAAGATTACGACGCAGTGTTTGATCTGTCATCCGCACCGACTTCGCCGGCGCTGCCCGAGAGCTCGAGTTTGCTCAGCCTGGCGGCCGTGCTAGGCGCGGTACTTAGCGCGGGTCGGCGCGCCAAGCTGATTTATTCAAAGCAACCCAGCCGTGCTAGCTCAAACTGATGCGATGCAACAGCGCAAAGAAGCGAGGATCGGAGCGCACCGTATCAAACACAGGCTCGGCTTTTAAATCGAGTGTCAATTCATGTTCGGCGATGGACTTCTCCAACCAGTAGAAGCCGCGATCTTTGTCGCCCAAAGCGAAATACACTTTCGAAATTGCCAGTGCCGGCAGGCGTCCGTCTTCGGAACGCGTCAAGAGAGTTTGGAGGATGGTGTTGGCTTGAGCACGCGCGCCGGCAAACGCGTACGCCTCCGCCAGTTCTCCGGCAGTCATCGGATCGTCTTCCATGACTTTGCGGGCCGCCAGCAGTTGTTCGATCCCATCCTGAAAACGGCCCTGCCGGACGTACAACCGTCCCAGGCTGCGGAGCGCGAAACCGAAGGATGGATCCAGTTCCAGCACACTGCGGTATTGCTTCGCCGCATCGGCGTACCGCCTTTCGTAGTAAAGGGCTTCGCCGAGTCCTTCGCCGACGAATGGGGAAATCGGATCCAAGTCCAGGGCTCTTCTGGCTTCGCCGGTGGCTTCGGAAAACCGGCCCATTTTCTCGAGGTAAAACGCGTAGTAGCGGTGTGCCACCGCATCACCCGGACTCAGTTCAAGCGCCTTCCTGTATTCCAGTTCGGCGTTCGGCCAGTCAAACCGCGCCAGGAATGTTTCGGCCACATCCAAGTGCGCCTCGCCGAGTGTGGGATCCAGTTCCAGGGCCTTTGATGCGGCGGAACGAATTTTCGGAATCAGTTCTTCGGACGGCCTTGCCGTAATGACTAACAGAGCCGTGTACGCATGCGCAAGCCCGGTATAAGGCAGCGCGAACTCCGGGCTTACCCGGATCGCTTGCTCGAAATAACGGATGGCGGCCTTAACGGGCTCCGGGGCGTTCTTGTTCCACAAATAACGGCCTTTCAAATAGGCCTGATACGCTTCCGGATTTACAGATGCCACGCCGGCCGGGGAGCCGGCGCCGCCCCCGGGCCGGGCAAACTGAACGCCCAGGGCGTTGGTGATGGAAGCGGCAATCTCATGCTGGACCGTGAGCACATCTTGGGAATCCCTTTCGTAGCTCTCGGACCAAAGCTGCGAGGCATCAGCGGTAGTAATCAGCCGGGCGGTGATCCGCAGGCGCGATCCGACGCGTCGTACCGTGCCCTTCAGAACCGTGCGCACTTTGAGATCACGCGCGATCCGGCCGAGGTCGGCATCCTTTCCTTTATAGCCGAACGACGAGGTGCGTGCGACTACACGCACTCCGCGAACTCGCGCTAATGAATCGAGAAGGTCCTCCGTGATACCGTCGCTCAACAGGTCGTTGCCGTCATTGTTCAGATTCAGAAACGGCAAAACTGCCACCGAGGGTACGGCAGACGCCGCTCCAGTGGCGCGAACCCGGGACACGACTGCGCCGGCCAGCACGGTTGCAGTCAGAGCAGCGAAGACTACGCCAATTCGAAAACGCTGCCTCATCCACAGCGATTCGGAACCGGCTGCGGGTTGAGCTCCCCGTGTCGCGTCCGGCGCCTCGATGTTACGAAAAACCGGGGCGTAACCGCCCTTCGGAAAGTCGATGCGCAGCGGATTGTGGCGACCCTCGGTCGCGTAATATCGGGCAAGCCTCGCGCGAAGCTTGCCGGCTTCTACGCGCACGATATTGTGGGTTCGCGGGTCGAACGATTCTCCCCGGCCAAATACTTCGACCCCCAGGGTGAACTCTTTCAGAAGAGGACCGCGGCCCTCGAGCGCCTCGGTTACCGTATACTGCAGAAATTTTTTCTGGGCGCGCGCGGAGCCGAAAGTCACGCTGTCCAGGAGGCGCCGCAGCTCCTCGCGGATGGCTTCTGCTGAAGGGCCAGCGGTGGCTCGGTGAACACTGGCCGCGCTCGGTTCAAATCCCCCCATTGCAATATGTTGCGGCGCGTTAACGGCGGCGCTAACAGTTACCGCACCCCTCTGAAGTTGTCAGTCCGCCGGTTCGAAGTCACTATACCAAACTAGGTTTGGATCGACAACGACCGAGGCTTGGCAGTGTCGTTCTCAGGAGGGGAGTAGATGATGAGATTGATTTCGCCGATGGCCAGGATCGCCGCCGCTGCATTCGTGTTCGCAGGCTGGGCGATGGCGCAGACGGCCGATACAGGCGCTCTCACCGGGAATGTGACCGATCCCGCCGGGGCTTCGATCCCGAACGTTTCGGTTACCGCGATCAATGAAGGCAACCGCCAGGAACGGACAGCGCTGACGGGTTCCGACGGGAGTTATACACTGACGTTATTGCCTCCAGGAACGTATCGCGTGCGGTTCTCGGCGACGGGGTTCAAAACAGCCGAGGTTGGGCCGGTCAATATCGCGGTCACGGAAAAGCCGGTCCTCAACCGGGCCATGGAAATCGGGGAACAGGCGGAACAGATTACGGTCGAGGCCGTCGCGGAGACCGTGCAGAGCACGAACGCGACCCTGGGCACGGTTATCAACACCCGCACCGTGGTGGACCTGCCGCTGAACACCCGCAACTACACCAACCTGCTGGCGCTCTCGGCCGGCGTGAACGCCACCGTGAACAACGCCACCGCGCTGGGGAAGGGATCGCAGGATTTCGCTGTCAATGGCGCCAGTGTCAGCCAAAACAACTTCGCGATGGATGGGGTTTCGATTCAGAACTTCGGGGGGCAGGGTACGACGCATGAAGGAGGCTCCTACACGTCGTTTGGCATACCCAGTCCGGATGCGCTGCAGGAATTCAAAATCCAGACGTCGCAGTACGATGCCGGTTATGGGCGGAATCCCGGAGCCAACGTCAATGTCGTAACCAAGTCCGGAACCAACGAATTCCACGGCACGGCGTTCGAGTTCTTCCGCAACACGGACCTGAACGCCAACGATTTCTTTCTGAACCGGGTCGGGCAGAACCGGCCGGTGATCAACCAGAATCAGTTCGGAGGCGTGCTGGGCGGGCCCCTTAAGAAGGACAAGCTGTTCTTCTTCTTTTCCTATCAAGGAACCCGTCAGATCAACGGAGCCTCGGTCTCGACTTACCAGCCTGGCGTAATCCTGCCACCGATTCCAGCCGGCGACCGGTCCGCGGCGGGCTTTCAGGCCGCTCTGGGCGCGGCATTTTGTCCCGGAAACCACCCCGGCGACCGCAGATATCTGACGGGAATTACCTCGAACCTGGGCGGCGTCCAGGTGGCCTGCGATGGGTCGAATATCAATCCTGTTGCCCTGCGGATGCTACAAACGAGATTGCCCAACGGCAACTATCTGATGCCCGGATCCACCAATGCCGGATTTCAGAACTCCCCGCTTACCGTGCCGGGCACCTATCACGAGAACCAGTACATCGGCAACGGCGACTACGTGTTCAACGCGAAGAACACGTTTTCCGGCCGCTTCTTTGCGTCCACAGATCCGCAGACGCTGGCGTTCCTTCCTCTCTGCAGCGGTAGCTGCGTCGACGGCTCGCGCGCCTTTGCGCAGTTTACAAACTTGTACGCCACCGCGAAGCTCACGTCGCTCGTTTCGAACAGCGTCGTCAATGAGGCGGCTGTCTCATTCCAGCGCAATGTCACCAATGACGAGCCGCGCTATACGCTGAGCGACCCGCAGTTCGGCATCACGCCGGCCACCGCCGGCATCAATCAGCTCTCGCCGATGAACATCGGCGGCATTTACCAGGTGGGCGGCAGCATCTTCGATCAGCAGCAGTTGTGGGTCAACACGTTTTTGTACAACGACCAGGTTTCGTGGACGAAAAATAAGCACACGATTCGCTTCGGCGGGGAGTACTCGCGCGTGCAATGGAATTGGATATTCCCCAGTATCGCCAAAGGTGAGCTGATCCTGCCCTCGTTCGCGGATTTCCTGCTTGGCAGGCCGGCCTGCACGCCCGGAACGTTTCCGGTCAGTTGCAACGGCGGGAATCCGGGCAATACGACCGGCGCGCCGATCAGCAACATCATCGCCGAGATCCTGGGCAATCACTTGGCTTCGCCCAACGGCACGGTGAATGGATTACGGGTTAACAACGCAGCGGCTTTCGTCCAGGATGACTACAAGATTTCCGCTCGCCTGACGCTGAACCTGGGGCTGCGCTGGGAATACGATGGCATGATGTACGACAAGTACGGCAACGACACGAATATCTGGATCAGCCAACTGGGGACGGTGGCCCCGGGATCTTCCCCCGCGACCGGCACGCCGGCGGGTTTTGTGGTGCCGGCCAATTTCACGGGTTCTGTGCCGCCGGGAGTCCTGAAAAGCAATCACAACATTCCGACGCGCAATGATCCTCCGCGCGATAATTTCGCGCCCCGCCTGGGGTTTGCGTGGCAACCGCTCGACACGTCGCATTTCGTGATTCGCGGCGGAGCCGGACTCTTCTATGACCGCATCCCGGGCGCCAGCATCATCCAGTCGGTCCAGTTGCAGCCGCCGTACGCCGCCGATGCCAGCGGCGGCACGGGCGCCAGCCTCGCACAGCCGTTCAATTCGCTCAGCGCCGGAACATTTCCTGTCCGCTGGGCGAACTTCGCGAATGGCAGCAGCTCGAACCTCAACGAAGTGATCATGGGTGAAAATTTCCTTACACCGCTGGTCTACTCGTGGAACCTGAACGCCCAATATGAGTTCGTCAAAGACTGGGTGCTGGAAGTGGGCTACGTCGGGTCGCGCGGGATTCACCAGATGACGACGGGCTGGGACTTCAATGCTCCCTACCTGGCGAGCGCGCAGAATCCGGTGAACGGCGTCACCGACAACACCACCTCGAATTACCTGGTGCGCGTGCCGTATCTCGGGCTCTCCGCCGGCTCAACGGTTGAAACTACGAACGGCGATTTCAAGTACAACAGCCTGCAGGCCACCGTGCGCAAGCGGTTCTCGAAAGGTTTTACCGTTCAGGCGGCGTATACATGGAGCCGCGCGTTCACGACGAACAATCTGGCAAGCGGGGATCCGCACAATTTCCGGCAGCAATACGGCCTTAACCCGCAGTACCATCCCCAGCGTCTGACAGTAAATTACAGCTGGGATCTTCCAATTGCGCAGCGGAAGGGGGTTGCCGGCGCGCTGATCAACGGCTGGAACCTCTCCGGCGTGACTACGGTTCAGGACGGAATACCGCTTACGATCAACGACGGCAGCGGCGCAACGGTTTACGGATTGCAGAATTCTCGAGCGCAGATGTGCCCGGGCATGAGTTATGCGGACATCGCGACGCCGGGCGGCCTGACTTCACGGCTCGGCGGCATCAGCGGCGGTCCCGGCTATCTGAATAGAAGCGCGTTTTGCGCGCCGCCGCCGGTGGGCAATGGCACCGGATACGGCAACAGCGGAATCGGGGTGCTGCTGGGGCCCGGGCAGTTCGACTGGGACGTCTCGGCGGCCAAGACCACGCGGGTTGGCGGAATTCATGAAAGCGCCACGCTGCAGTTTCGCGCGGAGTTTTTCAATTTCTTCAACCATCCGCAATTCAATAATCCGTCCCTTGACGTCAATACGCCCTCCAGTTTCGGGCAGATCACGGGAATGTCGGTCAATCCGCGGTTGATCCAGTTTGCGCTGAAATATTCGTTTTAAAATATGCACGGGATTTTCACACGCGCTCTGATCCGGCTGAGTTTCGCAGCCGTGCTACTTGCCGCCGGATTCATCGTTCCGGCCAGGGCCCAAGTCGATCTTTCGGGCGAATGGGGGCAGAAGATGCACGAAGATGCCCCCGAGCGGGGCGGCGGGCCCGAAATCGGCGACTACACCGGTTTGCCCATCAACGATCGCGCGCGCATGCAGGCCGACTCCTGGGACGCGGACAAATGGACCCTGCTCGAGCATCAATGCGAACCGCACCCGGCCGATTATGCGGTGCGCGGCCCCGGCAGCATGCGCATCTGGGCCGACATGGATCCGCTCACGAAAGACATCACCGCCTGGCACACCATGATTATGTGGATGAATCCCGAACGCACGATCTACATGGACGGTCGCCCGCATCCGTCGGAATTCGCGCAGCATACGTGGGGCGGGTTTTCCACGGGGGAATGGGTCGGCGACATGCTCAAGGTGACGACGACTCATCTCAAAGAAGGCTGGCTGCGCCGCAACGGGCTTCCCCGCAGCGAAAAAGCAGAAATGGTCGAATATTTCATCCGGCACAGTGATGATTTGACGGTGGTGACAATCGTCAAAGATCCCGTGTTCCTCACCGAGCCGTTGATTCGCACGTCGAACTGGATTTTGAATCCTGGTTATGCGCCGACACCCCAGTATTGCGTGCCGAGCCGCGAGCTCGATCATCCGGTCGGCTGGGTGCCGCATCATCTTCCCGGCGCTAACCCCTGGCTCTACGACTATGCGCGCAAGAACGGATTTCCCGAGGCCGCCGTGCGCGGCGGCGCCGAAACTATGTATCCGGAATATCAGCTGAACCTCGAGACGATGCCGATTCCTGCCAAGCCAGCGGGGACCGGCAAATGAAGATGGCCTGGGTTTCCTGCCTGGCGGTCTTCGCCGCAATGTGCGGGCTGTCACAGGATCCAGCCGGACGGCCGAAGCTGCAGGTGATCCATGTAAAAGCCAATGTGTACCTGATCGCCGGCGCTGGAGCCAACATCACGGTCCAGGCCGGCGACCAGGCTGTGGTGCTTGTCGATTCCGGAGTCGCGCCGCTCAGCAACGAGGTTCGGGAAGCGATCCATAAGATTTCCGCCAAACCGGTGGGCTACATCGTCAACACCACCGCCGATCGCGATCATACCGGCGGCAACGAAGCGCTCGCGAAAGACGGCTTCTTCATGCTGACATCGGCCAACCAGCAGAGGCAGACGGCCTCCATTGTCGCTCATGTGAATCTGCTCACTCGCATGAACGGCGCGGGCGACAAGGCGTTTGCCGCGGCGGCAGCGAATTGGCCGACTGACACCTACGACGGTCCGGATTGGAAGCTCTACGCGAACGATGAACCGTTGCTGCTCGAACATCCGGCCGCCGCCCACACAGATGGCGATACGCTCGTGTTCTTTCGGCGTTCCGATGTGATCAGTGCCGGCGACCTGTTCGACATGACCAGATACCCGGTGATCGACCGTAAGCATGGCGGCAGCCTGGAAGGCATTCTCAAGACGTTGAACCACATCTCGCTCGATCTTGCCGTTCCGAAAGAAAACGAAGAAGGCGGCACGTACATCATTCCCGGTCACGGCAGAGTGTGCGACCGCTACGATGTCGCCATCTACCGCGATATGCTGACCATTATTCGCGATCGGATTCAGGACATGGTCAAGCGGGGTAGGTCGCTCGAACAGGTCAAAGCCGCGCGCCCCACTTACGACTACGACGGCGAGTTCGGGTCGGAAACCGGACCGTGGACCACCGCGAGTTTCATCGAAACCGTCTACAACGAGCTAAGCGCGAAAAAGAAATGATGAGATCAGCGGGCACAGCGTCGGTGCTGTTTTGCGCGGCGGGCTTCCTCTTCGCCCAGGGTCGCGGACCTGCCCCTCAGCCGACGGGCCATGCCGGCGCTGTAATTGACATGGCCGGTTACTGGGTTTCGATCGTCGACGAAGACTGGCGATGGCGAATGGTCACGCCTCCCAAGGGCGATTTCGCGAGCGTGCCTCTAAACGCCGAAGGCAGACGGGTTGGGAACCTTTGGGATCCGGCCAAGGATGAGTCAGACGGCAATCAGTGCAAAGCGTACGGCGCCGCCGGGCTGATGCGGCTCCCCACTCGTTTGCACATTGCGTGGGCGGATGAGATGGCTTTGCAGGTGGAAACCGATGCGGGCCGGCAACAGCGAGTGTTCCATTTCGGCGCCTTCACCCCGCCGGGCGGTGCGCCCCAATGGCAGGGTGATTCGGTGGCTTCCTGGGTGCGCCAGGTGCAGAGTCGTGGCTTCGCTCCGCCGTTTGGCGGGCCGGCGCCCGGCAAGGGAGGGGCGCTGAAAGTTGTGACGACACACATGCGGCCCGGTTATCTTCGCAAAAATGGCGTGCCGTACGGCGCCGATGCAGTTCTGACCGAATACTTTGACCGCGTAGAATTCGAAGGCGAAAGTTATCTGATCCTCACGAGCGTCGTGGACGATCCGGAATATCTTAACGACACGTTCATCACCAGCGAGCAGTTCAAGATGGAGCACGATGGATCGAAATGGAATCCGCAACCTTGTAAAGTCAAGTAGCGAGGCGCGAGAGAACAGAGGAAGGCTGGTTATGAGATTTTCGATTTCCGATTGGATTGAGTTGACGCTCATCGGGCTGCTGTGCCCGCTCGGAGCGCCCGTCGCTGCTGCGCAGGCCCCTCCGCGCGCGGTGGGTAGCGGTCCGGCCCGCGCGGTAGTCGCACAAGCGGCTGAAGCGCTGGGCGGCGCGGCGCGCGTGCGCTCGGTCCGCAACATCACTCTGGCCGGTTTTGGACAATATGCCTATATGTTCGGCGGCGGCCGCATCACGGGCGCTCCCGATGCTCCCGAGAAATATATCGCCGCCAACGATCTGCGCCGTGTTTACGATTTAGAGCACGGCCGCTTTCAGCAGCTCGAGCGCCGAAACATGCTGTTTCCGTTCCTGGCCGCGTTTGGTCATAGCTTCGCGCTGAACAACCTGATTCTCGACGGCGAGATCGCATATGACGTCAATGGCGATCGCGCCGCGCGGGTGCCGCGCTGGAGCGACACGCCTTTGCAAACAGACGGTGTTCACATGCGCCGCTTGTGGATGCTCAACAACCCGGTAGTGCTGGTGCGGACCCTCATGGACCCCGGCACTGAACTCTCGGCGCCGCGCCAGGAAGGCGGCCGCACTGTTGTGAATGTGACGTTGAAGGCAGGCGACAAATTCACCGCCGCCTTCGCCGGCAATCACCTCCCAGCCTGGATCCGGTGGTCGCATCCGCACACCGATTTAGGAGAAGTCACCTATACAACCAGCTTCACCGGTTACGCGGCCTATAACGGGCTGCTGCTGCCGCTGGGCTACGATACGCGGCTCGACTGGCGAAATATCGAGTTTTTCAAACTCTACGTCGACCATTATGATATCGATACCGATATTGCCGACCTGGCGGCGCCCGCGGACGTTCGCAATGCGCCGGAGCCAGCTTCGTATCCGGTTCCTCAGATCACCTCCGTGCCGGTCGCCAAGGGAATCTGGAGAATCGACCAGGGCGGAACAACCGTCGTCGAGTTCAGGGATCATCTCACTTTCTTCGAACTGGATGCCAACTGGCATCAGGCCAAAGCCATGATCGCGTATGCCCGCACGCTCGCTCCCGGAAAGCCGGTCACCCAACTCATCGTGTCGCACAACCATTTTGATCATGCGGCCGGTCTCCGGGAGGCCGTCGCCGAAGGCTTGACGGTCATCTCGCGGCGCGGGAGTGAAGGCGTGTTTCGCGAGATGGCTCTGCATCCGGCCCCCGATTTTCCCGATGATCTAGCCAAATCTCCCAAACCCTTCAAGTTCATCCCGGTCGACGACCATTTGCGCCTCTCCGACGAGACCATGACGCTCGACGTCTTTTGGGCCCGCAACAACATTCACATGGCCGACGCCGTCTTCGCCTATGCGCCGGCGCAGAAAGTGATCATGGAAGGCGATATCGCGACCGCCGCTTACGATTACCAGTTCTGGCCGGACAACTTCCACGACCTTATCGACTACTACAAGCTGGATGTGGAGAAGGATTCGCCGGTCCATTCGGTCTCGCGCGAACATCCGAATGTGCTGACGATCGAACAGGTGGATGAATTGATCAAAGGGGGCACCCAGCGGGCGCGCGAACGATGCGCAGCGGAGTTGGCCAAAGGGAACTATTTCGCCGGATGCCCCGTCTGGAGCAAGCGCTATTAACAGGTATCCCTTTCCCTTTCAGTGATATAATCCGTTGCACGGGAGACACAGGGTACGTCGAGTTCAACGGTCGATCCAAATCGTTCCACAAATAATGTCTGGGTTCCGGAAACGGAAGCGGAACGGAAGGCGATCCGGGAGCAACTGGAACGAATCCTCAGCAGTTCCCTGTTCAAAAACAGCAAGCGCTATCCGAATCTGTTGCGCTATGTAGTCGAACGATCGCTGGAAGGGCATTCCGACCACCTGAAGGAAAGAACTCTCGGGGTGGAGGTGTTCGGCCGGGAGCCCGACTACGACACGAATCTCGATCCGGTGGTGCGCACGTCGGCGGTAGAAATTCGCAAGCGTATCGCGCAGTATTACAGCGACGCGGCGCACGAATCCGAAATTCGCATCGATTTTCCGCCCGGCACGTACCTGCCCGAGTTTCGTCATCCGCTCAAGCCGGCCTTGGAGCCCGAACCTCCGCGCAATCGGAACTGGGCGATCGGAGCCGCGGCGGTCGCGCTACTGGTCATTGTTTTCGCTGCGTTCCGCCTTTGGAGCCCGCAGGGAGCCCTGGAAAAATTCTGGGCGCCCGTGCTTGATTCACCGGACCCCGTGTTCGTATACATCGGGGGCTATTCCATGGAACTGCCGCCGCAGCCGGTCAGTCTCACCGATCTGCAGAATTCCGAGCGGGTGGCCTACGCCGATGCCACCGCCTTCGCCCGGATCATTGCGTTGATGAGCACGCATCACAAGTTGTATCACACCCGGCTGCAAATTTCCGCCAAGGTGGACGATTTGAAGGATGGCCCGGCCGTTTTCATCGGAGCCTTCAACAACAGTTGGACCCTCCGTCTCACCGGTGAACTGCGTTTCAGTTTTGCCCGAAATCCGGAAACCCACGTCAGCTGGATCCAGGATCGGGACAACCCCGGTGTGATCAAATGGTCGCACCAGATGACGGCACCCTATGGGAGCGTGCAGGAAGATTATGCGATCATCTCACGCGTCGTAGACCCGGTGACGGGGCGGTTGGTGGTGACGGCATCGGGCCTGGCCAAGTTTGGGACCGAAGCGGCGGGCGAATTTCTCACGAATCCGGTCTACCTCGAGCAGGTCTCACGCCAGGCGCCGAAAGGCTGGGAGCGCCGGAACATGCAAATCGTCATCCAGGCTCATGTGGTGGGACGCAGTTCCGGGCCGCCCCAGGTTGTGGTCGCGCATTTCTGGTAAAAGCCCTGCATAAAGCGTATTGCTACGGCTTGATACGGTCCGTCGGGAGAGCTGATAAATTATAGAATAATAAACGTTTATACGCGGGTCTCGTAACGCAACGGTAGGGCGCTTGCAATTCCCGACAAATAGACGTTATCTACTGTCAATCCGCGGCGCTATGCCGCAATCTGTCGAGGGGTTTCGCTATGTCGCGTTCGTGCTCAGAGAAGGGTATGGGTTTCCGGGTCGCTCTGTTGGCCCTGGCGGCTGCCGCAAACTGCTGTCTGCTGGCGCAGGGAACCGGGGATATCGTCGGAACTGTTACGGATAATACAGGAGGAGTCCTCGCGGCGGCGAAAGTGACCGCCAGGAATCTCAGCACCGGATTGGTGCGTTCCGGCGAGACCGATACCAGCGGTGATTACGCCTTTACCCTGCTCCCGGTCGGGAGTTACTCGATTACCGTCGAGGTGCCAGGGTTCAAGACGTTTACGTTCCCAAGCATCGCACTGGCTACCGGCGACCGGGCTCGCGTCGATGCCAAGATGCAGGTCGGTGCCGTAACCGAAACCCTGGAAGTGCAGGCGGAGGCGGCGGCCTTGCAGACCGACAGTTCGACCGTAGGCGCGCTGGTTTCAAACCGGGCCGTCGAAGATCTGCCGGTGAACGGACGAAACGCCATTCGACTGGTGCAGCTGGCGCCGGGGGCGAGCGAGAGCGTCCAGAGTTCCCTCGGCGGCGGAGGACGTCCCGACGACCGCCGCCAGACATCCGTGGTTTCGGCCAACGGCCAGACCGATTCCGCCAATAATTTCATGCTCGACGGAATGGACAACAACGAGCGCGCCATCGCGACCATCATTGTGAAACCCTCGATCGATGCTCTGCAGGAAGTAAAAGTCGACACCAATATGTACTCGGCGGAGGTGGGCCGGGCAGGCGGCGCCGTGGTCAACATGATCACCAAGTCGGGGACCAACGCATTTCACGGCACGCTTTTTGAATTTCTGCGCAACGATCGGCTGGACGCCAAGAACTTCTTCAATGTTCCGCAGCCCGGCAATCCTCTGGCCGGCGTTAAGCCCGAATTCCGGCAAAATCAGTTTGGCGGCAGCGTCGGCGGACCGATCCGGAAAGACAAGACGTTCTTCTTTGTCGACTATGAAGGGTTTCGCCGGATCCAGGGACAGACGCAGCAGGCGGCCGTTCCCACGGCGTGCGAGTTGGGCCGGGCGGCGTGCAACGGCATCACCCAGATCGGCAATTTTTCGGATTCGACCACGCCGATTTACAACGCTCAGACGCACAGCCCCTTCGCCAGCAACATAATCCCCCTGAGCTCGATCAGCGGCATTGCGCAGAATTATGCGGCGCTCTATCCGGCGCTGCCCACGGCGGCGTGCCAGGGTATCAACTGCAACTTCATTTCGAGCTTCAACGCCACGCAATACGCGCACGTCGGCGATGTGCGGATCGACCACCACTTCAGTGCCCAGAACAGCTTTTACGCGCGATACTCGCTCAACAACACGGACACCGTGACGCCCGATGCCCTGCCGGTAGTCAGCGTGGCCGGCCTGACCGTCCATCCGAACGGCTTGAATTTCAACGCAGGGTTTCCGAGTACCGCGTATCAGCGGCAGCAAAGCGTCTCGCTGAGCGATGTTCACATCCTGCGGCCCACCCTGCTGCTGGACCTTCATGCGCAGTTGGCTCGCTATGTGACCGATTCCGAGAGTCCGAACGCGTCGTTGAACGTGAATACGGCATTCGGCGGCCCGGGCAACGTGAACACGGGATTGCCGGGCACCGGCGGCCTGGCGTTTCTGAATTTCAACGGCGCGTATGCCGGTATCGGCGATGCCTTCGCGCTGCCCACGGCGTATTGGGACACCAACTATCAGTACACCGGCGCGCTCACCTGGACTAAAGGCGCGCACACGATCAAATTCGGCGCGAATCTGCTGCGGCGCGATTGGAGTACCTTCCAGGCACTGTTCAAGGCAGAATTCATCTTTTCCGCGGCGCAGACGAACTCGACCATCGGAGCGGCCGGCGGCACCGGCGGCAACGCCTTCGCTTCATTGCTGGCCGGGTATCCGGCGCAGGATGTGCGCAACCTGTCACTGGTCGCCCCCCAGTACCGGGATACCGAAATCGGCGAATTCGTCCAGGACGATTGGCGCGTCACGCGATGGCTTACTTTGAATTTGGGGCTGCGCTACGACATCTTCACGCCGTTCAAAGAGAAGCATAACCATCTTTCGAATTTCGATCCCACGAATCCCGCAATGCTGGCGGCGGGTAGAATCCAGGTCGCCGGAGCCAACGGGTTCAGCGACACCCTCAATATCGGAACCCAGTTCGGCGATATTCAGCCGCGTGTCGGATTCGCGGCAACGGTGGGACGCGGGATGGTGCTGCGCGGTGGCTTCGGAATCAGCTATTGGCCGAACAATGTGGCCTCTCCGTTCAACCTCAAGAACGCTCCTTTCACCGCCAACTACACGCTGAACCAGACTCCGGGGAACCCGACGCTGCTATTTACCAACCCTGTGCCGCCGGTGGCGCCCGCAGCCACCTGCCTATCCGCCGCATGCGGCAATGCCAGCGTGCAGAGCGTTCCCGATGGCACGGTGACCAACTATCAGTACACGAAAATCTACATGGTCAACATGATGCTGGAGAAGGAATTTGCCGGCAATGTGTTGAGTGTCGGGTATGTCGGAGAACCGGTTCGCAATCTGCCCCGTGTGGTTCCCAACGCGGATATCCCGGTGCCCACGCTGGGGCCGGGCGGCTGCGGCGCGACGACGGCGATCAGCCTGCCGAATCCCTGCCAGCCGTACTATTCGCAATTGCCGCTGGTGAGCAGCATCCAGCTTGCCGAGACCAACGGAATCAGCAACTACAACGCGCTGCAGGTCCAGTTCCAGCGGCGCACCAGCAAAGGTTTGACGTTCGTGGTCAACTACACGCATGCGAGCGCTCTTTCCGATGTGGGCGGGCCGGGGGGCGCCTGCACCGGTTGCGCGCAAGTGCTCAACGATTTTGGTCGCGACTACGGCCCCAGCGATTACATGGTCAGGAACCGCTTCACACTGACGGCGAACTACGAGCTTCCCTTCGGCAAATCTCTGAAGGGCGTCGCCGGCCAGATCGTCCATGGCTGGGAGGTGAACGGCATCTTTGCATATGCCACCGGCCAGCCGTTTACGGTGCTGAACCAGGGCGCGCCGCAGCAGAACACGGGTATCACGGCCGACCGGCCCAACGTGCTGCCGCAGGGAGCCTTCACGCAATCGCTGAATCAGTGGTTCAATACCGCGGCCTTTGCCCAGCAGCCGTTCGGAACCGAAGGCAACGAGGGCCATAACATCTTCTTCATGCCGTCCAATCAGCGCGTGGATCTCTCGCTGTTCAAAGATTTCAAGATTACTGAATCGAAGCAGCTGCAATTCCGCGCCGAAGCGTTCAATCTGGCTAACCATCCGTCTTTCGGCCTGCCCGGCAGCAATATCGTGTCCTGGGCGGGCACCGGGTCCACCGCAGTGCCGACGCCCGCCGGCAATTTTGGCAAGATTACGAGTATGAACGCGTTCTACACTCCGCGCGATATCCAACTCGCGCTGAAGTTCGTGTTTTGAGGGTAGTCTAGAGAAGAGGGTGGAAAATGCGAAGCCTTCGACTGAAATCTGCGATTCTGGCAGCCCTCCCGTTCCTTTGCGGAATCGGGGCGGTTGGGCAAAGCACCCCATCCAAGTCTTCGGTTCCCGATCTCTCCGGATTTTGGGAGCGCAAAGATGAAATCGGGAGCGGAAGCTTCGGCGGAACGCTGGAGCGAATCCCCAAAGCCGCGCTCAAACCGGAAATCATCGCCGCCAATCGCGAGGCGGCCGCGCGCCAGGCCCGCGGAGAAGTGGTGTCGCTCGGCTCCAAATGGTGCCTGACGAACCAATACCCTTTTTTCATGCAGCACTCGGCGGCTTGGGACATTGTGCAGACCGATAACGAGATCGTCCAGGTGCCGGAGGTCCATACGTTTCCGCGGCATATTTATTTGGACGGCCGGCCGCATCCCGACGCAGCGCACCTGCAACCTTCGGTGAACGGACACGCCATCGGCCATTGGGAAGGCGATACCCTGGTGGTCGATACGATCGGGTTTGCGGGTGGCGCCGGCACGCCGGGCGGCGGGCGCGTTGGGGCCAAGACTCATCTGGTCGAACGTTTCCGGTTGCGGGATGGAGGAAAGGTTCTATCCGTCACGTTCACGTGGGAGGACCCTTCAATTTACCTCAGCCCGCATACCTACGAATTGACGTACCACAAGTCCGAGCCGGGAACGTACGCCTTTGAAGAATACTGCCACGCCGACGATCCGGTGCAGGGCGGCTCGGTAGTCGAACCGCCGCAGAAATAGGAGTTATGCGTTTTCGCCACAGCGTAATTTGCGGCTCGGCGGCGCTCGGTTCTCTGATGCTCTGCTGCTTGACGGCCGCGGCTCAGAATTCCAAGGCGTCCCCGAGTCTCTCCGGATATTGGGAGCTTCACTTCGACAGCCGGAACGTGCCGCCGGCCTCGCTCAAGCCGGAGGTGGCGGCCGAGGATCCCGCCATTCAGCATAAAAAGGACATGACCGAACTCCGGTGGTGCCACTTCATGGGAGTTCCTTATTCCATGGAAAGTACCCCGATCGACATTTTGCAGAACCAGAATGGCAAGGAGATCATCATCACGTCGTCGCTGCGATCGCCGGCACGCCACATTTATACCGATGGCCGAAGCCATGTCAATCCGGACGTTTTCGACCCGGTGTCGAACGGCCATTCCATCGGGCACTGGGAGGGTGACACGCTGATTGTGGATACCGTCGGGTTTTCCGAGGAAGGACTCACCCGGATTCCGGGTGGCGGGCGCCGTACCACCACGTCGCACCTGGTGGAGCGCTATCGTTTGCTGGACGGCGGCAAGCTGCTCTCGGTAACATTCACGTGGGAGGACCCTAAGATTTTCGCCCGGCCCCACACCTACGAATTCCGATACTATCGGTCGCCCAAAGGTATGGAGGCGCGCGAGTTCGACTGTGATGCCAATAATGAAGAGCGCGCCCAATTTCTGTTGGAGGCGCCCGGGCGATAGGCGCTTCGCGCCAGGAAGTGAATGGGACGTTTGAAGGTGGAGTTCACAATGAATATCAAAATTTTCGCATTGAGCGGTTTGCTGGCAATCGGAATTCCGGCGTTCGCGCATCATTCGTTCGCCATGTTTGAACTGACGAAGGATGTCACGTATGAGGGCACCGTGCAAGAGTATCGGTGGGAAAACCCGCACACGCACATCATCGTCAAAGTTGACCCTGGAGCCCCGGACCCGGCTACGGTGGGCACTTGGGATATCGAGGGCGGGGCCACGAACATTATGGGCAGGCAGGGTTGGAACCGGGCCACGTTCAAGACGGGCGACCATATCAAGGTGGTTGCCCACCCGATGAAAGACGGGACCAAAGGCGCTTCACTTTTTTACGTGATCTTGCCGGACGGCAAACGGCTGTATCACGATATCGCGAGGCCGAAAAGCGAAGGCTCCTCGAATCCGTAGGGCGTCCGTACATTCATGCCGTTTCTCAGCTGGTGCCATTGGCTCCAAAACACCCCGTTTGCCACTGGCATTCGGCAATCGGATCTGCTGTTTCCGTTGATCGAAGGCAGTCACATCATGGCGCTGGCGCTTTCGGTGGGGCTGATTCTGGTTTTCGACCTGCGGCTTCTGCGGCTGGCATTTGCGGCGGAGCCGGTGTCCCGGATCATGGAACAATTTGTTCCCTTGTCCCTGCCGGGTTTCGCGGCGATGTTCATCACCGGCCTGCTGCTGTTTATCGCGCAAGCGGAGAAGGTTTACCAGAATACGTTTTTTCGATTCAAGCTGGCGCTGCTGGTGCTGGCGGGCCTCAACGCTTTGTTTTACCAAGTGAAGTTTTATCCCAAGATGGCGGAATGGGACAAGAGCGGCGTGGTGCCGCGCGGCGCGCGCATCTCGGGCGCGCTGTCATTGATCATCTGGGCGTGCGTCATCGCGCTCGGCCGGACCATGGCGTATGAGCTATAGCGCAGGCAGACTGTGATGTCGCTTCAGCAGATATGGGAGTGGTCGTATAGCTCGAAAACCGTCGACATCCTCCGCAACGCCAAGTACGCCATCCCGCTGATTCAATCGTTCCACCTGTTCGGCCTCACGTTGGTGTTGGGCACCACGGTAATTTTCAATCTGCGATTGCTCGGCCTCGGCGTGCGCAAGATATCCGTGCCGGTGATCAGCAGCCAGCTGTGGCGCCTGGCCGTGGGAGGACTGTTGGTATCGATCACGACGGGAATCCTGGTGTTCATCCCCGATCCCGCGCGCTACGCCGCCAACACCGCCTTCAGAACCAAGCTCGTAATCCTGCTGGCAGCAATCCTTTTTCATTTCACGGTCTTCCGGAAAGTCGTGCGGGCGGAGACGCCGCCGGCACCGCGCCGGGCCGTCATGATTGCGGCCGTCTCGCTCACGCTCTGGTTTTGTGTGGGCTGGGCCGGGAGGGCGATTGCATTTCTAGGATGAGGACATTACGATGATGCACTCCAGACGACAAATCGGAAGAATGGCGCTCGGCGGAATGGCTTTGGCCGCACTGCCGCGGCTCCAGGCGGCTAAAATCGATTCCACTGTTCGCGGCGTGAAAATGGGGCTGATTACGGGGTCGCTGAATCCGCTCCCCGACACGCCCGCAGGGAAAGACGTCATCGATACGGTAATCGAAGGCTGTCTGGCGGTGGGCGCCGCGAATATCGAACTTGTCAATCTGCTCGAGCCGCGGCTCGTAGGCGCGGTGAGCTTCGGGCATCCGCCGAACCCGATGACGCCCGAGTACGAGAAGTCGCGCACCGCTGTCCGGGAATGGCGGCTCACCACGCCCGTCAGCCGCTTTCGCGAGATCCGTAAAAAATTCGATGATGCCGGCCTGAACCTGTTTTCTTACGTGATGACTTTCGATCTCGATTTCACCGACGAGGAGATCGACGCCGTCTTCAAGCAGATGCAAGCCCTGAAAGTCGGCTGCTTCTGCACCAACCAGAGCCGGGTGGATGTGGCCCCGCGCCTGGTGCCGTTCGCGGAAAAGTATAAGATCAAGCCGGCCTGGCATCCGCATGCGGCGGTGAACGACTCCAACGAGGTCGCGACGCCCGCGAGCATGGAAAAACTGCTCGCCCTCTCCAAGCAGTTCGTCATCAACCTCGACATCGGCCATTTCACCGCGGGCAACAATGACGCGGTGGATTTTTTAAAAAAGCACCACGACCGGATCACCCATATTCATATCAAGGACCGCAAGCGGAACGGCGGCCCGAACGTCGCGCTCGGTGCCGGCGACACCCCGATTAGAGAATGCCTGACGCTGATCCGCGACAACAAATGGCCGATCTATGGGATTATCGAGCGCGAGTATCGCGATGCGCCCGGCAATGCCGTCGAGCAGACCAGGGCGCAGATGGAGTACCTGAAGCAGCTTCTGAACTCCTGACGCGCTATTGAACCGTGGACGAGGAACCTCATGGGCCACACCCGCCGTGATTTCACAACGCTGGCGTTTTCCGTCGCACCCGCGCTTCTCGGATTCCAGGCTGTCGCGACTGCCGATAGTGTGGTGCGCGGTGTCAAATTGGGAATCACTACCGGTTCCCTGAATCCCCTGCCCGATGTTCCGGGAAAGGATCGCCTGGATATCCTCGTCGAAGAATGCACTCAACTGGAATGCCGCAATGTCGAGTTGGCCGCCGGCTTCTTCGGCCCGCCGCTGCAAGCGGCCGCCATCGGCGGCCAGGTGCCCAAAACGATCACTCCCGAATATCAGAGATCGCGCGAGCAGCTGCGGCAGTGGCGGCTGTCCCCGGCTGCAGTGGATCGGGCGCGCGAGGTGCGAAAGAAATTCGACGTTGTCGGCCTTAATTTGTTCTCCATGTCCAACACCTTCGCGGACGACGTCACCGACGCCGAGATGGACGCCATGTTCCGGCAGATGAGGGAACTCGGAATCAGCGTGTTTCAAACGAATCAAACGCGCGTATCGATGGGCCCGCGATTGGTTTCTTTGGTCGAAAAATATCGGATACGGCCTGCCTTTCACACCCATGCCGAGGTAACGGATCCGAATGAAATCGCATCGATCGAGAGCCTGCAAAAATTGACGCGCCTGTCCCCGGAATTTCGGATTTGTCTCGACATCGGGCATTTCACCGCGGGCAATAACGATCCCGTAGCCTACATTCGCGAGCATCACGACCGCATCACCCATATCCACGTGAAAGATAGGAAGCGAAACGGGGGCCCCAATGTGGAGTGGGGCACCGGGGACACGCCGATCAAGCAATGCTTGACCCTGATCCGCGATAACGGCTATCCCATTTACTGCCTCGTCGAGCGCGAGTTTCAGGGGGCGGGAACTGCGCTGGAACAGACGCGCAGGGATCTCGAGTATATGAAAAATGCGCTGGGATAAACCTGTTCTGCGGATCGGCGTGGCTCTCGTGCTGGCGCGTGCTGGTCTCGGTCAGCAACCGGGCGGGCGCTCCGGAGAAGCCAGTCCCGATGCGGCGGCTGTGGAGCGGGGAAGCCAGATTTATCGCCCGAACTGCGGTTTCTGCCACGGACTGGACGCCCGGGGAGCCGCCGGTCCGGATCTGGCTCGCTCCTTAATAGTCTTAGAGGATGTCGACGGGAAAAAATTAGACGCGTTCCTGAAAACAGGCCGCCCCGATGCGGGAATGCCGGCCTTTGGCGGCCTTGCGTCCCAGCAAAGCGCCGACTTAGCGGCCTTTCTGCACGCCAGAATCGAAGAATCCCGCGCACGCGCGCCGATGGACGTCAACGCCATCGTTGTCGGCAATGCCGCGGAAGGCGCGGCTTTTTTTAATGGAGCAGGGAAGTGCCGCGGCTGTCACAATCCGGAGGCGGATTTCAAGGGGATCGGCTCAAAATATGATCCATTCGCACTGCAGGCCCGGATTATCAATCCGCGCGGCGGCGTCCGCCCAGCCAGGCCGAGCACGGTGCGGGTAACGTTGCCCTCGGGTGAAACGATTGCGGGCCGCCTCGTCGCCGTGGACGATTTTTCCGTGGCGCTCGTTGACGGTGCTGGCGTGCGCCGTTCCTTTTCTCGGGACAATGAAGTTCCGAAAGTGGAAATCGTCGATCCCTACCAGGCGCACCTGGACAATTTCCTGAAAATCACCGACAAGCAGATGCATGATCTGACGGCTTACCTGGTGACCTTGAAATGAGACAGATATATCGGAGCCTATGGGCGGCGGCCGCCTCCGCCGGCATTCTTTTGGCGCAGGCCCAATTGGACCCGGCGCTGCTTGGCAAAGCTCCCCTGGAAGCTTGGCCCACCTATCACGGTGACTACTCGGGCCGTCATTTCAGCACGCTCGATCAGGTCAATCAAGCGAACGTAAAGCAGCTTGGTCTGGCCTGGCTCTATCGCGCGAACACCAATGCGCGCGGCGCCCAGGTCGGCGGATCTGTTCCCGAACCGCTTCCCATCCACCTGGGGCCTGGTGCACTGGCCGGTGGCCTGCTCAAATCAACGCCGTTGCTCGTGAACGGGGTCCTTTACTTTTCAGCGCCCGACCACGCCTGGGCAGTGGATGCCCGTAGCGGAAGCGAGATCTGGCATTTTTTCTGGAGGACCAGCGGCGGTGATCACATCGGCAATCGCGGATTGGGCATATACGGACGTTGGCTGTATCTTGAAACGCCCGACGGCTACATCGTTTCCCTGGATGCCGAAACGGGTAAGGAGCGCTGGCACAAACAAATTGCCGACGTGCGGGCCGAGTATTTCGCGACTTCTCCGCCTATCGTGATCCGGAATCACGTGATCGTTGGTCTTTCCGGCGACGCTTTGGATGTGCCGGGATGGCTGGAATCGCGCGACCCGGAAACCGGCGAGATCCAGTGGAAGTGGTACACCACGCCCCGCGCGGGTCAGTCCGGAATCGAGACCTGGCCGAGCGCTGAGGCGGCCGAGCACGGCGGCGGCATGCCCTGGCAGCCGGTCACCTACGACCCGGATCTCAACCTCATTTACGTGACCACCGGCAATCCGAATCCGGTCTATCGCGGTGATCTGCGCAAGGGCTCGAACCTGTACACCGCGTCTATCGTCGCGCTTAATCCCGACACGGGTAAGATGGCGTGGTATTTTCAGAGCTCGCCCCACGATACGCACGATTGGGACGCCGCCCAAGTCCCTGTGCTCTTTGATATGGATGTGAACGGCCAGCCCCGAAAACTACTCGCGCAGGCCAGCCGCAATGGGTTTTTCTTCGTGCTGGACCGGACCAACGGCAAGAACCTCGTTACCACGACTTTTGTCGAGTCGCCGAACTGGTATAAAGGCATCGACGAACGCGGCCAGCCCATTCCAAACCCGGAAAAGGATTCGCAACCCGGCGGTACGCTCATTTCGCCTAACAACGGCGGTGCGGCCAATTGGACACCTCCGACCTACGATCCGGATACGCAGCTGTTTTATCTGAACACGGCGCAGGGATACGAAATCCATTACCAGTTCGAGACCGGCCGGCCCTCGTTTGGCAGTTCCGGGCATACGTCGCAGGCCGTGGGCGGGCTCGAAGCTTCCCTGCGTGCGCTCGATCCAAAAACGGGCAAGCTGCGGTGGGTGCATAAGTATGCCGGCACCGAATGGAACCCGCCGCGTCCGGAGCACCTGGGAGGACTTCTGAGCACCGCGGGAAAACTTCTCTTCGCCGGCGCCCCTGGAGGTTATTTCGTGGCGTATAATCCCGAAACAGGCCGGCAGTTGTGGCACACGCGCTTCGACCACGATGTGAGCAATACACCGATCACCTACAGGCTCGACGGCGTGCAATACCTGCTGGCCGCTGCGGGCGAAACGCTGTATGCCTTCCGCGTTCAGCAGTAAAGGGGATTTCATGAACCTGTCCCGACGCGATTTTACGAAATCGGCATTGACCGCCCTTCCGGCGCTCACCGGCCTCGCCGCGCTGCATTCGAGCGCCTCGGCGCAGGCTCGTGCCAACCCGAACCGGTCCTATATAAACGGCGTGCAGTTCGGATTGCAGCCGTTCTGTTATCACGACCTGGCGATGAATACTCAGAACCGTCCCGAGTTAGTGCGCCGGCTCGTGCAGAATGGCATGGGCATGGTCGAACTCCACGCGACCTGGTGCGAGCCGCGCTTTGACGGCCCGGGCGTCAGCGCGCAGGAAGCCCGCCAGAAACTGCGCAACTGGCGCGTCAGCGCGCCCGCGGATTACTACCGGAAAATCAAGCGGGAGTTCGACGATTCCGGGATCACGATTTTCACCTACTATGTGAACATCAGCGATGCGGACACGGATGCGGAAATCGATGCCACGTTCGAGGCTGCTAAGATTCTTGGAGCGCAGGGCTGCGTGGGCTCCTACGGCCTCGAAATCGCGCACCGGCTCGTTCCCTTTCCGGCGCGGCACGGTCTTTTTGTGGGGCTCCACAACCATGACAATCTCTCGGACCCGGATGCTTTCAACACCGAGCAGAGTTTTGAGAAAGGACTCGCCTTCTCACCCGATTTCAAAGCCACGCTCGACACTCGTCACTTCACTGCCGCCAACGGCGATTGCGTGGGCTTTCTCGAACGGCATCACCAACGCGTTTCCAGCGTGCATCTCGGCGACAGGAGAAAAAATAACGGGCGCAGCACGCCTTTTGGGGAAGGTGACGCCCCGATCATCGAAGTCCTGCGGCTGATCCGCGATAACCGGTGGCCCATTGTCGCCCTGCTCGAATTCGAGCACGGTACGCTGCGCACCGAGGTGGAAGAGGTTCACTTGATGTTCGATTATTGCAAGCGGGCTCTGGCCTGAGCTGATTTCGGGAGAGAGAAGACATGATCAAAGCGTTGCTGCTGATCGCTGGTGCGCTCACGATGACCGCCGGATGGGCCCAGTCCGTCTCCCGGGAGACGTACGATTTCAACTACATTGGCCAGCCTTTGCCGGATCCGGTATTGCAACATAGCAAAGAGACCTTCGTCCTGTTCGGATGCGCGTATTGCCACGGTCTTGACCTCGTAAGCCGCGGCGAAGCCACTGATCTGATGCATTCGACTCTCGTCGGTCGCGACGAGAATGGAAACCTGATCGGCCCTCTCCTGCGCGCGGGTATACCCCAGACCGCGAAGCTGTCTCCCATGCCCCAGTTCTCCGACCTGAGCGACCAGCAAATCGGCGCTCTGGTTCGGTGGATCCATTATGCCCGCGCGCAGGGCCGTTACAAAGAGCTCATCGATTCGAAAAGCCCGGGCCCAGGCAATGCCGCCGCCGGCAAATCGTACTTCGACGAGAAGTGCGCCTCCTGCCACTCCGTCTCAGGCGACCTGGCGAACGTCGGCGGAAAGTACGATCCCTCCACCTTGAGACAACGGATTCTGAGACCGATGCCCCTGGATGCCGCCTCCTGGGAAGTGAGCCGTCTGCATGATACGAAAACCGCTGCGGCGCGGCAGCGGCATCAGGGCTTGCTGGAAAACTACTCGGCCGCCGATGTCCAGAACTTGGGCGCCTACCTGCAAACTGCGAGGTGAGTGCTTCGCTATCGGTCTTCGCAACTAGGGCGCGACCGACTTAACAGTCAGGTAATTGATAAATCCATTGACCTGCTTGAACCAATGCGGTTGTCCTGCCGGTATGACGAGCACGTCGCCCTTCTTCAGGTTGTAGGTTTGGCCGTTGGCGATGTCCTTCGCGGTCATCTGCCCTGGCCGCGTCGGCTTGGGATCAACCGCAGTGCCACCCACGATGATGGTGGCGCTGCCGTCCATGATGTAGAAGATGTCTGTTTCTTTCTCGTGGATTTCAATGTTTCCGTTCGCCGTGCGCCGGTCCGTCTGCACGCGATACGCCTCGCCGGGAACCAGAGGGTTTCCACCCTGCTTCCCAAAATTGTCGAGCACCCGTTGACTCTCCACGTAAACCGGGCTGTCGGCAGCCATCAGCCGACCTCCGCAAAGAAGAGCCGCGGCCGGCAGGACCAATAGAACGGTTACATAAACCGGAAATCGACGATCGCTTTTCATGGGCAGAGTGCTCTCCTCCGAGCTTGTTGTTGGAACTGCACAATCCTACCGGTAGGCGAGGTGGGTGTCAACCGTGCGAGGCTCTAGGAATCCGCGAGGAATTCCGAAGCAATTGTCGAGAAATCCCGAATGCTCAGGTACCGCGTTGCGGCCAATCAACTTATCCGGCCGGCGCCGGCGCAATGACCGCAGTGAGGCCCTTGGCTGGCAGTAGGTTTCCGGATACACTGTTGCGAGCGGCGTTTCCCGCGCACGGGTCTTGTCGCTGCAGCGACCTACGCGGTCAAGAGGGTGGGAATGAATCGGAGAGTTGCACGCATCGCTTTATTGTGCTGCTTCGGAACAGGCTGGTTGGGCGCACAGGATCACACCAATGTCATCCGGAACCCGTTCGATACGCCTGAGGATGTAGCTGCGGGGCAGCGGTCGTTCCGCTCGCAGTGCGCCGCGTGTCATGGTCCGGATGCGTCGGGTGCCGCGGGTCCAAGCCTCACCACCGGCTCCTTCCGGCATGGTAACTCCGACGAAGCGCTCTATACCGTCATCACGAAAGGTGTCGAGGGAACGCCGATGGTGGCGTTCAAGCTCGATGGCCGCGAGGTCTGGCAGCTGATTTCGTTCCTTCGCTCAGCGAACGTCGCGAAGGGTGCCGGCCAAGCCCCGGGAAATCCCGGCAGGGGCGCGCAGATCTTCAACGACAGCGGCTGCGCCCAATGTCACACCGCGGGCAAGCCCGGCGGTTTCGCTGGTCCCGACCTGACCTACATCGGCTCCCGCCGCTCGCTGATCCAGTTGGAAACCGCGCTGCTCGATCCCAGCGCCGAGGTCGATCCGGACTATTGGTCGCTTCGCGGCCGCACCAAAACCGGACAGACGATCACTGGTACCCGCATGAACGAGGACACCGACTCGTTCCAGATCCTCGACTCGTCCGGGCGGTTGCGTTCGGTATGGAAAGCCGATCTGGCGACCTACGAAATCCTGAGGACCTCGCCTATGCCGTCGTTTAAAGGCAAGCTCAAGCCGTCCGAATTGGAAGATCTCGTTGCTTACCTGGCGACTCTGCGGGGCCCATCCGGCCGCGAGGGACAACAATGAAACGCTTGGCACTGACAGCGGCTCTGACCGCAATAATGGCGGGCCTGCTTTCCGCGCAGGTCCCCTTCGACCGGCTGCTCCGCGCCGTCGATGAGCCGCAGAACTGGCTGACTTATAACGGCAGCCTGCAGAGCACCCATTACAGCCGCCTCAACCAGATCACCTCGGAGAATGTTGCCAACCTCAGCCTGAAGTGGGTTTGGCAGGCGCAATCGCTGGAGAAATTCGAGGCCACCCCCCTCGTCGTCGATGGCGTCATGTATGTGACCGAACCGCCTAATACGGTCGCGGCGATTGATACCGGCACGGGGCGCCCTTATTGGATTTATCAATACCCGATGCCGGAGACTACGTACGTCTGCTGTGGCAACGTAAACCGCGGCCTGGCGATTCTCGGCAATACCTTGTTTCTCGGCACGCTCGATGCGCATCTTCTAGCGCTCGACGCGACCACCGGCCGAAAAAAATGGGACACCAAGGTCGCCGAGTACACGCACGGCTACGGCATCACGGTGGCTCCGCTCGCCGTCAAGGATAAGGTAATCGTCGGGCCCGCCGGCGGCGAACGCGGCATTGCCGGCTTCCTCGCCGCCTACGATGCCCAAACCGGGCGTGAAGTCTGGAGATTCAACACCACCGCTCATCCGGGAGAACCCGGAAATGAAACCTGGGCCGGCGATTCCTGGAAAACCGGGGGCGGCTCTGTCTGGGTGACGGGTTCCTACGATGCCGACCTCAACCTGGTTTATTGGGGCACGGGCAATCCCGGACCTGATTGGAATCCCGCCCTCCGCAAAGGTGCGAACCTCTATACCGATTCGGTCGTGGCGCTCGATGCCGATACGGGCAAGTTGAAGTGGCATTATCAATTTACGCCCAACGACGAATGGGATTTTGACTCGGTCCAAGTCCCCGTCCTCGCCGACATAACCTGGAAGGGGCAACCCCGCAAAGTCATTCTGTGGGGCAATCGCAACGGCTTCTTCTATGCGCTCGACCGGACCAGCGGCGAATTCCTCTTGGGAAAGCCCTTCGTCAAGCAGACCTGGTCGAGCGGAATCGACGAAGCTGGAAAGCCTATCAAAGCGCCCGGCAAGAGTCCGAGCGTAGCGGGCACCGACGCATACCCCGGCGTTCAGGGCGGGACGAATTGGTATTCGCCTTCGTTCAGCCCGGGTACGGGGCTGTTCTATCTCACCGCCTGGGAAGACTATCACACCACCTATTTCCAGTGGGATCAGAATTATGAACCCGGCAAGTCCTTCACCGGCGGCGCCGCGCGAGCGCCGTTTCAGTCCCTGAAGCGGGATCCTTTCATCAAATGGGGGCCCGAGTGGGGATACGGCGTCGTTCGCGCGCTGAATCCGGCGACTGGCGAAAAGGTCTGGGATTACAAGATGCGCGACGTCAGCGACGCCGGGATTCTCACCACCGCCAGCGATCTGCTGTTTTCCGGCAACCGGGAGGGCTATTTCTTCGCTCTCGACGCGAAAACCGGCAAAGAACTTTGGAAGTGTTACCTCGGTTCGCAAGTCGCCTCTGCCCCCATCACTTATACCGTCGACGGCGTGCAGTACGTCTCGATTGCTGCCGGTCACTCCTTATTTACATTTGGTTTGGGTCGTACCGGAGAACTCCGCCATTGATGATCTGTAAGTTGCTGACTCAAAACGGTCGCTACTGCCCCTCTCGACGTTTCCTTAGAGATTCCTCAACTCCGCCTCATTGACTCTGACTCGTTTAAAGCGCATCTCTAACTCATTGCGCGGGGACCGTTAGCTCCGAAATGGCGGGGGACCGGAGCGGTAGAGGGGTTAGTTCAAACCAGCGGATACCCGGCAGGAGGCTGCGCCATACAACGCTTCATCCCGGACGGATTGATGTTCGCAAACCGTTCGCCGGTGTCTGTGGAAGCGTCCCGACCGCCTCGAGGCTTGCCCGAAAAGGAGGTTTGACGATGTTTCGCAATTTTCGCAGCGTTCTGATTCTTCTAGCGATTGCCCTGTGGTCGACCAGCCCGGGTTCCGTTCGAGCCCAAGTCAGCACCGCCGATATCGTCGGCACTGTCACCGATCAGGCAGGAGCCGTCATTACCGAGGCGACTGTTACGGTCGAGAACGCCGATACCCGGGACCGACGCACGGCGACCACTAGCGGCTCCGGCGAGTTTGTCTTTAATCTTCTGCAGGCCGGGCGATACATCGTGACCGTCCAAGCCAAAGGTTTCAAGCAAGCCACCACGAACTTGACGGTGTCAGCCGGAGACCGCGCTCGCGCCAATATGGAACTGCAGGTCGGCGATGTCGCGCAAGCGGTGGAGGTTCAGGCCCAAAGTCCCGCGCTGCAAAGCGATTCGGCTACTCTGAGCACCGTGATGGCCTCCCAATCGGTGCAGGACCTGCCCTTGAACGGTCGCAACTTCGTGACCCTGATTCAGAGCACGGTGGGTATCGCTGCTGGGCCGTCGAACTCCATTCTGAGCGGAACGCGGCCCGACGAGCGGCGCCAGACGGCCAATGTCATTGCCAACGGTCAGAACGAAACGTTCAACAACCAGATGATCGACGGCATGGACAACAACGAACGGGAGCAATTTACCATTCTGATGCGCCCCTCGATTGACATGATTGCTGAAGTGAAGGTCGACACCAACACCTACCCGGCCGAAGTAGGCCGGGCGGGCGGCGCGGTCGTCAATCTACTGACCAAGTCCGGAACTAACGGCTTCCACGGCGGCCTCTACGAGTTCCTGCGCAACGACAAGCTGAATGCGAACGATTTCTTTTCCAATCTGAGCGGCGTTCCGCGGCCGGAATACCGCCAGAACCAGTTCGGCGGCTCCATCGGCGGCCCCATCAGGAAGGACAAGACGTTTTTCTTTGGCGATGTCGAAGCACTGAGAATCGTCCAGGGCGTTCCCACCGGTCAGATCTTCACGCCCACGCTGTTCGAAGAGCAAAATCCGGGAAATTTTAGCGATCAACCCGGCGGAAAGATCATTCCGCCCAGTCAACTCGATCCGGTCGCTCTGAAGTATTGGAAACTGTTCCCCGCGCCGAATGTGGGGGCTCCCGGATTCCTCGGAGCGAACTATAACGCCAACGTCACCAAGACTTACAACAGCACGACGTACGACGCCCGCGTCGATCATCACTTCTCCGATAAGACCAGCATGTTCGGCCGGTTCTCCTACAATCCGACCTACAATTCCCAACCCGCCCTGTTCCCCAACACGACCGTTGACGGAGTTGGTGTCAGCGCGGGCGGAGGAATTTTCCCGGGTCCTTCGGAGGCCAATTCGCAGGGCTACATGCTGGATTTCGTGCACATTCTGAGCCCCACGCTGCTCGTGGAATTGAAGGCTGGGTTTACCAGACTGTGGCTGTATACATCCGCTCCGAATCAGGGCTCGAATGCCAGTCAGAAGTTCGGGATGCCGAACACCGACGTGAGCGACCAGATTTCCGGGTTGGCGACAATTGACATCGTCCCGATGCGTGCCGTTGGCAGCAGCTTCACCATCGGCGACGATCGCTTTGTTCCCATCCTCGACATCAACAACGTGTTCCAGGAGCAGGGATCGCTTACATGGACCCGCGGCACTCACAACATCAAAACCGGGGCCAGTCTGATTCGCCGCCAGCTCAACTATTATCAGAACACTTTCGGGCTGGGCTACTTCCGGTTCACGCAGAGTGAGTTGATTGATCTCCAGAATTTCCTGCAAGGCACGCCGGATGAAATTCAGCGGCAGATTAATCCCAAGCGCCAATACTTCCGCTTCTGGGAGCCGGCTGTTTATGTCCAGGACGATTGGCGCGCCAAGCCTTGGCTGACTCTGAATCTGGGCTTGCGCTGGGACCATTTCAGCCCCATCACCGCGGCTCAGGGCGAACGTTCCAACTTCGATCCGGTCCTGGCCGCTGCATGCACGCCCGCCAGTTGCAATCCGTTTCGGGTTGGCGCGACCGCGGGGGTGAAGTCTTATTACACCAATTTCGAGCCGCGCTTTGGTTTCGCCGCGACGCCGCGTCCGAGTTTCGTGATCCGGGGCGGTTTCGGTATGAGCCGCTATGCCCAGGACTACGCTTCCGGCTCCATGAACCTCTATAATCCTCCGTTCGTTCCGCTCAACCTTGATTGCTTCCCGCAGACGGGCACGGGCGCGTCTGCCTGTCCGGCTGGTACCGGAAGACTTTCCCAGGGAGCTCCTCCCGTTACGGTTCCCACCATCAATAACCAGCTTCCCGGCACCGTGGGAGCGCACGCCGTCGATTACCCGCAGGCCTATATCATGCAATGGAATTTGACGTTCCAGAAGCAAGTGGGCGCGAATGTTTTCAGCGCCGGCTATGTTGGCCAGGTCGCCCGGCATTTGCAGTACGCTCCGAATATCAACATCCCGCCACCAAGCCAGGCCGGCTTGGGAGTATACAACCCGCGAGTTTTTGCCGGTGTAATGCCGAATCTTGCTTCCATCAATTACTACACGGCAACCGGCGCAGCCGAATACAACGCCATGCAGGTGTCGTTCGAGCGGCGTTACGCCAGGGGCCTCACTGCGAACGCCAACTACACCTTCGCGCGAAATCTCACCAACATTTCCGATGGAGGGACCACGGGTGCGGCTACCGTGGGGGCGATTCTTCCGAATAATCGGGCCTACGACTGGGGCAACTCCGACATCGGTATCAAGCACCGCATCTCCTTCCGCCTGAACTATGAGCTGCCTTTCGGAAAGAGCGGAAGCAAGCTGACGAAGTTCACCCTGGGCGGGTGGCAAGCCAACCTGCTCGCCTTCTATCAGTCGGGCGTGCCTTTCACGGTGCTCGATACCGCGACTCCCGTCCCGTCGAACGTAAGCAACCTCGTCACCGTCGATCGTCCCAATGTCGTGGCGGGACAACCCTATGCTCCGGCCAACCAGAGTTACACCAACTGGATCAATGTCAACGCCTTTACTCCGCAGCCTGTCGGCACCGTCGGCAGCGAAATGCGCTCTCAGCTCTATGGCCCGCACCAAAGGAGCGCCGACTTCTCCCTGTTCAAGGATTTCGCCATTCGCGAGTCGATTAAGCTGCAATTTCGCGCCGAAGTTTACAACATCACGAACACGGAAAACTTCGGCCAACCCAACATCAACATCACCAAGTGGAGTTCCACGCTTGCCGGCGTCGGCACGGGCGCGCCTGGAGCGACTCCGATTCTCGGCGCCGGCGGTTTCGGCCAGATTACCCAGTCGAATCTGGCTCTGAACCCGCGCCAGTATCAATTCGCGCTCAAGCTGATCTTCTAGTATGCGGCGGCTGCTCAAGGCAACCCTCGGTCTGGCCCTGGCCTTGACAGCCGCCGCCTTTGCGCAGGAAGTGCCGGCCGGCGTGGATCTGCCGCGATCCGCCGCGCCCGCGGCAAAAAACCCGTTCGATACACCGGCTGACGCGGAACTCGGCCGCATGACCTTCGTCACCCGCGGCGGCTGTTCGTATTGTCATGCCAACGATGGCACCGGCGGCCGCGGCGCCAACCTGACGCTCGGCGAATACCGCTTCGGCGGCTCCGATGCCGAGCTGTTCGAGACCATCCGCAACGGCATTGCCGGATCCGACATGCCGCCGACTCGCGGACCCGACCAGGATATCTGGCGCCTCGTCGCTTTTGTCAAGCACCTCGGCAGCCAGGGCCTCGATGAGAAAGCTCCCGGTGATCCCGCTGCCGGCAAGATTGTCTACGACACTAAGGGCGGCTGCGCCGCCTGCCACACCATCAACCAGCGCGGCGGAGTCATCGGCCCCGACCTGACGCGCGTCGGCCGGCGCCGCTCTTTGAAGTATCTTGAAGAGTCGATCGTCAGCCCCGAAGCCGATCTGCCCCTGGCCTACCGCGCCGTTCGCGTCGTCACCGCCTCCGGTGAAACCGTAACCGGGATTCGCTTGAATGAGGACGATATCTCGATACAGTTGCGCGACATGAACGGCAACCTGCGCGCCTTCCTCAAGGACAAGGTCAAAGAGATTCAACGCGACAAGCCTTCGCTCATGCCCTCTTACGGAACCGCCCTCGGCAAAAAAGAAATCGAAGATCTGGTAGCCTATCTGAGTTCTTTAAGGGGAGCGTCATAATGCGGCTGATTGTGATCGCGGCCCTCGCCGCCGCTTGCAGTTCGGCGCAGACGCTGTCGGCGAATTGGGAGGAGCTGACCGGCCCGGACTTTGTCAAAGCCATCCAGCAGGCCAAAGGTGTCTGTCTGCTACCCTTCGGAATTATCGAGAAGCACGGCCCCACGGGTCCCATGGGCACCGATCTGTTGAACGTCCGCTACGCCACCTTCGAGGCTGTGAAGCAGGAATACGCGATCGTATTCCCCGAGTATTACTTCGGCCAGATCTTCGAAGCCAAGCACCAGCCCGGCACCGTCGCCTACAGCACGCACCTGCAATTGGAGCTGCTCCAGGAAACCACCAATGAGATGGCCCGCAACGGCTGCTCCAAGGTGGTCATCATTTCCGGGCACGGCGGCAACACCAACTTGATTCAATTCTTCGCCCAGACGCAACTGGAGACTCCCAAAGACTGGGTCTTGTACGCCATCATGAATGGCGCACAGGGCGGCGCCGGCGTCCCCGGTCCTTCCAAGCCAGGCGCCGACGGTCACGCCGGAGAAGCCGAGATGTCGAACGTAATGGCGCATCGCCCCGACCTCGTCCATCCCGACCGCGCGCCGCAGGAGTCCGGCGCCGATCTGAAGCGCCTCGACTTGCCGATCGGCGTCTATACCGGCATCTGGTGGTACGCCAGCTTTCCGAACCATTACCAGGGCGATGCTGCCGGAGCGAATGCCGCGCGCGGCACGGCTTTGATGCAGGCGCGGACCAACGGGATTGCCAATGCCATTCGGGCCATCAAAGCCGATACCGCGGGACCGCGGCTGCAGAAGGAATTCTTCGAAGCCTCCAAACACCCCATCGATACCAAACAATAGATGCCGCGCATGAATCTCCACTCCTTCTTCAGACTCCTCGCTCCCTCGCTGGCCGCCGCCTGCCTGGCCGCCCAAGGCTTGCCTGTCACTTACGAGCGCCTCTTGCACGCCGACCAGGAGCCCGGCAACTGGCTGATGTACTCCAACACCTACAACAGTTGGCGCTATAGCCGGCTGGCGCAGATCGACACCGGCAATGTCGCCCGCCTGAAGGTGAAATGGCTGTATCAAATGCGCACGGTGAACAAGGTCGAGACCACTCCGCTGGTGGTCGACGGCGTCATGTATGTGACCCGCCCCGAAAACGACATCATCGCGCTTGATGCCGAGACCGGCCGTGCTCTCTGGACATACGAATACCGCAATCCCGCCAGGCTCTATCCCTGCTGCGGCCGCGTTAACCGCGGCGTGGCGATCCTTGGAAACCGCCTCTTCATGAACACCCTGGACATGCATGTGGTGGCGGTGGACGCGCGGTCGGGCAGAGAATTGTGGCGCTCCCAGATGTTCGACTACACCGCTGCCGGAGGCTACGCCGCCACTGGCGCACCTCTTGTAGTGAAAGATAAGGTGATCGTCGGCATGGCCGGCGCCGAACACGGAGTTCGCGGCTTCCTCGATGCTTACGATGCCGCCACCGGAAAATTGGCCTGGCGCTTCAACACCATTCCCAAGCAGGGCGAGCCCAACTATACCTGGTCGGCCGATTCGGGAGAGCGCGGCGGCGCTTCCACCTGGAACACCGGCTCCTACGACCCCGAGTCGAACACGCTCTACTGGGGTACGGGCAATCCGTGGCCGGATACCAACGGCGACGTGCGCCTCGGAGATGATCTCTATTCCTGCTCGGTCATTGCCCTCGATCCCGATACCGGAAAACTCAAATGGCACTTCCAGTTCACGCCCCATGACCTGCACGATTGGGACGCGACGCAGGTGCCGGTCCTGGTCGATGCCGACTTTCGCGGCCGGCCGCGCAAGCTGCTGTTGTGGCCCAATCGCAACGGCTTCTTTTATGTGCTCGATCGCCAAACCGGCGAATTCCTCACCGCCAAGGCGTTTGTAAGACAGACCTGGGCCAAGGGGTTCGATGACAAAGGCCGTCCCGAGTTGATCGCCGGCAACGACCCGACGCCCGAAGGCAACGTCGACGTTTGGCCCGGCGTCGACGGCGGCGCCAATTGGATGGCCCACAGCTACAGTCCCTTGACCGGGCTTCTCTATACCTTCGCGCGCGAAGAGCACCGCGTCTACGCCAAGACGGAATACCGCCCGCCCTCGACCGAAGAGGCCGTGGCCGGTTTCCGCGCGCGCCCGCAATTCGCGCCCGACGAGAGCTTCGGAAAGCTCGTCGCCCTCGACCCTGCCACCGCGCAGATCAAGTGGGAGTACCGTGTCTTGACGCCCCCCTGGTCCGGCGTCATGGCGACGGCTGGTAATCTCGTATTCGCCGGCACGCTCGAAGGAAACGTTTTTGCGTTGGACGCCCGCACCGGCAAACGGCTTTGGCGGTTTCTTGGCAACGGCCCGGTATTTGCCGGACCGGTCAGTTTCCTGAGTAATGGCAAACAGCACGTTTCCCTTGCTGTTGGCGACGTGCTGATGACCTTCTCGCTCGACGGAGAGTAACCTTCGGGTAATGACTTGTACAGTACCCACATTGAACTCGGCATATGAGGGGTGTAGCCTGTAAACAATCCCGTTTCCGCTTTGCGGGAACCGGCGCCCGGTGCCAGGAGGGATGATGCATCGAAAATCTTCCGTGAAAACGGCCGGCACACTGCTGGCCATGGTGTCGCTGCTCGGTCTGCTTTCGATCGCTGCCCGCGGCCAGAAATCCCAGGCCGCCGAGGTCTCTGCGATCCTGGCGAAATGCCAGCAGTGCCATGGCACGGCCGTGCAGATGTCCAAGCTCAGCGTCGCCACCCGCGATGCCTTGCTGCAAGGCGGCGCCCATGGCCCTGCGATCATTCCTGGTCATGCCGCCGACAGCCTTCTGTTTAAGCGCATCACCGGGCAGGAAAAGCCCGCGATGCCGATGGCCCCCCTCTCTCCTCTGACGCCGGATGAGATCGCGACCGTCAAGGCGTGGATCGACCAGGGCGCGCCGTGGCCGGAAGAAGCTAAACCCGCGCCCGCGGCAAATCAGCCGGCCGATGCTTCGCTTCTCTCCTACAACGGCTATCACGAGCGCCCCATCACCGATGCCGACCGGCAGTGGTGGGCCTTCAAGAAACCGGTTCGCCCGGCAATTCCGCAGGTCCAGGACCCCCGCTGGAGCAATTCGCCGGTCGATGCCTTGGTGAAGGCGAAGATGGAAGCCAAGGGTCTGACGCCCGCGCCTCCCGCCGGTCGCCGCGCGTTGATCCGTCGCGCCTATCTTGATTTGTTGGGACTGCTGCCGTCTCCGGCCGAAGTCGATGCTTTTGTCAAGGATCCGTCCCCGCACGCCTACGAAGATCTCATCGATCGGCTCCTCGCTTCGCCTCACTACGGCGAGCGCTGGGCCCGCCTGTGGCTCGATGTCGCACGGTACTCCGATAGCACCGGCTACGAGTATGATTACGACGTCTCCGATGCCTGGCGCTATCGCGATTACGTCATCAAGGCCTTTAACCAGGATAAGCCGTACAACCAATTCATCCTTGAGCAGCTTGCCGGTGATGAGCTCGACAAGCCGACCTTCGACAGCCTGACCGCCACCGGCTTTGTGCGCCTCGGCCCGCGCGTTCTCGACCGCGACCTCGAGAATCCCAACTACCGCTACGATTACCTCGACGACATCATCCGCACCACGTATCAAAGCTTCCAGGCGCTCTCGGTAAACTGCGCGCGCTGCCACGACCACAAGTTCGATCCCATCACCCGCAAGGACTATTACAAGACCATCGCCGTCTTCAATGGCTTCATCGAGTACGATCACCCCCTGGTTTCATCCGAGGAGTGGGCCAAATACCAAACGGCCTCGGACGAAATCAACGGCAAGATCAAAGCTTTGCGGCAGCAGGTCACGGCTATCGAAGCACCCTATCGCAAAGCGCAATTTCAAAAGATCCTGGCGAAATTTCCGGCGGACATTCAGGAAGCGTTCAACACTCCGGAGGAGAAACGAACCCAGGGACAGAAGCTGCTCGTGGCCCAGGTGTCCACGGTGCGCGGCGAAGAGGAGCAGGACTTTAACACCGGCGCTCACCCGGCTCTTATCAAAGTCAGCGCCGAAGACGACCAGGCGCGCGCCAAGTTGCTGGAGCAGATCGAGGCGCTCAACAAGCAGATGCCGCCGAAGCCGCCCGTAGCCTTGGGTGTGCGCGACGGGGATTTCCGCTTTATCCCGCACCCGCCGTTCCAGCAAGGATCGCTGGGCGGGATTGTGTACGAGAAATACGGCTTCACCGGCAAATACATTCCCGCGCCCGGTGACCACTACCAGCCGCCGCCCACGTATTTTGCCGCTACCGGCCTGATGCCGTTCGCCGACGAGATGAAGGCGCCCATCGTCGAACCCGGATTTCTTACGGTTCTCGCCAAGCCGAGTCAGCAGCCGTTCGCCGATCCGCCGAAGAACGGCTATCCCACCAGCGGCCGCCGGCGGGCATTCGCCGAGGCCATCATTTCGGAAGATAATCCCCTGACCGCTCGTGTGATGGTCAACCGCCTCTGGTATCAGCACTTCGGCCAGGGCATCGTCACCACGCCCAATAATTTCGGCAAGATGGGAACGCCGCCGTCGAATCCCGAGCTGCTCGACTGGCTGGCCACCGAATTCATGGCGCGCGGCTGGAGCATCAAGCAGATGCACCGCCTCATCATGAACTCGGAAACCTATAAGATGGCCTCCGATTACTACACCGGAACCGACGCGGAAAAGGATCCCACCAACCAGTTCCTCTGGCGCTTTCCCGTCAAGCGGCTCGAAGCGGAGATCATTCGCGATGCCGTCCTTTCCGCCAGCGGTGATCTCAACTTCCAGGCTGGCGGCAAGCCCTTCTTCCCCCCGGTTCCCGAAGCCGTCACCAGCCAGGTTCCCACCAAGGGCCGCTGGGAAAAAACCGAGGAAGGGCCGGCCACCTGGAGACGCAGCATCTATGCCTACGTCAAACGCAACCTGAAGTATCCGATGTTCGAAGTCTTCGACCAGCCCGATGCGGCCCTCAGCTGCGAGCGGCGCGAAGTGACAACGGTCGCGACGCAGGCCCTGACGTTATTCAATAACGAGTTCTTCCTCCTTCAGGCAAAGGATCTGGCCGGCCGCGTAACGCGTGAAGCCGGCGGCGACCCGGCGGCCCAGATCAAGCTGCTGTATCGCATTGCCTTCAGCCGCGAGCCCAGCGCCCGCGAGTTACGCGAAGCCGAGGATTTCTTGAAGCGGCAGACCAAGCCCGGCGGCCAGTCCGCACTGGCCGAGTTTGCTCACGTTATCTTCAACACCAACGAGTTCCTCTACATCAATTAGGAGGGCGCAGCCATGAACCACGAACCCGAATGTAACTGCACCGGCAAGAGCCGCCGTCGATTTATTTCGCGCCGTGATCTTCTCTTTCAGGCAGGCGGCGGCATCAGCGGCATCGCCCTCGCGCAGCTGCTCGGTTCCCAAGGCCTGCTCGCGGCGCCGGCCGCCGCGCCGCACGCGTGCGTCGGTTCCGCCGGCGTGACCGATTCTCCCTTCCTGCCCAAGCCGCCTCATTTCAAAGCCCGCGCCAAATCGATCATCTCGCTGTTCATGTGCGGCGGCGTCAGCCACGTCGATACCTTCGACTACAAGCCGATGCTCGAGAAGTATCACGGCAAACCGCTCGAGGGCAAAGGCGAGGTTCTGGTGCGCCAGGGTTATCCCGGCCCCCTGATGAAGAGCCCCTACCAGTTCAAGCAGTACGGCCAATCCGGCAAGTGGGTTTCCGAACTCTTCCCCAACATCGGCGGCGTGGTCGATGACATCGCGTTCATCCATTCGGCGCAGGGCCGCTCGGCCGATCACACCTTGTCGCACTACGAATGGAACACCGGCATGATCATCGCCGGCTATCCCAGCATGGGCTCCTGGGTCACCTACGGGCTCGGCAGCGAAAACCAGAGCTTGCCCGCCTTCGTCGTCATTCACGATCCCCGCGGCGGCCCTTTCACAGGCTCTGCGCAGTGGAGTTCCGGATTCCTGCCCGCCGCCTACCAGGGCACCGTCTTTCGTTCCGCCGGCGACCCGATCCTGGACTTGCACCCCGATGCCGGTTCCTTGTCGCCCGAGCAGCAGCGCGCCGAGTTGGATGCCCTCGCCCGCATGAACCAGGAGTACGTCGAGAAGCACCCCGGCATCAGCGAGCTCACTGCCCGCATCAGCTCTTACGAATTAGCTTTCCGCATGCAGGGCTGTGCGCCCGAAGCTATCAATGTCGATGACGAGAGCGACGAGACCAAGCGCCTCTACGGTCTCGACAACAAGGTGAGCGAGCCCTTCGGCCGCCAGTGTCTGATGGCCCGCCGCCTGGTCGAGCGCGGCGTCCGCTCCGTGCAGCTTTGGAACGGCGCGGTGGTCAACCAGAACGTGGATACTTGGGACGCCCACAACAGCATCGTCGACAACCACGGCCGCCACGCCCCCGAAGTCGATAAACCGATCGCCGGCCTGATCACCGATCTCAAGCGCCGCGGGCTGTTGAACGAGACCCTGGTCTTGTGGCATTCCGAATTCGGACGCATGCCGCTCTCGCAGAAAGGCGTCGGCCGCGATCACAACCCCGGCGCCCTGACCGTCTGGATGGCCGGCGCCGGCATCAAAGGGGGCCAGTCCATCGGCGCCACCGACGAGTTCGGCTACAAGGCCGCCGAACAGGTCGTCACCGCGCACGATCTCCACGCGTCGATCTTGTACCTGTTAGGTCTGGACCACAAGCGTCTGACCTACTACTACAACGGCCGCAACATGCGCCTGACCGACGTCGCCGGCGAACTGATCCCGCAGATCGTAGCCTGAAAATTCGGCCCTCGCGTTTCGTTGCAGACGTGCTGGGGTTCTCTATTGTGTCGGCCGGCTCTTGGTCCCGCTCACAATCAGAACCTCGGCGGGGAAGCTCATTCCGCGTGTAGTCGAGTACTCGCCCATCGCGTGGATCGCCTCGCGCTTCGCTTCGCCCAACTGCTCCGGGGATAGCGCGGCGACTTTCTGACGAAGCTTCTCCGACATCTCGACGCGCAGCGCCCAAAATTCTTCCTCCGACAACGGCGCTTCTATGGAGAAGCGCAATAGTCGTTCGGAGGAACCGGTCGCGCCGGCATCCCTGAGGACTCTCTGCAATTTGCCGCGGACGGCGAAGCGGAATGCGTCCGGAGCATCCGGCTCCGGCAGCGGTGCCTCGACGTACCGTTCGATCGCTCGCGACAGCGCGTGGAAGAAAGGATTCGATTCCGCGAGATGCCAGACGGCAAGGGCCAGTTTCCCATCCGGCTTGAGCACGCGCAACATCTCGCGCACAGCGTCCACCGGAGATTGAGTGAACATGATCCCGAACCGGCTGACCACAGCGTCGAAGCTGTCGGACGCGAACGGCAGATCGTCTGCAAAAGCGACCTCAAATTGCGTGTTCCCGAACCCGCTCCGGTTCGCCGCGCGCCGCGCGGCAGCGACCATCTCCGGAATCGGATCAATGCCCGCCACTCTGCCGCCCGGCCCGACTACAGCCGCTATGCCCAGGGCCGGCTCTCCCGGGCCGGTCGCGACATCGAGAACGCACCGTCCGTTCTCGATCTGCGCATCGTCGATCAGAGCCTGCGTGACCGGTGCGAACATTTGACGGATCGTTTCGCGGTGCTTCTCCCAGAACGGCGCGGCGCCGCTCCACCGGTCGATCACGGCCTGGTCGCGTTGCATCGCCGCAAGTATAGCACCGGGCCGCTGGCGCGCCGCTCGGATAATGGACCGTCACCTAATTCAACGGGAAGCCGGTAAACTCAGACACCGCGCTCTGCGTGTGGAGACTCCCCCCGCTGATGCCGGGGGCCGTAAACGGCGTTTCCGACTCCGCGGTTCCAAAAACGAAGTCGGTGAAGCTGCCTGCGGGAAGCGCCAGCAGAACGTACGGCGGAATCGTGAAGGTACCGGCGCTGGCCGGAACTTTGCAGCGCGCGGTTGCTCCGGTCGTCCTCGCGCTGTCTACCGCGCTGCGGAGAGACACCAGAACGTTTCCATTCGGGTCTCCGTCCTTCCAGTTGACCGTCATGCCCGCGGAGCGGCTCACATTCGTGGCGCTCAGCGGGCTTGTTAATGTGGGCGGCGGCGGAATGGTAATCGTGGCGCTGAACGGCCCAACCGCGGCTCCGCCGGTCCCCGTCACCGTGTACGCGCCAGGCGCAAGAAAGGTTCCCCCCGCGTTGAAACTCGCTAAATTGAAGGACGGACCGGGCACGGTAGCGCTGCCCGCCGGCCCCTTCAATGTCACCTTGGAACCGCCATCGAGCACCGAAAAACTATCAATCGGTATATTCTCGTTCGGCGTGAGGCTGCTGTAGACCACGCACACGCCGGCGGGTAACTGATCCGCGAAAGACTGGAAAAATGGCTGCATGCCTGCTTTGAACGTAAAGCTGACGAACGCGAAATAAGCCTCGTCCTGCAAACCGCCCCCGGTGCTCATTACCTTTTCCAGATCAATGTCGCCGATGGCGAGCGCCCCGGTGGCCGGAATCTGACTCGCCTCCAGACCAGCCGCGGCATTGTTGGGTGTGCAATTGCGGCTTCCCGAGGCGACCGGCAGCACGCTGCTGTTGCTGATTGCGGGAGCGGTCGCCCCGATTTGCAGGACCAGTGGAACGGCGCATCCGGTCGGGACCGCGGCCGGAACCACGAACGCGATCTGATCCAGGCCCACACAACATCCGGACCGGCCTTGATAAAGAATCTGGGCTTGGATCCCTCCCACCCAAAGCGTCAGCGGAACCGCGGCCATCGCCTGGCCTAGTCCGTCGCCGCCCGTTTCGTTTCCGCTGACTGGACCCAATCCGGTGCCCCACAGCATCAGCGTTTCGCCCGGATGTGCCGCGCCGCACGGAGTCCCGGGCCCGCCGCAGTTCGGCGCCTTCACCGCCGAGACCAGAGAGTAATCGGGATAGCTGACGATCGCAGGTCCTTGTCCGCTCGAGTCGATGGTAAAAACGCCGATATTGTTCGCCGTGATCGTCTGTCCTAGCGCGTTGCTCGCCTGTCCGTTGTACGTGACGCTGAACGTACCGGCGCCGGTGGGTGTGTTCGACGGGAGCAGCGCGGCAACCTGGTTCGCGGATGTGTAATACAGCGGCGCATCCACGCTCGTCGCCCCGACCGTCACGCGTATCGATGTGCCGCTCAAACTGGTGCTCTGGAATGGCGTTGGCGCAAACGAGATACTCGCCGGTCCCAGGCCGCTCCCCTTGATCACAAAGATGCTTCCTTGCGCGATTCCGGATTGGAACGGAATATTGCTGGCTGCATTCGCCACACTGGCAACAGTGGGCGCCGCCCACAGGTGCGCCTCCAGCGCCGAAATGAAGAGTGCCAGAGCTGTCCACCTTCCCACGCGAAGTTTCACCAAGTGGATTATAGCGGGACGCGATTTCATCCCAATCCGGCAAATGAGCGGCTCCGCACGGATCGCAACAGTTCCGCGTGTTTGCGGTCACAAAAGCCCCGCGGGCCGGCGTGCAGTCTCGCGTCAGCGTGCATTGGCACGTCATCTGCACGGAGGCCGCCGTGCGACAAATGACTCAAGCCAGCGCTGTGTTGCTTACCGTACTTCTCATCGTTTTTCGAGCCTTCGTTACATATGCCGCGCCATCCCCCGCCATCTCCGTGTCCGGTGGTTTCTCCGGCGGCAGCGCCATCCAGCCGTTGATTTTTACTTGGAACGAGTCCCTTCCGGTTTCGGGTGCTGGTTGGGAGCCGGGTGAAAGCGTCTCGCTATCGCTTTACGGCCCGCTGAATTCACCGGCCGTATCGCCCGGCAACGTGCCTCTCGGAACGGTCACTGCCGATACTCACGGGAATATTTCCAGCTCGCTGCCCATCCCCTATGATCAGGGCGTGACCGGCCCGCAAGCGCAGATTCCCAGGCCCGGATTGTATCGCTTGCACGCCGCCGGCGCAGCGTCGTCCGCCGCGGATGCCGCCGATGCCGTCAATCTTTGCCCCGCTACCTACCTTGGAAACAGCAGCACGATCGATTGGAGCCACGAACGCGGCAGCCGCGACGGCGTGCTGCCGGGCCCCTTGAGCGTCGATTCCCCGGAGCGCACCGATCCCAACTGGCCTTCGGTCTGGGACAACCTCCCGGTTGGCCTCTACGGAACCGTCGCGCCTGTGACCGGCGGCGGCGCCAATCAGCCCTCGCGCATCAGTTGGGAGGACGACCCGATCACTCATTATGCCCATGACACCAATTTCTATTTGATGCCGGACTCCGCCTACCGGTGGACCGTCGGCACCGCCAATTATTTTTCCAGCGGCGAGGACGATTCGGGAGTGGCAATCGGCCGCGTCGAGGTCGAGTGGGAAGCGCTCAACGCCGGCAATCCGCAAAGCTACGAAACCGGACAGATCGGCATGCCGGCCTGGGTTATGCCCGCCAGCGGCGACCGCGTGTACCTCGTCGGCCGCTGGGTTCTGGATGCCGGCCACCCCGAGATCGGCGATCGCACCGAAATCCATCCGCCGCGCCTGGTCGCCGTCTTCCGCCGGCGGCCGGCGATTTCGAGTGCCATCGCGCTTGCGACGCAGGTCGACATTTATGTCAGCGGCCATGGCGGAGCCGCCAACCACTACCCGTCCGGAATGGACGCGCTGCTCGCGCAAGGCGGCCACGGCGGCGGGCGCCTGCGCGACGTGCTCAGCCAGGCCGATCAACAAACCTATTACCAGGCCGGCCCGTTGCCTTCGCTCGAATTGCCGCTTCTGCTCCAGTTTGTGCAGCAGATCACCGGCTTGTCGCTCACGGGCCCCATCCATTCCTCGGCCGGCCCCACCGCGTTCATTTGGGGAACCCCGGCCCCTGAACAGCAACCCGTCAACGATATGGATTACGATTTCGACGTGCCCCTGCCGCCGCCTCCGCCGAACGCCGCTTCGGTCGGAGTCGAGGCGGTCACGCACTCGCAGCACAGCACTGCCGTCACGGAGGTCATCACCTACCCTGCCTCCGCCGGCGCCCTGCCTGCGATGGCTCACATTCACCTTCCCTACCGCGGCGCGGACAACGGCATCTACGCGCGAACCCTGAAATTCACCTGGAATACCGCCCCTGCGCCCCTCCATCACTTTCGCGTGCGCTTGAACAGCGTTACCGTAAGCGCGCTTCCCGGAGAATGGCATCTGTGGAGCGACGTCGCCGGCCAGTGGACGTATTTGCCGGCCATCGCGTCAGCGTTGGGGAAGACTGCCCAAGGCCAGTCCGTCGCGCTTACCGCCGCGCCCTACGACGTCTATCTCGGCGGTGGCGACACGCTCCGTGTACTCGTGCAGGGCTACCGCGCAAACTGTCTCGATCACCTCTTCGGAACGCTGTTCGGCGTGTCCTCCTATGCCGCCGGCCTGCAACTGCTCGCCGCGTGCGGCGCCGGCAACAATGATGATCTGGGCGGCGCGCTGCTCCGGTTGCCGGCGTTGCCGTCGTCTCAAGGCGACTACACGGTGCAGGCCGATTCTTCCGGACAGACGGGCGGCGGCGCTTTTCAACTGAACGTGACGGTGGAATACTTGGGCACGCCGCCCGCTCCTTCCGGCTGTGGACCAACGGGCGCGGCGCCCGCCATCGGCGCCGCCGGCGTGGTTGGCGCCGGCCTGAGCGTCCCTCCGGTCGTGCAGGTCGCTTCGGGCGGCCTGATCAGCATCTTCGGGCAGAATTTCGCGCCCGCCGGCACGGCTCGCGCCGTCGCCGCTGCCGATTTGCAGGACGGCGCGCTGCCCGCCAACCTGGCATGCACCTGCGTCGCCCTCAACCAGCATCTCGCCCCCATGATCTTCGTCTCGCCCGGCCAGATCAACGTCCAGGCGCCCATGCTTCCGGCCGGCACTGTGTCGGCCGTCATCATCGCGAACTGCGGGGCGGCCGCACAGGCCGCGAGCAGCCCCCAGACCATCCCCGTGCGGTCCGCGGCCCCGGAGTTTTTTTACCTCACGCACACAGCCGGTGGCCCGAACCCGGTCGCCGCCATCAATGCAATCACGGGCGCGATCGTCGGTCCTGCCGGAGCCCTCCCGGGAACGATCGTCGCGCCTGCCAGGCCCGGCGATTACGTTTCGCTTTACCTCACCGGTCTTGGCCTGACCGACCCGGCGTTCCCTCCGGGATTGCTCGCGAACCAGGCCGCACCGCTGGCGCAGCCGGTGTCAATTTCGCTTAACGGGATGCCGTTGCCCACCGGCGCCCTCCTCTATGCCGGCGCCGCGCCCGGTTTCGCCGGGTTGTCCCAGGTCAATATCCGGATCCCGGCCGGCGCCCCAGCCGGCAATCTTTCGATTGCGCTGAGCACGAACGGGACGACCACTCCGCCGGATGCTTACCTCGCGATCGAGCCGTAGATCGGTCTAATAGCGCCCGCCGGGTTGTCGCGTTTCGCGCGTCAGAGAAGTGGCAATCAGTACAACGTATCTAAAGTACTGATTCGTTTTTATTAAATCAGAACTTTTGGAAGTTTTAGAACTAAAGTCATAATTTAGAGTCGGCAAGCTGCGGCAGAAAAGGGGTGGTTTTAAGTGCGGAGGATGAAATTTAGCTTTTTAGCGGCTGGGCTGGTCTTGGTGGCCTCGACGGGCGCTTATGCAAATACGATTACGTTTGTTACGCCCGCTGGTGCAACCACGAGTGGTCCGGTCGATGCGTCAGCAACGTTTACCACGGGTAATGGGGTTGTCGACATAACGCTGACGAATTTGGAGGCGAATCCGACAGACGTGGCGCAACTGCTCAGCGATCTCGATTTTGTGTTGAGCAATGGCGCGACAACCGGCACTCTGGCCTCAAGTTCGGGTCAGGAGATTACGATTGCATCGGACGGCACCTTCACTTTGGGTTCGACCGGGAGCACTGGGTGGGGGTTAAACAACAACGTCGGCGGGGGGCTCCAACTGGATGCCCTCGGGTTCATCGGGCCCGAGAATTTGATTATCGGGCCAGCCGGATCTGGTGGCGTCTACGACAACGCCAATTCTTCGGTCGCCGGCAACAAGCCTCACAATCCGTTTCTCGACCAAACGGCTACGTTTACAGTCGATGTTGCCGGTGTTACTGCTGCGACAACCATTAGTAGCGCGACATTCTCGTTCGGAACAACGGCTGGCGTGAACGTGGTAGGTGTCCGGGGTACGGTTCCGGAGCCAGGTTCCATGCTGTCATTCCTCATGCTGGGTGGCGCGGGTTTGGTCTTTAGGAAACGATTGAGTGGAACGTTTCAGCGGTAGCTGTTGTTCCAAGCCATGGAATGGATTTGGAATCTCGGCCGCGTTTGCACGCTGCAAGCGCGGCCGTTCTTTTGTGTGCCGAGCACGTTCGACAGTTCGGGAGTGTAAGTCCCCTCTACACCGGTTGTCGGCTCGATCGAAAGCGTGGTCCGCGCAGTGATGAGTTTAATACCCCGGCGGCGCGAAGAAGGGCGTGGCTGGAACTCAGGCTTCCACTGAGCAGCGACGGCCCGAGCTGATACCGTTCACGCCGGCGACGTTTCGTTTTGCGCTAGGACCTCACGAACAAGGTCCCCGAGTTTCATGAATTCGGAAATTCCGACGGCTTGCGGAAATATCCGTTAGTTCCAAAAGCGTCCATTTCCTCGTGGTCACGCTGCGAATCCGAGGATGTTACCACCAGGACAAGTGCGTTCTTGCAGCGTGCGCTGGTGCGTAGCTTGCGCAGTATGTCCCCGCCCTTGTAGCGGGGCATGTTGATGTCGAGCAGGATCAGATGCGGACAGGGGGCTTGCGGATCGGCATCCGCCTGCTCGATAAACTTCATCGTCTTCTCGCCATCGTCGGCGATGTGGATTTGCGCGTTGATCCCCGATTTCTGGAGCGCCTGACGGATCAGGAAGACATCCGACTTGCTGTCCTCCGCGATCAGTATGTGGCAGGGCCGCGGCGCCCCCGCCTCCTCAGACCGGGAGCGTGAAGCGGAACGCCGATCCGCATCCGGGTTCTGATTCGACCCAGATGCGGCCATGGTAACGCTCCACAATCCGTTGACAGATAGCGAGGCCAATGCCGGTCCCGGAATAACGGTCCGCGTTGTGCAGGCGTGAGAATAGTCCAAAGATCTTCTCCCTAAATTCAGGTTGAATGCCAATGCCGTTGTCACGGACGGTGAAGAGCCAATGTCCGTCCTGACGTTCGGCGCCGATATGCACCGCAGGTGCGCGATCATCGCTCCGGTACTTGATCGCGTTGCCGATCAGATTCTGAAAAAGCTGCCGCAGGTGCGTGCTCCGCACCGGCACGGCGGGTAAAGTGTCGAACGTCACGGCCGCGCCGCTCTCCGAGATTGCACCGCCCAGGTTTGCAATCACCTCCGCGACGGCCTCGTTGGAGTCGATTTCCTGAATGGGCGTATCCAGCCTGGCGACTTGCGTATAGGCCAGAAGGTCGCGCACCAGCAGTTCCATCCGGGTCGCGGCGTTTCGCAGGAAATCGAGGAATTCGGCAGTTTCCCCTTCGACAACGGTGCCCAAGCGATCAGCCAGCAGCTGCGAATAAATCTTGATCGTCCGCAAGGGCTCCTGTAGGTCGTGGCTCGCCGAGTAGGCGAATTGTTCAAGATCCCCGTTGGCGCGCCGCAGTTCGTTCTCGACCCGCTTTCGTACCGTGATATCACGGGCGATCACCGACAGCGCCATGGTCTTGCCGCTGTCGTCGCGGATGGGCGAAATTGTCAGCACCGCAGGGAAAATACTGCCGTCGCGGCGCATCCGCGTCGTCTCCAGATTCCGGATGGTTTTCCCGGACTCGCCGCCCGCCGCCGCGATGGTCTCGTGCAGTTCTAGCCTCCTGTCCGGCGGAACGATCGTTTCGGCTGGACGTCCGATAATCTGGTTCGGGCTAAAGCCATAAAGCTCTTCGGCCGCGCGGTTCCAGTTCAGGATCGTGCCGTTCAAATCGTACGTATAAATTGCGTCGCCGGAGGCCTCCACGATAGCCGAAAGCTGGGACCGGTCCTCCTCGCCCCGCTTGCGTTCAATGAGGTCGGCTGCCTGGCGCGCCAGCAGGTCGAGCAGCCGCAGCTCGCGCTCGGTGGGGCGCCGCCGCCGCCGGTAGTGCGTCGAGAACATGCCCAGCACCTTACCCGAGCGGCTGACGAGCGGCGTCGACTGCACGGCGCGCGCACCCGCCGCGAGCATGGCGTCGAGCGCCGGCGTGCCGGCGAAAACAGGACTGCTGGCGACGTCCTCGACAATAACTCGTTCTCCCTTTTGCAGCGCACTGCCGCAGGCCGCAAGGCCGTCATGCACTTCGTTGAAGAAATCCAGAAACGGCGCCTCGAAACCGCGGTGAGCGACAATCCCCAGCCGCCCGGCATCGTCGAGCAGCTGTATATTGCCCATATCTGCGGCGGTGATCTCGATTCCGGCATCGAGAATCTCGCCGAGCAACTCCGGTATTCCGCCCGACTGCACCAGCCGCGTGCTCAGTTGTTGCATCCGGGTCATCGCGGCGAGGTCCTCGGTCAGACGCGCGTTGAAGGTCCGGATCGCCTCTTCGGCGCGTTTTCGTTCCGTGATGTCGCGCGCGATCTTGGAGGCGCCGATAATCTCGCCCTGCTGGTTCCTGAGCGGCGAGATGGTCAGCGATACGTTCATGACCGTTCCGTCCTTCCGCCGCCGTGTCGTTTCGAAGTGATCGACGCGCTCGCCGCGCCGCAGACGCTCAAGGATCTGCTTTTCCTCCTCGTGCCGGTCCGCGGGAACCACAATGAAAATGGATTTCCCGACCGCCTCCTCAGCCGTGTAGCCGTAGAGCCGCTCCGCGCCGTAATTCCAGCTCGTAATATGTCCGTCAAGATCCTTGCTGATAATGGCGTCGTCCGAGGAATCGACTATGGCGCCTAGCAGAAGACGCGTCTCCTCGGCCTTGCGGCGCTCTGTAATGTCCCGCGTAATGCCGAGCTGGACGACGGAGCCGTCCGAGCGGCGCAACGGCACCGCATGCGTCTCCATGCTGCGCCGCTTGCCCTTCAAGCCGATGATATCGAATCCAAGCGAGGCCTTCTCCCCGGCGCAAACGCGCTGATTGAATGCGCGGAAGCTTTCACGGTCCTCCGGCGCGATGAGATCGTAAGCGCTTCTGCCGGTCACCTCGTCGGCGGCCGCGGCACCGACCATCTCCAGCCCGGCCCCGTTCATCAGCAGGAGCGTGCCGTCAGCGGCGATCAGCTTGACGCACTCGGGCGTGGTCTCGACGATGGCCCTGAAGCGCTCCTCGCTTTCCCGCAATATATCCTCGGCACGCTTGCGCTCGGTAATGTCGACCAGCATATTGACGGCGCCCGTCAAGCGTCCCTCTTCATCGAAAAGCGGGGTCGGATACGGCGTGAATGTACGGCGCTCTCCGTCCGGCCGCTCCGCGACGGCTTCGCGGCCGAATACGGACCTCTTCTCTTTCAGGGCGACAGCCATCGGACACTGATCGTGGGGCAGCGGGGTGCCGTCCGTGTTGTGGAGCTTCCAGGTCACGCACCATGAATCGTTGCCCAGTTCGGGGACGCGGCCGGAGAATTCAACGGCCGCGTGGTTGAAGAAGGTGATGCGGCCCTCGGCGTCCGTCGTGTAGACTGCTGCGGGGATCGCCTCGATGATCTCGCGCAGACGGCGTTGGCTCTCGCGCAATGCCTGCTCGGCCTGCTTCCGCTCGATTAGGTCAGCCGCCTGTCGCGCCAGGATGTCCAGCAGCCGCAGATCGCGCTCCGTGGGGCTGTGCGGCTGGCTCCAGTGCGAGGAGATCATTCCCAGCAGCTTGCCGCTGCGCGAGAACAGCGGCGTCGACTGCGCGGCCCGGATGCCGGCGTCGAGCAGCGCGGCCATGCCGCCCGTCCCAGCGAGGAACTCACTGGTCTCGACGTTCGGTGCGACCGCGCGCTTGCCGGTGCGCAGCGCCTGTCCGCAAGTGCTTTCGGTATCGAAGCGAACCCATTCCCAGACTTTCTTCCCCTCCGAGGTTAGCCCGCGGGACGCCAGGAGCCGAAGCTCGCCCTTCGGCCCGCGCTCGGGATAGAGGATCTGCATGGTTGCGAAGTCCGAACGCATGATCGTCGCGGCAGCGTCAACGAGTTTTGCGTAGAGCGCGTCTTCATCGCCCTGCTCGATAAGCTGCGCGCTGATTTCCTGCAAAAGCTTGGTGTCCGCGAGTTCTGCGGCAAGCTGCGCCTGCCGTGCTTCCTGTTCCTGCTTGAGATCGGTGATGTCGCGGGTAAAGCAGCGCGTATGAACGAATTTACCGTCTTCGAACAAAACGCTCGAATTGATCAGGACATGGCGGATCGATCCGTCGCGATGCCGCAGACGCGCCGGGTAGTCGCGAAGCATATCGCCCCGGCTCAGGCAAGCGAGTATGTCGTTAATGACAGCCTCGTCGGCGTGAAACTCGGCAATGTTACGGCCAATATACTCTTCGCGTGTGTACCCCAGAAGATCGAGCTCCGCCTGATTCGCCCAGAGGATTGTTCCGTCTTCGCCCACCCAGTGAAGGCTGATCGTCGAGGTTTCGACGAAATCCCGCAGTACGGCCTCGCTGCGGCGCAAGGCTTGAAGCTCGTGTGACATCGCGTCACCGGAGGCGCCGTTCGACGCGCTCGTGGGCGCCGATGCGCCATTCTGCCCTGCTCTGTCCGCTTCTACAGTGCGCATTCGGGTCATGCCGCATCACCTCCCTCCGCCGGCCCGGCTGCGGCGACAGTAAGGGGCTTCTTCCCCGTCAGTATCTCCCGGACAATCACGCCGAGCTGTATGAATTCTTCGAGCCGCGAAGGCTTGCGGAAATAAAATATCGCCGCATGCTTTTGCGCCTTCTCATGATCCTGTGGAGCATCAGAGGAGGTCATGACCACAACCGGAATCTGCGCGTAGCGCTCGGTCGACCTCAGCCGCTTGAGGATGGCTTCGCCATCATATTTCGGAAGATGCATGTCGAGAAGCAGCAGGTCCGGTCCCGGTGCTTTCGAATCGTTATCGGCCTTCTCTATGAATTTGATGGCTTCCTCGCCATCCCGTGCCACGTGCAAAACGTGATTAAGCTTCTGGTCGCGAAGAGCGATGCGGACAATGCCCACATCAGCCGCCGAATCCTCGGCCAGCAGGATCTGGTATGGACTCGTTTCGGTCGCCATGAAAGTCGCTAGCCCTCCTCGCAGCCGGATGCGCCGCGACTGGCTTTCACTCTAGAGTTATCACTGCGGGCGCCATTCTGTGCTTACGCTATTAAGCCAAGCCAAAGGGAAGCGTGAGGCAGAGTACCGACGGCTGCCCCTAGTGATTGCTCCGCTCGGAAGGTCAGATCAAACGCGTGGCCCTGCCATATAGTTCAATCAGTACGTTTTGTTACGATTTCGGCCGGTAGGACGCGGGGATGAAGATATTGACTAGTTGTCATCTATAGCGTCTTCAGCGCATTGACGAGTATCAAAACGCCGAAAGCGGCACTGAGGAACGCCCACAGGAATAGCCGATTGGATAACACCCTCTCACCTCGTAATGCAGGCGCCTAATTGCAATTTATTGCAATTTGCTGTTGTTCCCCGGTAGCTCCGGCGCCCATCCATGCAGCGTCAATACAAATTCGGCGATAGATGGCATGGGGTCGTCGATGCTCCAGATCTGCCGGGCGCGCGCCAAAGCAGAAGAGATGCTGCAAAAGTAGCCTGCCCTGCGGTCTCGTAGGGAGCAGACGCTCCCAGTGTGAACATCACCTTCGACTCCTCCAGCAGCCGTCCGGCGCGTCGAAGCGGCGCCGGAAGCAATCTGCCAGTTCTCGAAAATCGGGAGTTCCTGCTCGTCGAGATGGTTGGGCATCGCATTAGCTGGGAGACGGTACGACAAGGTCTTGCGGTCCTCCGACGTCGCTCGAACTTCGCGTGCGGAACTCATACCGCTGAATCTTCGCTGCCACCGAGATCCCGGATGTTCGAACGATCTGGCCGACGATATGTAAAATCAGACCGACTTTATCGTCGATGCGGGCAGGCCAGTCAATGTACAGCTTCAGGGTTCCACCGATGCACAAATCATCTTGCGACTCAAACAGGACACCTCTGCTTGAGAGATTCAGTGTCTTCTCCGACCCGTGAATTTCGGCTTTTTTCGATCCGGCCACTTGGTAGCGAAGAGAGAGCGCCAAGGGAAAGCGGCGGCTCGATCTGCCGTCCTTTGGACGCTGCGTGGAGATCATGGCGACAGACGACATAAATAGCGTGATGAAATCTTGGCACAAGTTGAAGTTTGCTGAGCCAAAATCCGACGCCGTTTTGTAGCACGACGTGCAGAACTAATGAGAGACCCAAAGCCAAAGATCCACAAGGTTTTGAACGTCACAGAAAGGTTCATCCAGTACGGCTGGAAGTGGCACCGAAGCCGCGCCTGCACGAAATGCGCTCGCCCGTATCGACGGCGGCCTGCCGCCAAGGCCGGAAGCCAGGCCCTGAAACCGCCGCGCGCCAAAAGAGCGTATAGTAGCCTTAGGGGAGCTTTCCGGATGAATCGCTGTTCCGTAATCCTCATAACCGGCTTGACGGCGTTCGGCCTGATCGGCAGCGCATCGGCCAAAGACAAAAAGAAGAACGATCCCGAGGAGATCGGCAATCGCGACGTCGGCAAGGGCGTCAACTTCTATTCCCTCGAAAAGGAAATTGCCCTTGGTAAGCAATTGGCCCAGGAGGTCGAGCGCCAGGCCAAGATCATCGACGATCCGGTCATCGCCGAGTACGTCAATCGCGTGGGGCAAAATCTCGTTCGGAATTCCGATGCCAAGGTTCCCTTCACCATCAAGGTGCTCGACACCGAAGAGGTGAATGCCTTCGCCCTTCCTGGCGGATTTTTCTTCGTTAACTCCGGGCTGATCCTCAAAGCGGATTCCGAAGCCGAACTGGCCGGCGTCATGGCGCACGAAATCGCGCATGTGGCGGCGCGCCATGGCACCAAGCAGGCCACTCGCGGCGAGATCGCGCAGATCGGAATGATTGCCGCCTCCATCGTCGTGCCGTATGGCTGGACGGGCTATGCGGCCATGCAGGGCGCCAGCATGGCGATTCCCCTGGGCTTCCTCCAGTTCTCGCGCGGCATGGAGCGCGAGGCCGATTACCTGGGTCTGCAGTATCTCTATAAGACCGGGTACGATCCCACCGCCTTCGTCGACTTCTTCGAGAAAGTCCAGTCAATGGAAAAGAAGAAGCCCGGAACCGTATCCAAAGTGTTTTCGACTCACCCCATGACTGACGACCGGATCAAG
>DATGII010000239.1:0-5219 GCA_035295805.1 Bryobacteraceae bacterium | reverse complement strand
ATCGATCGCCTTCCTGCTGCGCATCTTTCTGGGTCCGCTGGCCTCCGCGCGCAATGTGTGGGAGCCTCTGCTTTCCGTTGTCGCGGTCGCAACCCTCACCATCGGCAATCTGGCCGCCATCAACCAGACCAACATCAAACGCCTGCTCGCGTACAGTTCGATTTCGCATGCCGGCTACATGCTGCTCGGCCTCGTCGCGGGGAATGCAACGGGCATCAACGGCATCGCGGTTTACGTGATGGTCTACACCTTCATGAATCTGGGCGCGTTTCTCGTGGTGGTGGCGCTGCGCCGCGCCAGCATCATCGGCGAAGACATCGAGGACATCGCCGGGCTGATGCAGAAGAGCCCCGGCTACGCGCTGCTCATGCTGATCTTCCTGCTCTCGCTTTCCGGCATTCCGCCAATGGCGGGCTTCCTCGGGAAGTACTACATTTTCCTTTCGCTGATTCAAACAGGGCATTATGCCCTGGCGGTAATCGCAGTGCTTTACGCGGCGATCGCGGTCTACTACTACTTCAAAATTGTGCGCAGCATGTTCGCCCGCGAGACTATGGAAAAAGCGCCGCTGTCCACCAGCTTCGGCCTGCGCGTGGCGCTGGCAGTCAGCGGCATCCTGACCCTCGTCATTGGAATTTATCCGGAACCGTTCCTGCGGCTCGCGCAAGCCTCGTTGATGCCATGAGGAGCTTATGAACACGATCTTTTCCAGCCCGTGGTTCATGCCGCTCTCGGTCACCGTCGCGGTGATTGCCCTCTTTCCGCTGGTGGCCGGCTACATCACTCTGATCGAGCGCAAGGTCCTGGCCGATTTCCAGGTGCGGCTGGGGCCGATGCGCGTCGGCCCGCACGGCCTGCTGCAGCCAATCGCCGATGCCTTGAAGCTGCTGCTGAAAGAAGACATTATCCCGATCGGCGCCGATCATGCGATCTTCTGGGTCGCCCCGGTGATCTCGACCTTCACCGCGCTGACGGCCTTCGCCGTGCTTCCTTTCGCGAAGAACATCTACGTGGCCGACGTAAACGTCGGTCTGCTGGTCGTATCGGCGATGAGCGCCGTCGGCATTCTCGGAATCATTCTCGGCGGATGGGCGTCGAACAGCCACTACCCGCTGCTGGGCGGCCTTCGCAGCGCTGCGCAACTGGTGAGCTACGAAGTGGCGCTCGCGTTCGCGCTGCTTTCCGGCGTCATGGTGGCGGGCACGCTGAGCATGCAGGGGATCATTGAGGCGCAGCTCCACCGCGGCGTCTGGTTCGTCTTCGGCAATTACGGATTTATGATCGTGCCGTTCGTTGTCTATCTGATTGCCGCCACGGCCGAGACCAACCGCGCACCCTTTGATCTTCCCGAGGCGGAATCGGAGCTGGTGGCCGGCTTCCACACCGAGTACAGCGGCTTTCGCTGGGCGCTCTATTTCCTGGCCGAATACGCGAACATATTCGTGGTGGCCTCAGTGGCGGTAACGCTGTTCTGGGGAGGCTGGCTGCGCCCGTTCCCCAACGTGGCGTGGCTGGCGATGCCCGTCAATTTCATATTTCCCGTGATCCTGTTCGCCGGCTCGGGCTGGCTCACGTACCGTATGGTCAAAGGCGTGATCGACCGGCTCCAGCAGAAGGTACTCACGGGCGTCGCCGTGCTGCTGGTCGGGGTCGCCGCGCTGTTCGCCATTCCCGCCATCAACGGCTCACTCATCGGCCTGTTCTGGTTTCTGTTTAAGGTGGCAGTGATTATCTACGTGCTGATCTGGTTCCGCGGCACCTTCCCGCGCTACCGCTACGACCAGCTCATGAATATCGGGTGGAAAGTAGCGATTCCCGTGGGCATGGCCGCCGTGCTCGTCAATGCAATTCTTGGAATGATCTGACGCACCAGCCTGGCGGACTGGAACCGGCCGCGGATGTCGCCCCGTTCACCTTAGTACGTTATGGACGGACCAGTCCGGGCGAAGGACCGATTGCGGGCCGCAAGCCTTGACTGGTGTTCCTGCTTACGCCACAATCCCGATTGAATCATGAAATCAGGTATCTTCCGGGGCCGGGACGCCGGGGGCTCCGTTACAGCGTCCGATCCAATGCCGGCTTCTTCGGACCACCATATCGGTAAGTACGAAATCGCCGCGGAAATTCGAGCGGCGAAACACCCGAAGGTCAGAGTGTTTCGGGCTTTCGACCGCGCCCTATCGCGCCGGGTCATTGTGAAACTCGTGGCGGATGCGGCTGACAGGCAATTGGCGGATCGTTTCCGGCGGGAGGTTTGCAGCATCGCCCAGCTGCGCGTTCCAAATCTGATCGCCGTTTACGAGTTGGCGGAGCATGGCGGCCTGCCATTCGCCGCCATGCAGGAGTTGGGCGACGACAATCTGGAGAAGCTCGTCCGTTCCAATCACGACATTCCGTTGTTCCAGAAGATGTTGTGTATCGAGCAGGTGGCCCTAGGCGCAGCCGAGGCCTACCGCGCCGGACTGGCTTACATCGGACTCCGCCCCGCCGGAATCGCGCTGGCGGGCGACAGCACCGCCGTCATCCAGGATTTTGGCATCGTTCGACTTAGCACGGCTAAGCAGAACGAGACCGAACTTTATGGCGCGCCGGAAGAAGCCGCTCACCATATTCCCGATCTCCTCTGCGATATATTTACCTTCGGCGTAATTTGCTACGAGTTCCTGACCGGCTCGCATCCGTTCCGCGACGGTGCAGCCGCGGCGTGTGATTGGCATCGGGAGGTCCCTGCATTACGGCAGGTGCTGCCCCGCTGTCCCGAAGCACTTGAGCAACTGGTCTCCCGCCTGCTGGAAACGCGGCGTGAATTTCGCTATCCGAATTTTGAGGGAATTCGGGACGAGTTGCGGCCGATCGTGCAACAGTTGAGGCGTGACCGCGCTGCGGAACTGTGGGCCGACACGCGGCGGCTGATCGATCAGGAACAGCTCGAAGAGGCGCAAGGAACCGTCCGCACGGCGCTGCAACTGGACCCCGATGACACAAACGGGCAACAGATCAGCAATGACCTTCGTGTTCTGCTGTATCGGCGGAAGACGCGCACCAAGATTGAAGATTTGTGGCGGCAGGCGGAAGAAGCAGCCGGCAACCGGCGCTTCTTCGCGGCAGTGGAAATTTTAGAATCCGCAGCGCGGCTCGATGGAGAGGATGCCGAGACGCGGGCGCGGCTGGACCACATGCGAACGCGACTCGGCCAAAACGTGGATGCCAATCAGCTTACCGCCGAAGCGCAGCGGCTGCTGGATCAGGGTGCGTTGGACCAGGCGCGCGTCAAGGCGCTTAAAGCCCTCGAACGCGATCCCGAACATATCGAGGCCGGCGAATTGCTGCAGTTGATCAGTGAGACGGCCGGCCGCCAGGAAAAACAGGCGCGAATCGATAAAGCAATCGCACAAGCAAAATCCCTGGCTCTGGAGCATGCGTTTGATGAAGCGCTGGCGGTCCTGAACCAGCTGCAGGCCGAAAATTCCGACTCTCCCCTGCTGCGGCAGTGGATCGAGCACGTGGAAGGCAAGAAGCACGCGGCGGAACGGCAGGACCGGCTGCGGACTTTGACGATATCCGCGGAGTCTCTCCTGGGGCAGCAGCGCTTCTCCGAAGCCATGGCTTCGCTCGAACCCGCCATCGCCGAGTTCCCCGACGATCCGACTATATCGGACTTACTCCTCCAGGCCCGGGACGGATCGGAGCGGATCCGGATTCTTCAGCAGACCTCCGCCCGCTGCGATCAACTCTGCCAGCAACAGCAGTTCGATCAGGCGCTCACGGCCGTCGACCGCGCACTGGCCGCGAACCCCAGCCAGCCCGAACTGCTGAGTCTACGGCAGAATGTCGAGAGCCAGGCACAAAAGCACAGACGTGCAGCGAGTATTCGCGAAGCGCTCGAACAAGTCGAGTGGCTGTTGGACCAGGACCGGCTCGACCTGGCGATTCGCTTCCTGAAGCAGCAGCACGTCGCGATTGCCGGCGAGCCCAAACTCGCGGCACGCCTCGAGGACCTGGAGGCCCGGCTGCCCGATTGGGAACTGCGCCGGTTCGTGGATGTCGTCGAAGAGTTTTCGGCGCGGCCGCGGCGTCATGGAACTCAGCCGGATGTGGCTGCGGTCCTGATTCCCGTGCTGCAGGAAGCCTTGCAAGCAGGCGCGCCGGGCCCGGGCGTAGCCGAGGCGGCAGAGCGGCTGCAGAATAACTTGCAAGAGCAAGCAATCGTGGCAAAGGTGCGGCACTACCTTGCCGCGGATGATGTCGACCGCGCCCAGGAGATTTTCGATACGGGCTTGAAGTTCTTGCGCGGAGAAGCCTCCATCAACGCTGTCAAGCAGCAGATCGAGGCCGGCAAGAAATATGCTGGTGAACGGCAGACCGCGGAAGTGCTGTTGGGGCGGCGGCATCTGGGCGAGGCGGAACAACTTCTGGTCCGGCTGGCGAAACCGGATCGCCCCGAAATCCAGGAGTTACTGGAGCTGGTTCGCGAATTGCGCGCGGCTGCCGACGAAAGGGGATTTCACGCGCGGGTCAAAGAGACTGCGCTGATGCTGGCCAAACAGGGCAAGCCCGAAGAAGCCGATCGGCTCTTCCGCCGCCTCGCGGTGCTGTTTCCATCCGGTAGCAGCGCCGAAGACGGCACGATAGCCGCCGCTAGCCGGCTCCGCAGCAGCCCCCCGCCGGATCGGCGCGAAGCTCCCGCGCCGGCGCAGTCCCCGAAGCTCCGGGCGCCGTCACCGTTCTGGCGGACGGCCTTCCGGGAGCAAATATACAAGCGCGGTTCGGTAGCCCCGAAAGTGGCGGTATTGTCGGGCGCATTGATACTCACGGCCGCCGGCGGAGCGGTCTGGCAATCTTCGCGCGTCCGAGCGGTGAGCCCCAGAGCGCCCGTCACTCAGGCTGTTCGGGAAATTCAACCCCCGGCACCACCGGCTGAACGCGAATCTACGCACGCTGCCGCGGACACGCTCCCGCCACAAGAGGCGCGGCTCTCCAGCCAGGTCGTCGTGTCCACCAGGACAGCGAGTGTGGCGGCTCGGAAGAACTCCCGGGAAAGCGAGCCGGCCGCCCCGCGGCCATTCAAACCGCCGGTTGACCGGCAGTCGGAGGCCGATCGCGTCCATAGCATCGACCTTCCGGCGCCGCCCAATCCGGGAGCCGGTTTGAGCCGGGAAACGCCCGTCCTGGCGATCGGGCAGCCGCCAATCAGCATTCCGCCGCCCCAGCCGAAGGCA
>DATGII010000238.1:0-10017 GCA_035295805.1 Bryobacteraceae bacterium | reverse complement strand
GCCCGCGGATCCCTCCACCGCCCCGGACTTTCGCGACGTCCGCGGACAAACCACGGCCAAGCGCGCCCTCGAAGTGGCCGCTGCCGGTTCGCACAACGTCCTCATGATCGGCCCTCCGGGTTCCGGTAAGACCATGCTGGCGCGCCGGCTCGCCGGAATCCTGCCGCCGCTCAGTTTCCAGGAAGCCATCGAAACCACAAAGGTCCATAGCATCGCCGGCCTGTTGCGGAGCGGCTCCGGTCTCCTCCGCGAACGGCCGTTCCGCGCGCCGCACCATACCGTTTCCGATGCCGGCCTCATCGGTGGCGGCGCCGGCGTCCCGCGCCCGGGCGAAGTCAGCCTGGCCCATCATGGCGTTCTGTTCCTCGATGAATTCCCTGAGTTCCCGCGCGATGTCCTCGAACTGTTGCGGCAGCCGCTGGAAGATGGCGCGATCACCATTGCCCGCGCCAATATGACCCTCTGCTTCCCTTCCACGTTCATGCTCGTCGCCGCCATGAACCCCTGTGCCTGCGGTTTCTATGGCGACGCCACCCGCGAGTGCCGCTGCACGCCGGCCTTGATCCAGCGCTATCTCGGCAAAATCAGCGGCCCGCTGCTCGACCGCATCGATATCCACGTCGAGGTGCCCGCCGTGCCGTTTCAGGAACTCCGGGGCAATGCCAATTGCGAGACCTCGGCGGAAATTCGCGCCCGCGTCGAGCGTACCCGTGCGGTGCAACTGTCGCGCGGCCACTACAACGCCCGCATGCCCGTGCGCATGATTCGCAAACAATGCGCGCTCGACGATTCCGGCGAGCGCACCCTCGAAATGGCCGTGCGCCGCATGGGCCTCTCGGCGCGTGCGCACGATCGCATCCTGAAAGTCGCCCGCACTATCGCCGATCTCGCCGGTTCCGAAACCGTTTCCGCCAAGCACGTCGCCGAAGCCGTGCAATATCGCAGCCTGGATCGCAATTACTGGAGTTGAGCCGGTCCGGGCCCCCCTCCTTTGCGGGGTGGTCGCACGGTCAGCCGGCGAGGAATTCCCAGAGGAATCTCGCGATCTCCAACAGCGTTGTGGCCACCAGGAACAAGAACAGCACTTCGGCTTCCTTGTACGGCATCGAGGTGGAATGAGAGATCGCAGCCGCCACTGTCGCCACGAATTTCAACTGAACCCCAACCGCCTCCGCCACCGGGCTCAGGAGTTCAAACAGGGCCACCATCAACGCCGATTTGAAGAGAATGATCAGAAGCCGCCAGATCATCGCCGCGTCCTTTAATGCAGATAGTGCTCGACTACGGCGAACCGCTCAATACTGATTTTTGTTCCTGGTCGAACCTGGCCTGTTTGACAACAGGAGGTCTCCTCAGGAGACTCAGTTGACGCGGAAAGTTAGCCTGAACCGGCAAGAACCCGATTCGGAATTGTGCCGCCGCAGACGATCAAAGCTCCCTGCGTTCGCAACCGTACGGACTGGCCTCAAAGCGGGTTGCTACCCTGTTTCACGATACCCCAGCACAGGAGATCCATCATGAAAGAAAACATCGGCACCAAGGAGCAGAAGATCCGCATCGCGATCGGCGCAGCGGCTACGGCAGTGGCCATTTTTGTTCCACTTCGATACAAATGGAAAGGAATCTTGAGCGCGGTTGCATTTGACAACCTCTTCTCGGGCGCCACGGGGTTCTCTCCGTTGAAACGAGTGTTCACCAACGCACGCTAAGGCGCGCTCGGCTATTTCCGCTACTCCCTAACCTGTGTTCGCCAGCCGCGGTCTTCGCGGCTGCGCGGACCTGGACGGCTCACCCCTCGACTGGAGCATAGTCCGCCCCTCCCGGCGGCCTTCGCTGCCGTTCCCTCTAGCTCGGCTCAGACCCCCTCCACCCTATCCTCGGTTAACCCCCTGACCCTCCGATTGCGCCATCCGTTCTTACCTCACCCGTAAACACCAATCCGCCTATCCCTCGTGGTCTTGTTCCTCTAAATCCGCCCAACTCATACTGATTGAGATTTTTCTTCAGGAATTCATACGAGTCTAAAAATGAGTTTAGGGCCCTTAACACCCAGGATCTTTCCTCTTGCTTTGTGCCTGTTGGTTCCGGTCGCCGGATGGGCGCAGGTCACTCTCTCTCCAGGCGGCAGTATTCAGGCGGCAGTCGATCAGAACCCGCCGGGCACCGCCTTCACTCTGAATTCCGGCACCTACCGGCTTCAGTCGATTCAACCGAAGAATGGCGACTCTTTTGTGGGCATGCCGGGAGCCGTTCTCAACGGCGCCCTGATTTTGTCCTCCTGGACGGCCGCCGGTAATGTCTGGACCGATCCCAGCGGCTTCACCACGCCGGGCCAGGTGACCGGCTACTGCGATAGCGCGCACCCCATGTGCGTCTACCCCGAGGACTTGTTCTTCGATTCCATGCCAAAGTTGCGCGTCGCGGTGGGCAATGTCACCGCGGGTTGCGGATGCTGGTCCCTGGACTACTCCCGCGGTACCGTCACCGTCGGCGACGATCCGGCCGCCCACACGGTCGAGATGAGCATCACCCGCAGCGCCTTTTGGGGATCTGCCACTGGCGTTCACATCTCCAACTTGACGGTTGAAAAATATGCCGTCCCGGCGCAGTTCGGCGCTATCGGCGATCAGTATCCGGGCGCATCCTGGACTATCTCCAACAGTGAAGTGCGGTGGAATCATGGAGCCGGCATTAATCTCGCTTCGGGCAGCACGGCCTCTAACAACTTTGTTCACGATAACGGCGAAAAAGGCATCGGCGCCGGCGGCGCGGGGGTCCTCATTGAGGCCAATGAAATCTCGCGCAACAATTGGGCCGGCTTTGATTGCGGTTGGGAGTGCGGTGGCGTCAAAGCGGCGCAGGTCAATGGATACACGGTCCAGGGCAACTATGTTCATGACAATTTCGGCCCCGGCCTTTGGACCGACGTCGATTCCATCAATGTGCTCTATGACAGCAACGATGTCCGCCATAACGCCGGTGGTCCTGGCATCTCCCATGAGATCAGCTATGCAGCCACCATCAGCAACAATACGGTCTGCTATAACAATTCCGGCGCCGGCGCACAGATTTTTCTGAGCACTTCACAGAACACGAAGGTCCTGAACAACACCATCACTGTCAATAACGTGGGCGATGCAATCGACCTTTGGCAGCAGAACCGCGGCACCGGCGCGTACGGCCCCTACGCGTTGACCGGGAATTCCGTAACCAACAACCAGATCACATCGCAAACCATCCCCAACCCCGGTTCTCCAATCGGCCGGGTTTCCGTTTACTGGGATAACGGGATCACGCCGGTTGCCAATACCTTCGATTACAACCATTATCACTACCTCGATCCGGGCTCTTCGAACTATTGGACGGTGGCCACGGGCCCCGGCTACTACACGTTCGCGAATTGGCAGTCGATCTTCGGCTTCGATGTCCACGGCGCCGCCGACACCGCGGTCTCAGCCTGCCCCGCGCCCATCACCGCCGGACCTGTCGCACAGGTCCCTCCCGTTGCCCCGCTTATCCCGCCCACCATCATCAGCTCGCTCTCGTGCTTTCCCAACTCTCCGGGCAGCGGCGGTTCCTCCACGTGTACGGTGACCCTTTCCCAAGCGGCTTCCGCCGCCGGAGCGACCGTCACCCTATCTACGAACAACGGCCTGCTGACCCTGCCTGCGTCCGTCACGGTGCCCGCGGGATCGAATACCGCCATGTTCCTGGCGACCACCGGTATTTTCAGCGGCATCCAGAGCGCACTCGTCACCGCCTCTTACAACGGCAGCTCTCAACAGGCCGTGCTCTCGCTGGTGGGCGCCACCACCGTCAGTTCTCTCTCGTGCACGCCCGCTACATTGGGAAGCGGCGCCGCCGCAGTCTGCACCGTAACACTATCCGCGGTCGCCCCGGCGGGCGGCCTCAACATCGCACTCTCGAGCGATAACGCTGGATTATCGGTGCCGGCGCTCCTGGCCATACCGGCGGGAAACATCACCGCCACATTCACCGCGACAGCCGCTGTGGTAAGCGCCACTCAGGCGGCAAATATCACCGCAACTTACAACGGGAGTTCACAAAGCGCGCCGCTGTCTCTGTCGCGGCCCGTTTTGCTCTCTTCCCTCGCGTGCGGGCTCGCGACACTCGGTAGCGGCGCGGTCACCACTTGCTCGGTCTCTCTCTCGGGTCCGGCGCCCGCCGGCGGCGTGCAGGTGATGCTGGCCAGCAGCGCCGCCATGCTCACGGTCCCAGCGAGTCTTACCGTTCCTCCGGGACTATCCACCGCCTCCTTCAACGCGGCCACCGGCGCCGTGACAACGAAGGTCGCCGCGATCATCACCGCAGCCCTGAATGGAGCCAACCAGACGATTACCCTGGCTCTGTTGCCGCCGCAGCCGGCTGTATCCCAAACCCTCGGCAGTTCGACCCTCGCCGGCAGTTACTTCGTGCGCCAGGTTTCCCTCGGAATCGACAATGCCGGCACTTTGACTGACCCTCGTAGCGTCATCGGGACCCTCACGTTCGATGGCGCCGGCAATTACAGCTTCACGGGAGAATTTCTCGCGCAAAGCGCCCAGCCCTCTACTCTGAGCACGAACGGCGCCTACACTCTGGATCAGGCCGGCATGGTTTCCCTCGATAGTCTCGTCCGGCGCGGCGACAAGGTGAACGCCCGATTCGGCTCGGAAGCCATAATCGGCTCCAGCACGGAATCCGCCGCCAATGCGTTTGATATCTTTGTAGCCATTCCGGCCCCGGCCTCTTCGGCCGGCAACGCTTCTCTTGCCGGCTCTTACTGGGCGGCTACGCTCGAGTTTCCGTCCGGAAGCTTTGCCAACGCCCGTAACGCGCTCTTCTCGTTGAATTCGTTCGCGGATGGAACTTGTCAACTCATCAAGAGTACCGGCCACGCCGCGAATCAAGCTGCCGGCCAGGTGATTACCGAGCAGATTGCCGGCGCCACCTACACGATCACTCCCAATGGAAGCGGCTCTCTGAACTTCGGGTCAGCCTCGAACATTTTGAGCGGGACTCGAACCGTCTACGTGTCCCAGGATGGCAACGTCTTGCTGGGCGGCTCGCCTAACTCGCACGATATCCTGATCGGGATTAAAGCCTCGCACAGCAGCTTCTCGAATGCGAATTGGGCTGGTGCGTTTTGGAGCTCGGGCTTGCGGCGGGACTCAAACGGAGTCACCGGTTTCACGGGATCTGCCGTCGCCAGCGGATCCGGCAATCTCTACTGGACCAAGCGGCTCAAACGCTCCGGCTCCGGCGATCTCGATTTCACGAAAGTCGACACCTACTCGCTGGCGTCCGATGGCTCCGGGACGTCGCAAATGGCTCAGGTCACGCTCGGCGCCGCCGGCAATCTCTTCCTCGGTTCTTCGGTGAATACCCAGGATCCTGGCGGCTACGAAATCTATCTTGGTGTCCGCATGCCGCCGCCGCACGGTAGTGCGCTGTTCCTGAATCCGCAGGGCGTCCAGAACGCGGCCAGCTACGCGCCCACGGGAAATCCCATCGCGCCCGGCGAACTGCTCTATTTGTATGTTTCCGGCCTGTCGGTCACTTCGCAAACCGCAGACCCGCCCTATCCCGCTTCGTTAGGCGGTGTCACCGTTCTCATCAATGGCAAAGCCGCGCCGCTGTACCTGGTTTCACCGAGCGAGATCGTGGCGCTCGTGCCGTTCGCCACCACCGGGTCTACCGCGTCCATTGTGGTACAGTCCGGGGGCGCCAGTTCCAATACCGTGACCGTGCCACTCGCTCCCACGGCCCCCGGCATCTTTTCGCTGGCCGAGAACGGCGCCGGGTTCGGCGCGATCCGGCACGCCGATTACAGTGTGGTTACCGCCGATAACCCCGCTCACTCCGGCGAAATCGTTCAGATCTACTTGACTGGCCTTGGCCCCGTGAGCCCTCCCGTTGCCGATGGCTTTGGAGGCGCTGCCGACCCGCTGAGCGTGACCGCGGTGAGCCCCACCGTCACCGTCGGCGGCAGCGCCGCCGCGGTCTTGTTTAGCGGTTTGTCCGGTTATCCCGGGCTGTATCAGATCAACGCGCAATTACCGGTGATCCCGGCAGGAACCACGGCCTTGCCGGTCGTGATCACGACGCCCAACGCATTCCACGACCAGGTAAGCGTTGCCGTCGCGCCCTAGCTCGGCCCCGCCCGAGCCTCGCGCCATGCTCCCTCACGAAAGGCGCATGCCAGCGCCCGGAAGCGCGGACGCGCGAGCCGCAGCCGGGCCGCCCAATTGAGCTCCCTCGCATTCGCAGGGAACTGTATTACCGTAAGTTAGGCTGGTCGGCGCGGACGTTTGCGGTATAATTGAGATTGCAACCTCTGAATCTCAAGGAAGCTCGCCGATCATGACAGAAACAGGCAAAGAGAAGGCCAAGGCAGCCGCTGTTGCCGGCGTTGGCGCGGGCGTAGGCGGAGCCGGCGGCGCTTCGGCCGGCGTCCTGGAACTCGCTGCGATTGGCAGCGCAACCCCATTTTTTGCGGGAGTCGTAATCGGACTCGGTGCCGTCGCCGGGGCAGTGGCCGGATACAGCGCCTACCACTTCTTCAAAAAGCGCAAATCGGCTGCTCCTGCGGAGAAGTAACTCCCCAACCGTGCGGCACGCCCGTTTTTTTACGTGCGCAGCTTGTGCATCAGCCGCTTCACATCCAGGAAATGCTGCGGCTGGAATGTCTGGCGCGACCATTGCGAATCGGCACGCAGTTCGACTCCCACAAAATAGCCGATTTCCCGATACTCGCAATATCGTACGTTCCCGGTAAACTCTTGTTTTGGCGTGCGCCAGCGGACCTGCGCTCCAATCGGCAGCGGGGTCTCGGTCTGCAGGCAGACCCCCGAAACCGAAATATCCTCCAGCAACGCGGAGGTTCTGTGTCTTTTCCCCTCTTCATCACTCCAACAGACCCGAACCAGGTCTGCGCATAACATGCGAACTTCCGATCGCCGTTCTTGCATACCCATCCATCGGCGGCCCAGTAAGAAGACTTTAGAGGGTCCTCCGGTATAAATTGCGGTCCCGCATGCCTACACGCTAGCATGGCATTCAGATGCGTACGGTTTTCCTCACCGTGCTAATCGCTTTGGGCCTCGTGGGTTGCGCGCATAAACAGCGCGCGCAGAACATTCCGGCGCCACCCTCGTTCCGTGTGGGATATTCCGAGACCGGCCTGGCAAGCTGGTATGGGTACCCCTACCACGGCCGCCGGGCCGCGAATGGAGAAGTCTACGACATGGAGCAGATGACGGCCGCGCATCGTACGCTCCCCTTCAACACCTGGGTACGGGTTCAAAACCTGGAAAACCACCGGACTGCCGAGGTCCGCATCAACGATCGCGGACCGTTCGTGGACGGGCGAATCATCGACGTTTCGCGGGCGGCCGCCCGGGCGCTCCAGTTCCTCGGTCCGGGTACCGCGCGGGTCCGATTTGAAGTGATTCGCCTGCCGCAGGCTGCCACGCCCTCCCTGTTCGCCGTCCAGGTCGGGGCGTTTCAGGATCGCAAGAACGCCGACCGCCTCCGTAGCCGCATGGCCCGACGCTACGGATCTGCCCAGCTTTGCCTGCGCGATGGCACGCCGCGGTTGTGGCGCGTATTGGTCGGCTCGGAAGCAACTGAATCCGCGGCCGCCGAGCTCGCAAACCGCATCCGCCGGGACTCTGCTGAGAATCTGACCGCCTTCGTAGTACGAATAGATGCGGCCTAAGCGAGCTTCTCATGAGTGTAAACTGCCCAGTCCACGGCTTGGTGGGCGAGTCTCCGCAGATCGCGTCCATCCGGCGTCTCATCAATAAAGCGGCCGGCAACCGTCTGCCGGTTCTGCTGCTGGGCGAGAGCGGGACCGGCAAAGAAGTCGTGGCCCGTGCGATCTACGCCGCCAATCCGCAAGGCCAATTTGTACCCATTGATTGCGGCACGCTGGTCGGCACGCTGCTCGAAAGCGAGCTGTTCGGCCATGTCAAAGGGTCGTTCAGCGGAGCGGTCGATAACAAAAAAGGCCTCCTGGAACTTGCCGATGAGGGCGTCGCCTTCTTCGACGAAATCGGGGACCTGCCGCTGGAAATACAGGTGAAACTCCTGCGCGTGGTGCAGGAGCACGAATTCCGTCCGGTCGGCGCGCTCAAGTGGCACAAAGTGGAACCTCGCATTATCGCGGCTACGCATCGCGATCTGAAAGCGGAGGTGGCGGCGGGCCGGTTTCGCCAGGATCTCTACTACCGGCTGAATGTGTTCACCATGCACCTGCCGCCGCTGCGCGATCACAAGGGGGATATTCCGGCTCTCTGCGAACATTTCCTGGCGGACGGGCCGCGGCAGGGACTGCCGCGGTTCCAGCCGAGCCCGGAGCTGATGCGGATCCTGACGGCTTATGATTGGCCCGGAAACGTGCGCGAACTCCAGCACGTTCTGGAGCGCATCGCGGTGCTTTCCTCCGAGGGCGCGCTCGATCTGGCGGATCTGCCCACGCAGCTTCAGAACTATCGCGCCGCGGAAAATCTACGTCACCTGGCGGCGGAAGCGGGGCCGGGCTCGTATCCGCAATTCACGCGAACCGCCATCACGCCGGTCATCTCCATTCGCGATGCGGAACGGACGACGATCACGCGGGCGCTGACCGAGACGGGCGGTGAGCGCGCCAGAACCGCGGACCTTCTGGGCATCAGCCGCACCACGCTGTACCGGAAAATGAAAGAATACGGAATACAGTGGGGATCGGGCTCGACGCGACTTACAGCCTAGGAGACGAGCTTTCGGGTGTGGGAATCTATTCCCGGGCGCTGCTATCCGGCCTTGCCGAAGCGCATCCCGAAACACACTTCGACTTCTACTACCGGCCTCATCGGTATCTGCGATCGTGGAGCGAAGCTCTGCCTTCCAATGCGCAGCGGCGACTCCTGGGCGGCCCTTTCGCTCCTGGAGCCGATCTGTTTCACGGTCTCAACCAGCGGCTTCCGGCGGCGCGGCTGCGGCGCGCGGTGGCGACGTTCCACGATCTTTTTGTGCTCTCCGGCGATTATTCGACTCCGGAATTCCGGGCGCGCTTTGCCGCGCAGGCGCGCGAGGCTGCGGCTCGCGCCGATGCGATCATCGCGGTTTCCGAGTTCACCAAGTCGCAAGTGACGAGCCTGCTGGGCGTGGCGCCTGAGAAAGTGTGCGTGGTGCACCATGGGGTTCGCAAGCTGGCGGTTCCGGCGCTTCCGCGCGAGAACATCATTCTGAGCGTGGGCGCGATCCAGGCGCGCAAGAACATCGGACGCCTGGTTGCCGCGTTCGAGAGGCTCGCCACGGATTGGACGCTGGTGCTGGCCGGTTCGGCCGGGTTCGGGGCCGCCGAGATCGAGACCAAGATTCACGCCAGCCCGGCGCGCCCGCGGATTCAGGTGACCGGGTATGTGAGCGACCAGGAGCTGGCACGCTGGTATGCCCGCGCCTCAATTTTCGCGTTTCCCTCGCTTGATGAGGGCTTCGGAATTCCCGTGGTCGAGGCGATGGCTGCCGGGCTCCCCGTGATTACCTCGAACCGGTCCGCGCTGGCGGAGGTGGCCGGGACGGCGGCGCTACAGGTCGATCCGGAAAGCACGGAGGCGCTCACCCACGCGCTGAAGGAAGTCATAGAGCGGCCGGAACTGAGGCAGGAGCTGGCGCAGCGGGGCCGCGAGCGATCACGATTATTTAGCTGGGAACGAGCCGTCCGCGAGACCTGGGACGTTTATCAGAATCTGCTCCGCTGATCAGCGGTTTTCTTCGTCTACGGCGATTTTGAGAGCGCGCAGAAAGCGGTGGTCCTGGGAAGTGAACTTGATCTTGCCGGCGGCTTCGAAGCCGCGTTTCGGTTGTTCGCTGATTTCCGGGCCGGCCTGCTCCTCAGACTCCTCGTCTTCATCCCGCCGGTTGAACCCGATGGTCGCCTCCAACACAAGGAAGACGTCGTACCCAGCCCTCTTGATTTCGCCGATCGCTTCCGCGATCCGGTCAGACTCGGAGAGGGAATCGTTGATCGCG
>DATGII010000237.1:0-19668 GCA_035295805.1 Bryobacteraceae bacterium | reverse complement strand
AATCGAGACCAACACCTCGGGAGCGCCGGTACATAAAGAAGGAGCACCAAAATGAGACGCGTTTTGAATGCACGTTCAATTGCGGTTGCGGCTTTGTGCTGTGCTTGCTGGACTCCCGTTTTGGCCAGTCGAAGAGCCCCGGACTGCTGCAACAAGCAGCCACGGGAGCGCTGAGACCGGCCACGATACCGGTTTCCACGCCGGGAGGTCCAGCCAGTAGACCAGTACCGTTTTTTTCGGCAGGGCTGCTGAACGCCGCAGCCGAGGCTATGGGAGTCAAGGCGCCGCAACAGGCAGCCGGCTTGGCGCCGAGTTCCAATCCGAACAACCCCAATCTCGGTTTCAGCAAAGGCACCCTGGGCTGCGGTGAGCGTGACGGGAACGGAGGGCCGAGCGTTCGCGTGAACCAGGACTGCAGCTTCCGGCGGCAGGCCGAAGAAAAGATCGCGTTCAACCCGGTGAGACCGGCCAACCTGGTGGGCGGGATGAATGACAGCCGTGTCGGCTTCAACCAGTGCGGCATCGCCTGGTCGACCGACGATGGGGCGCATTGGGGTGACCTTCTTCCGCCGTTCCGGCAGCGACTGAACGACCCGACCGGCTTGCTCGCCGGCAGCCCGAACCAGCATACGATCACCGGCATGCCGGGCACCCTGCACACATATGATGCCGCCAGTGACCCGGCTCCCGCCTTCGATTCTCAGGGCCGGGCGTACTTCACGTGCGTGACCTTCGACATTGCCAGCAACGCGAGCATGGTTTTTGCGACGCAGTCTCCGGCGGGCGCGCAGGGATCGTTTTTCTTCAATTTGACCAACGACAACGGCAACTTCGTAGTGGTGGAAGACAACGATCCCAATATCTCCCATGACAAACCTTTCACCACGGCCGACACGTATTCCCAGAGTAGCCGGCACGATAACGTTTATGTGACGTGGACCGTCTTCAAATTCGGCTGTCCGATGGGCTTCTGTTCCAATGCAATTTACGGCTCTATGTCCACGGACCACGGACTGACTTTTTCGACGCCGGAAGAGATCAGCGGGAGCTCTTCTACGCTATGCTTCTTTGGCAACTTCTTCGATCCCAGCCGCAGTCCGAACACCTGCGATTTGGACCAGGGATCCGATCCGGCGGTGCTGCCGAACGGGGATCTGGTAGTGGTGTTCAACAATGGAAACACACCTGCAACCGATCCGAACTCTCAACAACTGCTCGTACACTGCTCGCCATCGGGCAGTTCACCGGCCGGCACGGCCCATCTGAATTGCGGAGCGCCCCAGAAAGTGGGCGATGACGTAACCTTCGGGGAACCTCAGTGCGACTTCGGCCGAGGGCCGGAGGAGTGCGTTCCCGGACCTTTCATCCGCACCAACGACTTCCCACGCATTGGCGTCAATCGCGCGAACGGGCATATCTTCGTTGCGTGGCAGGATTACCGGAACGGCGAATATGACATTCAATTGGCGCGTTCCACGGACGGAGGTACGACCTGGTCAGCCAGCACGCAGGTCAATCCGGATTCCGGGCTCGACCACTATTTCGCGGCGATCGATCTCGCGAGCAACGGCTCCAAAGATCGAGTAGGCGTGAGTTATTTCCGCAGCCAGAAGGCGCCCGGAACAGGACTTTCGGACTACGTCCTGGCCGGCGGCAGCGGGCTGGCAAGTCCATTTCAGTTTGACGTGCTATCCCCGGTCTTCGCCCCACCTGATGGTATCCAGGCAGGCTTCAACGGAGATTATTCCGGTCTGGTCATTAACCAGGATGAGGAAGCGCACCCGATCTGGTCGGATACGCGCAATACCGATCCTTTCTCTCCGTCCAACGGGGTGGTTCATGATGAGGATGTATTTACGGCCAGCGTCGATTTGCCGGACGGTGTTGCCAAACGAAGCATTGGGCAGGTTGGCAAGCCTTAAGGACCGCGACACTGACACTACCCGGCCGGCCGGTGGTCGGGCTGCGGAACGGGAGGTCTGCCGTACGTACGGGCGCGGTGGCATTTCAGGCATAGTGTGCGCATGTTCGAGAGGCCGCACTCGCCACCGCCGCCCGCCACGGGAATGATGTGATCGGCATCCCAGAGATGACGGCGCGGGCCCCACTCCTGTTCGAACTGGCGGCGGGCGTTGAAATCGAGCTTGCGCTTATTTTTGCGGAGAGCCTCGGTATCGAGGCCGCAGAGGGCGCAGACACCGCGATCCCGGGCGAAGACCTGCTCGCGCAGGTACCCGGGATTGGTGCGCAGCTTCCATTCGTGCACGCAAGCGGGGCTACAGAAGGTGAAGCGGCCCCGGGGGACGGCGATGCCACACCACCGGCAGAGGCCGTGCTTGCGTTCGACCCACCCTCCGGGCTTGGCGCGGCGGGTGCTCACACGCGCAGTTCGTAACCTTGGAGCCGCATGCCTTCGATGATCCGGCCGCGGGTTTCGCCGATCTCTTCGGAGGAGAGCGTACGGTCGGGCGCGCCGACGGTGAGGCGAAAGGTGACGCTCTTGCGGCCTTCTTCCAGGGGCGCGCCGGTGTATTGGCGGACGAACTCGATAGACTCGAGAAGCGGGCCGGCAAACGAGCCGATGGCCGACTGCAGTTTTCCGGCCTCCTCACGTAATCCCGCGATCACCGACAGATCGAAAGCGCTCGAGGGATAGCGGCGAATCGGCTTGTATTTCTTCTCCACGGCGGCCAGACGCTCGACGGTGCGGAGGTCGAGATCCAGGAATGCCGCGCGGCCGGAATCGAGTAAGGAGGGATGCAATTCAAAGAAGCGGCCGACGATCTCGCCTCTCCACAACAAGTCCGCGGCGCGGGCTGGATGCTCAAACGCACGCGGGGCGGCAGGGCAGGATTCCGCGCCCGGCAGCAGACACTCGGCCGCACGCTTGATCTCAAAGAGGCCGGCCGCGCCGTCGCCGTGACGCTCATAAATCGCGGCGGCGAGGTGCGGAGTTTCGTCCGGCAGGCCTTGCTTTCGTTTGTGGATCTCGAGGCCGATCTCAAAAATGCGGAAAGACTCGCGGTGTTTCAGGTTTTCGGTGACATTGCGCCACAGGCCCGGTAGTAGCGACGCGCGCATCAAGGCTTGATCAGAGGCGATGGGATTGGCGACACGCAAATGCCCGGCCGCATCGAAACCGAATGCGGCCACAGTCTCTTCGCTCAGAAAGGAGTAGTTGTAGACCTCATTGAATCCCAGGTCGGCGAAAATCTGGCGAGCTTCGTGCTGGAAGCGGCGCCCGGCGTTTTCGGCCGGAACCGCGGCGGGCACTAGCGGCGCCCGCGGCGTAATGGAATCGTAGCCGACCATTCGGCCGACTTCTTCGACCAGATCGTCTTTGATGGTGATGTCTTTGGTGGCACGCCAGGATGGCACGGTGACCGAAAAGACGCCGGACTTGGTTTCGGAGATGCCGAACGCGAGGCGTCCGAGGATTCCGCGGACTTCGGCGGGATCGACGGCGCGGCCCAACTTGCGCGCCAGCCAGTCAAGCGGCAGTTCGATTGGCGGCGGCGGAGCGAATTCCCGCTTTTGATCGGCCACGCCGCCGAGCATACGGATTCCCGGTGAAAGCTCCTGCAGGAGTTCAATGGCGCGGGCGATGCCGCGGACCGTGTTCGCCGGATCCTGCGCTTTCTCAAAACGCATGGAAGCGTCGGTGCGGAGCTTCATGGCCGCGGACGTTTTTCGTATGGAGGAAGCCTGGAAGTTCGCGCTTTCTAAAACGACGCGCGTGGTTTTCTCCGAAATGGCGCTATCGAGGCCGCCAATGACGCCGCCGAGCGCGATCGCGCCGCCGGCATCGGCGATCACGAGATGGGACGGATCGAGCCTGTACTCTTCCTCATTCAAGGCGCGGAAACGCTCGCCGGCTTGTGCGGTGCGGACGAAGATCGCGCCGCCCTTGAGCAGGTCGGCATCGAAGGCATGCATGGGCTGCGCAAGCTCGGCCATTACATAGTTAGTCAGGTCGACAATGTTGTTGATCGGGTTCAAGCCGATCGAAGCCAGGCGGTACTGCAGCCAGAGCGGAGAGGGCCGGACGGTGACGTTTTCAAAAACGAGCGCGCTGTAGCGAGGGCAGAGATCGAAATCCTGAATGTGAATCTGAACGGCGGCGGGACCGCCGGGCAGCAGATCGGCGCGCACCGGGTCCTTCAGCTTATGGCCGAGGATGGCGGCGACTTCGCGTGCCATGCCGAGGTGCCCCCATAAGTCTGGGCGGTGCGTGATGGACTTATTGTCGATCTCGATGATGCTGTCGGGAACGCAGCCGGGGATGGGAGCGCCGATCTGGCTTTCAAGCTCGAGGACGCCGGAGTGGTCGCGATTGATGCCGAGCTCGGCGCCACTGGCGAGCATGCCGTCGCTCTCGACGCCGTGAATTATTTTCTTGCCGACAGGGGCGTAGGCGGCGATTAGGCCGGTGAGGCAGTTGGGCGCGCCGCAGACCACGGTTTTGCGGCCGTAGCGGCCGGCGTCGACCATGGCTTTGACGTTGTGGCTGCTGGGAATTGGCTCGACCGATTCGACGAGGGCGGCGCAGGAGCGGTCGAGCAGAGGCCCGGCTACTTCGATGCCTTCGCATTCGGCGGTCTTCATGGTGATCAATTTTTCGAGCGCGCCCGGGGCGCAATCGAGACCGTCTACGAATTCGCGAAGCCAATTGTAGGAGAATTTCAAAACTGCTCCAGGAAGCGCAAGTCGCCGCCTTGCAGGTGGCGGATATCGTCAATGCCGTAGCGCATCATCACCAGGCGGGTGAGGCCCAGGCCGAAGGCAAAGCCGTTCCATTCGTCGGGATCGATGCCGCTCATGCGCAGAACGTTGGGATGCACCAGGCCGCAGGGCAGCAGCTCGACCCAGCCGCTTTGCTTGCAGACGGGGCAGCCGGGGCCGCCGCAGATCAGGCACTGAATGTCGAGCTCGAAACCCGGCTCGACAAAGGGGAAATAGCCAGGCCGCAGGCGCACGGTGACATCGCGCTTGAAGATGGCGGTCAGCAGCGTGCGCATGAAGTAAAGCAGATGGGCGACCGAAACATCGCGATCGACCATCATGCCTTCCAGCTGATAGAACGTATGCTCGTGCGAGGCGTCGACGCTTTCGTTACGGAAGACGCGGCCGGGCGCGATCATGCGCAGGGGCGGGCCGAGCTTTTCCATGCCGCGCACCTGGACGGGCGACGTGTGGGTGCGCAGCAGATTTCCGCCGTCGAGCCAGAAGGTGTCCTGCATGTCGCGCGCAGGATGATCGGGCGGGATATTGAGAGCGTCGAAGTTGTGATATTCGGTTTCGACTTCGGGGCCGTCAAGCACGGTGAAGCCCAGTGAAACGAACAACTGTTCGAGTTCGCGCTGGATCTGGGTCATTGGGTGCAGATGCCCACGGCGCGGGCCGGGCGCGGGAAGCGTAAGATCGATCCATTCGGCGTCAAGCCGCGCGTGCAGCTCCGCGTCGGCGGACCGGCGCTTAGCGGCATCCAAGCCGCCTTCGATTTTTTGCTTGGCTGAATTGAGTAAGGCGCCGATGCGCTTACGGTCTTCGGGCGCGAGCTTGCCCATCTCTTTGCCCAGGAGCGTGAAGGCGCCTTCCTTGCGGCCAAGAGCGTCGACGCGCACCGTCTCCAGATCTTCGGCGGAGCGGGCAGAGGCAATGCGCGCAAGGAAACCGGATTCCAGTTCCCGAATACGATCATCCAGCATGAATGAGAAGCCCTATTGTAACAAGGACCGCTGCGCGGGCTCCCCGCAGTTGATATGATCGCGGGTACCATGCGCTACTTGATTTTGCTGCTCGCGATGCTGCCTGCCGCGGCGCAGGAGCGGAACTATGCGCGGTCGATGGTGATCTCCGACCGCGGGATCGTGGCGACCAGCCAGACGCTGGCGTCGCAGGCGGGAGCACAGATTCTGGCGCGCGGCGGCTCGGCAATCGATGCGGCTATTGCGGCGAACGCGGCGCTCGGCGTGGTCGAACCGATGATGTGCGGCATCGGCGGCGACCTGTTCGCGATTTATTGGGATGCCAAGACGGGGAAGCTCACCGGAATCAATGCCAGCGGATGGGCGCCACAGGGGCTCACCATCGACTTTCTGAAATCGCAAGGCGATAAAAGCATGCCGCAGCGAGGCATTCAATCGGTAACGGTGCCGGGCGCGGTGGACGGCTGGGCCAAGCTCCACGAGCGCTTCGGGAAACTGTCCTGGACGGAACTTTTTCAGCCGGCGATCTATTACGCCGAACACGGATATCCGCTGACGGAGCTGATTCAAGCGGATTGGTCGGGTACGACCGGCAAGTTAAAGGCGGACGAAAACGCGCGGCGCGTTTTCCTGCACAATGATGACGCGCCGAAGGTAGGCGAACTGTTTCGCGACCCCCAGATGGCGGCGGCGTACCGGCTGATCGCGACGGGCGGGCGCGACGCGTTCTACAAGGGACCGATCGCGAAAGCGATTCTGAAAACCAGCGACCGGCTGGGCGGCAAAATGACGGCCGCCGACTTGAGCGAGTACGGCGCCGAGTGGGTGCAGCCGATTTCGACGGAGTACCGCGGCTGGCGCGTGTACGAGATGCCGCCGAGCAGCCAGGGCATCGCGGCGCTCGAAATGTTGAATATCTTCGCGCAGTTTGCGATGCGGAATTATTTTACGCGCAGCACAGACGAGCTGCACATTCAGATCGAAGCGCAGAAACTGGCATATGCCGACTTGCACCGGTATGTGGCCGACCCGCGGTTCGCCAAGGTTCCGGTGGACGGGATCCTGTCTCTGAGCTACGCGCGGGAGCGGGCTCGGCAGATCGATCCGGCAAAGGCGAAGTGCGATGTGGCGCCAGGAAACCCGCTGCCGGCGGCGGGCGACACGATCTATCTTTCGGTGGTGGACCGTGAGGGAAACATCGTCTCGCTCATCGAGAGCCTGTATTCGAGCTTCGGTTCGGGAGTCGTGGTGGACGATTACGGCTTTGCGCTGCACAATCGCGGCGGCTTGTTTACACTCGATGCGCAGCATCCCAATGCGCTGGCTCCGCGCAAGCGGCCGTTTCATACGATCATTCCGGCGTTCATGGAAAAGGGCAACCTGCATATCGGCTTCGGCATCATGGGCGGTCTGAACCAGGCGCAGGCTCACGCCCAGTTCGTGTCGAATATCGTGGACCAGGACATGAACATCCAGGCAGCGATGGAGGCGCCGCGATTCACGAAACTGACGGCGGGTGGGTGCAATCTCAGTATCGAAAATCGCGTTCAGCCCGATGTGCTGGATGAACTGAGAGGCCGCGGCCACGTGCTGCGCGTGATCGGAGACTATTCGCAAACGGTGGGCGGCGGGCAGGCGGTGATGCACGATTCGTCGGCGCATATCAACTACGGCGCGTCGGATCCGCGGAAGGATGGAGCGGCGCTCCCGGAGCCGCACCCGTACTTTACCGCTCCGGCTTCTCCCCCACGACGGTGACAACGATCTGACGCTCGCGCGGGCGATCGTCGAAATCGCACAATACGATTTGCTGCCAGGTTCCGAGCGCGAGGCGTCCGCCCGCCACGGGAAAACTTTTGGCCGTGCCGACGAGCGCGCTGCGCAGGTGTGAGTAGCCGTTCTCGTCGCCCCAACGCGCATTATGCGCGTAGTCGGTGTTCGACGGTGCAATCTGCTCCAGCGCGCGCTGAAGATCGGAAACGCAACCGGATTCAAATTCGAGAGTGGTAATGCCGAGGGTGGAACCGGTGCCGGAAACATTCACGATGCCGGTATCGATTCCGCTGGCGGCCACGATGCGGCCGACTTGCGGCGTGATGTCGAGCACGTGACAGCGGCCCTTGGTGGAAACGTGAACCTCTTTCTGATAGACCGCCACGGGCTACTTGCCGAATTCGGCCTCAAACGCGGCGATCTTGGCGAGGCGCCGGCGGTGACGCTCGGCGCCGGAGAAGCGCGCGTCGACGTAGCGGCGGACCAGGTCGACGGCTAATTCCGGTCCGATGACCCGCGCACCCAGACACAACACATTGATGTCGTCGTCTTCCACGGCCTGACGGGCGGAAAAGCTGTCATGACAGGTGGCGGCGCGAATGCCGCGAAATTTATTCGCCGCCACCGAAGCGCCGGCGCCGCTGCCACACAACAGGACGGCCCGCTCGGCGGCCCCGGTGCGCAGGGCGTCAGCCACCGCGCGGGCGTAATCCGGATAGTCCACGGGATCGGTCGATGCCGTGCCGAGATCGGTGACTTGATGGCCGGCGGCACACAGCGTCTCAATGACGCGCGCTTTCAGCGGGAATCCGGCGTGATCGCTCGCAACAGCCAGCTTCATCGAGATCTATGATAGCGCGGGCCGCGCGTCTCTTACGTCAGGACGACGCGCCGGCCGGTGATGCGATAACGGCCACTTAGGACAATGCCAATAGCCTCGGAGTAAATGCGGTGTTCTTCCTTTAAAATCCGGGCGGAGAGCGTTTCTTCAGTATCGTCATCGTGAACGGGGACAGCGGCCTGCAGCAGAATCGGACCGGCGTCCAGATACTCATCGACGAAGTGCACGGTGCAACCGCTCATCTTGACGCCGTATTCCAGGGCCTGATGCTGTGCATCCAAGCCCGGAAAGGCGGGCAGCAACGAAGGATGGATGTTGATTACACGGTTCGGGAACTCACGAACAAAGGAAGCGCTCAACAGGCGCATGTAACCGGCCAGACAAACCAGGTCGACGGCATGCTTCCGAAGCTCTTCGATCAAACGGCGGTCGTAGTCCTCGCGATCCATGCCCTTGGAGGGGATCGCCAGCGCATTGAGGCCGCGATCGCGGGCGATCTGCAGGCCGCGGGCTTCGGGACGGTTGCTGATGACGATGGCGATGGAGGCTTCGATCGACCCGCGCGCGATGTTATTGGCGATGGCTTCGAAGTTCGAGCCCCGGCCGGAGAGCAGGATGGCCAGCCGCTTCATCGATATTCCACGCGAGGAGCCCCGCGGCGGTGCGCGGTAACCGAGCCGATGCGGAACGGAGACTCGCCGAGCCGGCTCAGCAGCTTTTCAGCCCGGGTGGCGGCGCGCGCGGGCACCGCCAGGATCATACCGACGCCCAGGTTCAACGTGCGGCGGTAATCGTCTTCCGGGATATTGCCGATGCGGCGCAGGACCTCGAACAAAGGCGGGATTTTCCAGGCAGCGGTTTCGATCGCGACGCCCAAGGCCTTGGGTAGCATCCGCGGCGTGTTGTCGGTGATACCGCCTCCGGTAATATGGGCGGCGCCACGCAAAATTCCGGCCGCCAGCAGCGCGCGGATAGGCTTGAGATAACTGCGGTGGACGGCCAGCAAGGCGTCCGAGACGCTCCGGCCTAATTCCGGCAGAACTGTTTCGGGCCCGTAGCCGGCGCGATCGAATAACAGCTTGCGAGCCAGCGAATACCCGTTGGTGTGGAGGCCCGTGGACGGCAGCGCCAGCAGAACGTCGCCGCGGCGGATTGCTTTGCCCGTGAGCATCTGCGAGCGTTCGGCCGCGCCGACGATGAAACCTGCCAGATCGTATTCTCCCTCCGCATACATGCCGGGCATCTCGGCCGTTTCGCCTCCGATCAGGGCGCATCCATTATTCCGGCACCCGCGGGAGATACCGGAGACCACTGACGCGGCGACCGCCGCATCGAGTTTGCCGATCGCGAAATAATCGAGGAAGAACAGCGGCAACGCGCCCTGCACCGCGATATCGTTGACGCAATGATTCACGAGGTCTTCGCCAACGGTATCGTGGCGGCCGGTCAGAAAGGCCAGCTTCAGCTTAGTGCCGACCCCGTCGGCGGAGCTGATGAGCACCGGACGGCGCAGCCCGGATAGCTGATAACAAGCCCCGAAGCTTCCAATGTCAGTCAGTACGCCGTGAGTAAACGTACGGCGGGCGAGTTTCTTGATGGAGGAGACGGCGCGGTCGGCTTCGTCAATATTGACGCCGGCGTCCCGGTAACGGATTTGAGCGCGAGTGGACAAATTTCAGTATACGTGCGGTTACGCACCGCGATTCGCCCGGTCGGAGGAATCCATGAGAATAGTGACAGGCCCCTCGTTAACCAGATGGACTTCCATGCTGGCTTGAAAGATGCCGGCTTCGACCGGAACCGGTCCCTTTTTTGCCAGGTCGAGAAAATGATTGTAAAGCGCGACCGCTTGATCGGGAGGTGCTGCCCGGTCAAAGCTGGGGCGCCGCCCGCGGCGGCAATCGCCATATAAAGTAAACTGCGACACCAACAGGAGAGAACCCTCCGCCTCAGCCACGCTTCGATTCATCTTACCTTCATCGTCCGGAAAGATACGGAGCCCGAGCAGCTTCTCGACAAGGTAAGCGGCGTCTTTGTCTGTGTCGTCGCGAGCGATGCCGACCAACACGAGCAATCCCTTCCGGATGGACCCGGTGGTGCTTCCATTTACGATGACGCGGGCCTCTTTTACGCGCTGGATTACAAGTTTCATGATGTCGTGTGTAAGTCTAACTTCTCGCCCGTAATTCTACTACGAGCCTGAGTCTTGCCATGTTATAGTATGCGGAGGTGAACTGATGGCACGAGGACGAAATAGTCAAGATCTAACCACGCTGCAAATGGCGCTCGTCGGTTATCAAATCGAGAAGCAGAAGATAGAAGATAAGATCCGCCAGATCGAGGCGCAGTTGAAGGGCCGCAGGGCCGCGCTGCCCTCCGATACACCAGCGAAGAGCGGCGGGGGCCGCAGGCGCGTGTTAAGCGCGGCGGCGCGGCGGCGCATCGCGGCGGCGCAGAAGAAACGCTGGGCCGAGCACCGGAAGCGGGCGGCGCAGGCGGCGAAGCAGGCGTAACGGATTAGCCGCCGGGAGACTTACTGCGCTCGGCAGTAAAACCCCACTCAAAACGAGCGACGATATCCTCAACGGCCCCTTCCGCGGCGATTACTCCACCGTTGAAGAACACCGCTCTTTGACAAAGGGCAAGAGCAAAGGGGATATCATGGGTGACGAGAATTTTAGCCTGGGGTAAGTGGGCTATCAACTCCACCAAGGAGCGCTGCCCCGGGGGGTCGAGGTTGGCAGTAGGTTCGTCAAGAATCAGAACTTCGGGTTCCATCGCGACGATTCCTGCAACGGCTACCCTTTTTTTTTCGCCCGCGCTGAGGTGATACGGAGCGCGGGAGGCTGATCGTTCCATCCCGACGGTCTCGAGTGCGGCCTGCGCGCGGGAAACGGCGGAAGCCCTGTCCAAGCCCACGTTCAAAAGGCCAAAAGCCACATCTTCCAGCACCGTGGGCATGAAGAGCTGGTTATCCGAATCCTGAAAAACCATTCCGATCTTGCGGCGGATATTTGCCAGATTCGCCGGGTTGACCGGCAACCCGCAAACCTCAACCGCTCCCTCGCCGGAAAGCAAGCCGTTCAGATGCAGCACGAACGTGGTTTTTCCGCTGCCGTTCGGCCCGAGCAAGGCTACGGTCTCGCCGGGATAGAGGCGGAAATGGACGCCGTTGAGCGCAGCGGTTCCGTCTTCGTAGCGAAAGCGCAAACCGCGGACTTCGACCAGCGGGGTCACCAAGCCAATCTTTCGGCCGCGAGGCGGAGCGCCACAACCGCCAGGGATGCGGTCAGGGCGAACCCGGCGTCGCTCATTCGAAATGAATTCCGCTCGAGCTTCTGGAAATTCCCCTGAAAACCCCGCGCCAGCATAGCGCGGTGGATGTGCTCGGCGCGGCCATAGGAGCGCGCGAACAATACCGCGAGAGCGCCCGCCGCGGCCCCAAACCGCGCGGTGCCGGCCAGCCACGCGCGCGCCGAACCGGCGCGGGCAGCGGCAGCCGCGCGCATGCACTGCGCCTCCTCGACGATCACGAAGAGGTAACGATACAGGAATTGGCCGACAAGCAGCAGGAACCGCGGCACTCCCGCCTGTTCGAGCCCGGATAATAGCGAAGGCAGAGGCGTGGTTGCGACGACCAGTAGAACCGCCAGTGCCGAGAGATAGCTTTTCGCCAACAGCGACAGACCGCGTGCGGGGTCGCCGGCGGCCCAGGAGATGATCGCGAACACAAGGCTGAACGGCAGCACCAGCGCGGCGCGCTCGATCACTGCCCACAACGGCAGGCGCGCCCGGAAAACTCCTCCCGCCAGCAGCAGGAATAACCCGGCGGAGAGCAGCGCGAGCGAGCGATGGGCCGTGGCCAAGACGATCAGGAAAACGAGCAACGCCGCAATCTTGGCGCGCGGGTCGAGCCCGTGAATCGGACTCGTCCCCCGGCTCCAGCGTTCCAGGATCCGGTGATGCAAGTCACACGCTCCGGTTGCGGCCGGCCACGCGGGATAACAGGAGACAGGCGCCGTAGATCAGGGCGAGGCCGCCCAGACCGGCAGCGGATTTGGTGAACCAGCCGGACGATTCGGCGGCGGTCTGATGGGTGAGTTGCTGAATGGTATCGGGCGCCTGTGAAGCGAACAGCACGCCAACCGAAGCCAGCAGCACCGCAGCAACCGCGATCACACCGAAAGCCGGAGACCGGCGGGGAAAGGGCTGGCGAACAAGCCGCGGCTGGATGCGCTCCAGGCTCTCGAGAACAGCCAGGGTAATGGCGCCTTCCAAAACGGCGGAAATCGCGAACAGCGCGAGAGAAATCTCGATCATGGCGCGGGACATCGGCACGCCTGAAATCAGCAACTCCGAGAGAGCCAGCACAGCGCTGACGAGAACCGAGAGAGCGCCCGCTGCGAAGATCGAGAAGCGGCGCCAGCGCGTGGCGCCCCAGAGCAAATACGGCAGGTAGCCGGCGAGCACGCCCACCAGCGCCATATTGACGACGTTGGCCCCGAGAGCCAGCACGCCGCCATCCTGGAAGACCAGGGCCTGAACCGCGAGGATTGCGGTCATTACGATCGCGGCCGAAGCCGGCCCGAGCGTGACCGCCAGAAGCGCGCCACCGACGAGATGCCCGGTGGTGCCGGCGCCGATCGGAAAATTGATCATCTGGGCGGCGAAAACAAAGGCGCCCATCACACCCAGCAACGGCGTCCGCGCGTGTTCGAAGCCGCGCTGCGCGCGCCGGGCGGCGTAGCCGACGGCGGGCGCCGCCAATGCGTCGAGAGCGGCCCATACGGGCGTCGCCAAGAATCCGTCCGGGATGTGCACGGTGTTTTCACGGTAGCACGATTTGAAATATCGTGCCACCCGTCCCGGGGCGACAAAATCGCGGTGCTAAGATGTGTACCGATGAGCGGCCTCAGCCGGATTGGCGTGGCGATCGATTCGGATCTTCTGAACAAATTCGACCGGCTGATCGGACAGCGCGGCTACTCCAACCGCTCCGAGGCATTCCGGGATCTCATCCGCGATGCGCTGGTGGAGGAAGCCTGGGAATCGCCGGAGAGCGCGGTGGTGGGCACTGTCACGCTGGTTTACAACCATCACGTGCGGTTGCTCAACGAGAAACTGACCGACATCCAGCACGATTTTCACCGGTCAATTCTCTCCACGCTGCATGTGCATCTGGACCACGACAACTGCCTGGAGGTGCTGGTGGTGCGCGGCAAATCCGCGGACGTACGAAAGGTGGCTGACGCCCTGATCAGCACCAAAGGCGTCAAGCACGGGCGGCTGACGCTGAGCACCTCGGGCGCCGAGCTGAAATGATTTTGGGAACCGGAGTGGACTTGGCGGAAGTGCCGCGAATCCGCGTCGCTGTCGAACGGCACGGCGACCGGTTTATCCAGCGCATTTATACGCCGCTGGAAATCGCCTATGTCGAGCGGAAAGCCAACCGCTTTGAGCGCTATGCGGCGCGTTTCGCGGCCAAGGAGGCCGGCATGAAAGCGATCGGGACGGGCTGGAAGCGGGGAGTTCTCTGGAAAGATTTCGAAGTCTCGAACTTGCCTTCCGGCCAGCCGACGTTACGGCTGCATGGCGTGGCGGCTCAGATCGCGGAAAAGCTGGGCGTGCGGAAGATCGCGCTCTCGCTCACGCATACGGCGGAGTTGGCGATGGCGCATGTGATTCTTGAGGATTAGCAACCGCACGCAATTGCGCATCCTCCAGCCGTCGCGCTTCCTGCCACGTATAAATCATGCGGTGCACCACGGTGAGATTGGAAAGCACCGCGATGATCCACAGTACCGGCGCCATGCGGTCAAACAGCGCTCCGATGATGATCAGGACGACGCGCTCGGGGCGTTCCAGGAAACCGACCTTGCAGCGCGGAATGGTGCATTCGGCGCGGGCCCGGGCGTAGCTCACCATCACCGATCCGGTCATCACAATGGCGGTCAGCACGATGTAGAAAAATCGGTTTATGGAAGCGTAGTAGACCAACAGCCCCATGAACAGGAACAGATCGGAGTAGCGGTCCAGCACCGAATCGAAAAAACCGCCGAACTTAGTAACCCGGTCCGTGGCGCGGGCGACGCGGCCATCCACCATGTCAAACAGGCCGGCGCCAATCACCACGGCTGCAGCCGCGCGGAAGCGGCCTCCCGCAAACAGAAAGGCGGCCCAGATATTGATAACGAGTCCAGCAAACGTGAGAACGTTGGGATGGATTCGCGAGAGCGCCAGCCACCGTACGATGTGATCGATGATCGCGCCGCAGACGTTCCCGATCCCTCGGGTAAACGTCATTCGGCCGCGTCGTGGATGGTGGTCAGCTTTAGGATTTCCATCTCCTTCACGCCTCCCGGGCTCTGCACCCGCGCTGTGTCGCCCACTTCCTTACCCAGCAGAGCACGCCCGATCGGCGAGGTGGTCGAAATCTTTCCGTTCGCCGCATCGGCTTCTTCGCTGGTAACCAGATTGTAAGTGATTTCTTCGTCGCGTTGCACGTCCAGGACGACGACAGTAGAGCCGAGGCCGACCTTGTCGTGGGGGATTTTTGCGAAATTAACCATCGACATGTCGGCCAGGCGCTTTTTGAGCTGATTCAAACGCGCGTTGACCAGGCCTTGACGGTCCTTGGCAGCATGATACTCCGCATTCTCGCTGAGGTCTCCGTGAGCGCGGGCCTTGAGAATTTCCTTCGGCAGCTCATTCCGAAGCTCATACTCGAGGGCTGCAATTTCGTCCTGCAGCTTCTTCTTGATGTCGTTCATGGAACCGGGAGAGCCCCCGCGTCACATTATAGCGGAGCCGGCGGGCGGCCAACAGTACGAACCGGCGTTTTCGCGGCAAGGAGCGTGCTCTGGAATAAGTGTCGAAACTCGCAAGCGGGGAATCAGATGCCGGCGTACCAGGAATAGCCGTAATCCGGGGACGAGGAGCCTCGGCCGCTGCCAATGTCCTTCAGAGTATCGGTAACTGTAATCCGCGTGAGGTACTTGACGCTCTTGTAGCCAAGTTGGCGGGGGACTTTGAGACGCGCGGGCGCGCCGTGTTCGGCCGGCAGGGGCTGTCCGTTCATCGCGTAGGCGATCAGGGTTTGGGGGTGCCAGACATCGGCCAAATCGAGGCTGTCCCACGATTCATCGAATGGAAAGAACGCCACATAGCGCGCTTGGGGCAGGATCCCGACGAGGCTCATCAATTCGGAAAGAGGCACCCCGGTCCACTCGGCCACGAACGACCAACCTTCTTCGCAGGTATGCTCGGTGATTTGGGACCGCGGGGCAAGCTTCTTCAGATCGGCGAGCGAAAAGGATGCCGGGCGGGCGACCAGGCCGTCGATCGAGAGTCGCCAATTGTTAAATCCGGTGGCTGACAGATGCCGGTAGATGTCGCGCTTGGGCGGGTCGCCGCTCACCTGCGCGACTTTCGAGATTTCGCCGCGGGTGAACTCGCGGGCCATGGAATGGCCGGATGTCAGAATGCGCTGTGCGGCGTAGGTCAACGTTTCACCGGGTCCGTAGATCCCGTTCCAGTCCGGCGGGATCAGGCCGTAGCGGGCGGCCAGTTTGGCCGCGGCCGCAACACCGGCCGCGCTGCCGGCGGTCGTCAAGCCCGCGGTAATCAGCGTGCGGCGGGAAAGGGAACGACTCACAGTCCCTCCTCAGGCACGCGGCCGGTGATCATGGCGCCGACTCGCTTCCGGAAGCCGGCGCGCCAGACCATCGCGATGTGTACGGCAACGAAAAGCAGCGAAACGATGGCGGCGAAGAAGTGAAGGGTGCGGGCGCACTGATGGCCGCCGAGCGTCGTGACCAAGCCCGGAAAAACCGAGGTGACGGCGGGCGACATCGCCAGCCCGGTCCAGATAATCAATGGGAACAGCAGGAAGATGACGGCGAGATACGTGAGCCGCTGCAGAATGTTGTAGCTCCACGCCTGTTCGGCCGCGGGCCTTGCGAAGCGCAGGTGGCTCGCCAGAGAATCCCGCAGACAGGGCCAGGTAAGATCCCGGCCAGGCGCGAGATCGCGGGGAAAGTGGTGGCTGGCGATGCCGGAAGCCGCGTAAAGCATCCCGTTCAATACGCAAAGCCAGGCCGACTGGAAATGCAGATACCGGCCCCAGCCGGATGGTCCACCCAGCATGAACGGGAGCGGCAGATCGAACAAGGATGGCGTTCCGACGCCGCCGGTCTCGCCCCAATAGAACCGTGGATGCGCCAGGAGAATTCCAATACCACTTACTAAGAGACCCACAAAGCTGAGCGCGTTAATCCAGTGGGTGACCCGGACAAGGGCGGAGTGGCGTGCCGGAAGTGCCGCAGCCGCCGTGGAGACCGCGATGCCCGGTGCGTAAATCGAATCCGCCATGAGCCAGTGCCGCGATCATAGCACGGCCAACCGGCGGATACACCTTGGTCGCGCCCCTATGCATTCACCCGCCGGCCGGCATCAATCTTGAGCCAGAGCACCGCGGCAATCACGCACAGGCTGGCGGTCATAAGGAAGGGCACATTCCAACCGTAGCGCGCCGCGGTATAGGTGACCACCGTCGCCGCGACCGCTCCACCGATGTTCCCCAGCATGTTCATGACGGCTGACACGGAACCGGCGAAATCGCCGCCGATATCGAGCGGCACGGCCCAGGAGATGCCCACGGTCCACTCCAAGCCGAAGAACGCCACGCAGTACCAGGCGACGGAAACGTGAGGGTCGGCGCTCAGCACGGCGGGCACCGTTGCGCCGGCTGACAACAGAAAACCGGCAATGGCCACCCAGCGGCGCGCGAGATTGACGTTGCCAGTGCGGCGCAGAACAAGGTCGGAGAACCAGCCGCCGCCGAGATCGCCCACCACGCCGGCCAGCAGCGGCAGGCTGGCGTAGACGCCCATCTGCCCCAGGCTCATGCGCCGGGCCTGCTGGAGATAAGTCGGGAACCAATCCTGATAGACGTTGAGGTTGTAGTTATAGAAGAAATACATCACGGCCAGCACCCAGAGATTGCCGTGTGAAAGAATCTGGCGCCAGGGAACCTTGGCGGTGCTCTTGCGGCGCGCGCCACCCCCGATGAGCTCGCGCTCGGCCTGATTCACGCGGTGGTGCTCCTCGGGTGTATCGCGGTAGTAGACGAACCAGGCGAGGGCCCAGATCACGCCCAGAACCCCGTAGGCATAAAACGCGGCCCGCCAGCCGAAGAAAGGAATAATCGCGGACGCGACAATGGTCGGGGTGATGGCGCCGCCGAAGCGGGAGCCCGCATGCGTGATGCCCTGTGCAAAGCCGCGTTCGGTGGGTCGCATCCAGCGGGACAGGGATCGGGTGGCGATCGGGAAAGCGCCCGCTTCACCCAGACCGAAGAACACCTGGATGACGAGCATCGAAGCGGCGCTCCACGCCAGCGCGGTCAGCGCGGTGAACGCGCTCCACCAGCTCACCACCAGCGTCAGAGCTCGGCGCGCGCCGATGGTATCGCCCAGCCAGCCTCCCGGAATCTGAAACAAGGCGTACGCCATGCGAAAGCCGAAAGTGATCCAGCCCATGGCTGTCAGAGAAATGCCGAGTTCCCTCATGATCGCCGGCCGGGAAGTCGCCAGCACCTGGCGATCCATGTAGGTGATCATGTACGCCGCCACCGTCATGGCAAGCACGACGTGGCGTACGTGGGTAGGCCGATGCGCGGATTCGCCCGCGACGTTGGAACGGGATTGACTACCCGCGGGCGTGGGCTGCATCGAGGTGCATCCCCTTGGCGGCCTGCGTCAGAACCTCCAGCGCCACCGCTACGCCGCCCTTCTTGTGGGGTACCCCGGCGATCTCCAGACCCATCTCGACGCCGCTCAGCGTGCCGGCCAGCATGAGATCGTTGAAGTCGCCCAGATGACCGATCCGGAACACCTTGCCGGCCAGGCGCGCCAGGCCGCTGCCGAGCGACATGTTGAACTGCTCCAGAACCACCTTGCGGAACTCATCGGCGTTGTGGCCGGCGGGCAGCAGGACGCTGGTGGAAGAACTGCTGTATTCGGCCGGATTCAGGCAAAGCACTTCCAATCCCCAGGTCTGGACGGCGCGGCGCGTGGCCTCTCCGTGGCGGCGATGGCGCGCGAACACGTTGTCGAGCCCCTCTTCCTGCAACATCCGCAAGGCCTCGCGCAACCCGTAGAGCAGATTAGTGGCCGGGGTGTACGGAAAATAGCCGTTCTTGTTGTTGGCGAGCATGGCTTGCCAGTCCCAATACGACCGCGGCATGCGCGACGCTTTGTTCGCGGCCAGCGCCTTCTCGCTCAACGCATTGAAGCTCATGCCCGGCGGCAGCATCAATCCTTTCTGCGAGCCGCCGATGGCCACGTCGACGCCCCATTCGTCATGACGGTAGTCGATGGAGCCGAGCGAGGAAATCGTGTCGACCATCAGCAAAGCCGGGTGGCCGGCGCGATCCATGGCTTTGCGCACGGCGGCCACGTTGCTTGCGACGCCGGTAGAAGTCTCGTTGTGCACGATACCCACGGCCTTGATGTTGTGCTGCGTATCTTCGCGAAGCTGCGCTTCAATCTGGGCCGCGTCGACGCCGTGACGCCAGTCGCTTTGCAGATACGTTACGTCGAAGCCGAGCTTGCCCGCCATCTCCTGCCACAGAAAGGAGAACTGGCCGGTTTCAAACATCAGCACCTTGTCGCCCGGATTCAGCGTGTTGACCAGCGCGGCTTCCCAGGCCCCGCTGCCCGAGGTGGGGAAAATGATCACCGGTCCCCGGGTCTTGAAAATGGCTTTGATGCCCTCCAGAAGTTCCAGGCCGAGGCGCCCGAACTCGGGGCCGCGATGATCAATCGTCGGCCGGCCCATGGCGCGTAGTACGCGCTCGGGCACGTTAGTCGGGCCGGGAATCTGTAAAAAGTGACGTCCGCTTGAATAAGCCACGTGTAGGTCTCCGTTTCAAAAAACGCGCGATTTTCCATGATATACCTTTGGGATCGGGTGGGTAGCGGCCGCCCGCTACGGGCGAGGCCGCCCGAGCTACTTGAAACGCTCGACCAGCGCGTCGGCAATGCGCGGCGCGGCATGCCCGTCGCCGTACGGATTGTGGACCCGCGTCATGCGCGTGTACTCGGCGGGATCGTCCAACAGGCGCGTAGCTTCGGCGACGATCCGCTCTTCATCGGCTCCCACGAGCTTCACCGTTCCGGCGGCCACGGCCTCCGGACGCTCCGTCTTGTTCCTCATGACCAGCACCGGTTTGCCCAGTGAGGGCGCCTCCTCCTGAATGCCGCCCGAATCGGTAATCAGCAGCCAGGCGCGCCGCATCAGGTCCACGAACGGCACATAGGGCAGAGGATCGAGGAGACGAATGTT
>DATGII010000236.1:0-8322 GCA_035295805.1 Bryobacteraceae bacterium | reverse complement strand
TCCCTGCGCCGCCTCAAATCGGGCTCCATCGATCGCTTGCGCGACCCCAACGCCAATCCGCCCGCCATCATTCTCGGTGCGCGCTACATCGAAGATACGGGTATGACCGTCAACTCCAACGTCGGCCTGGTTGTGAACGAGTTGACGCCATTCGGCCCCCGCCCGGTTACGCGCCAGTTTCGCGTAGCCGGCGCTTTCGAAACCGGCTTCTTCGAAATCGACGACAACTGGGCCTATGCGTCCCTGATTGCCGTGCAGCGCGCGTATTCCCTGGGCGACGTGGTCAATCAGCTGGAGATTAAGGTTGACGACCTCAACCGTGCCGAAGAGTTCGCCAAGCAAATCGAAAAGGTGATTGGTCCGCGCTACACCACCACTACCTGGATGGAACGCAACAAGCAGCTCTTCACCGCTCTGCGTACCGAGCGTATCGTTACCGCCATCACCATCGGCTTGATCGTGCTGGTCGCCGCCCTCAACATTCTGATCGTGCTGGTAATGATGGTGATGGAAAAGTACCGCGACATCGCGGTCCTCATGTCGATGGGCGCACGCCGCCGCCAGATCCGCCGCATCTTCATGCTGCAAGGCGTGCTGATCGGCATCGTGGGAAGCGGCGTGGGCCTGGTGCTCGGCTATACCCTCAGCTACTTTGCCGACAAATACCGTTGGGTCCCGTTGGACGAAACCGTCTACTCGATGAGCTTCGTCCCCTTCGAAGCCCGCTGGGTCGACGGACTATGGATCGCCGCCGCTGCCATCCTGGTAAGTTTTCTCGCGACGATTTATCCGGCCCGCAACGCAACCCGCATTCTCCCCGCCGAAGTCCTCCGCTACGAATAACCAGACCGGGGACGACGCGGCGTTTTCGTTCCCGTCGATCTACGGCGCCAGCGTGAAATTGACGTCGACCTGCGTCACCACTTCGGTCGGCTCGCCGTTTAACAACGTGGGTTGATAAACCCACTGCCGCACCGAGTCGACCGCGGCCGGAACCAGCAGCGGATGCCCGCTGATCACGGTCAGGTTCGCCACGGTGCCGTCCTTCGCGACCACGGCTTCCAGTTGCACCAGTCCCTGGACGTGCGCCTGTTTCGCTTCCGCCGGGTACCGGGGCTTCGGCTGCGCGATCAGCTTGGTGGATTGTACGTTGCCGCCGACGCGAATGGGCGCGCCTCCCGGTTCTCCCGCCACCGGCGGTAGGCTGATCAGAATCCTCACATTGGTTCCCGCGGGCATCGCCGTCACCGCCAGGTGCTCGTCATAACTTCGCACTGTCTGCCTCAATTGTTGTAAGCCTTCGTCCGAGAGCCTCTGTCCCGCCGCAGGCAGTCGCGAACTCAGATCGGTCCGCGCTTGGTCCGACAGTCCCGTAATGCGGATCCATTCGATTGTCCGGTCCGGCGCGCGTCCCGCCCCTGGTTCGGCCGGCCCGGAGACGGGCGGCGCCGCGGGCCGGGTTCCCGCCGCCGGCAATTGGAACGCGATCGTCATCAGCCTCGTGCTGCCCGCCGAATCCGAAGTAAAGTGCCAGTTCAGCACCGATTGCAATGCGGCGCGCCTCAGCTCTTCCGGCCCGCTCAGTACTTGGGCGTCGGCGACATTGCCACTCGCGTCGATCTTCAATTGCACGAGCACCGCGCCTTGCACTCCGCGCGCTCGCGCCCCGTCCGGATACTTCACGGGTGTGCGGTGCATCAACGTCGCGCCGTTCAAGTCGATGCTCACTCCGGCCGAATCGGCCACCAGTTCGGGAGCCGCCGCCAGTGGAAATGTAGCCGTTACCATCCAGCACGCCGCCGCCAGCACGCTGAGCGAGGCAGCCAGGGAAGAGATCAGACGCGTTCTTGACATACCAACCTCCTGCAAAATCGAAACTACTCGTTGTTTCAGATGCCGTTGCCGCAGGAACAGCGGAGCGGGCGCCAGGTCCGGCTGCGCCCGCGCGCCCGCGATCGCCAGCAGCGCATCGACATATTCCTCGCGCGCGCTCGTCCGCGCCACTACTTCCCGATCCACCGCCTGCTCACGCGCCAGTTGGATTTGGGAGAGCAGCCACCAGATCGCCGGATGAAACCACAGCAGGGTCCTCACAAATTCCTCGGCGAGCGTAAAGATCCAGTCCCGCCGGCGCACGTGCAGCAGTTCGTGGCACAGAATGGCTTCCCGCACGCGCGCATCGAATTCCGGAAACCGCACGGGCAGCAGCACGACCGGCCGCCGCGCGCCGAAGGTCACGGGGCTGCTTACATCGGCCGAGAGCAGCAGTTCCGCGCCGTCGCGCCGTTCCAGACGCCGCGAACTTCGCCGGTACCGCCGCAATTGCCGGAACCCGGCCGCCAGCCACGCGGCCCGCGCCACAATCCCTGCCCCCAGCAGCCACAAGATTGCCTGATCCAGCGAAATATGGAATCCACCGGAACCGGTCAACGGCCGGGCCACGCTCACCATCTCGACGCTGACACTATCCGTGATCACTTCGTGCTTCCACGGTCGCAGCAGGGGCAGAGCGAGGCAGGCGAGCAGCGCCATCTGCCAGTAGAACAAGCGCGCGCTCGGAATCTGCGGCCGTAGCAGCGCGGCCGTGAGTCCGGCTATGCCGGCCAGCGCCGCGGCTTGCAGGCTCCACGCCAGGAGGTTGCTCTCGATCATGACTTCCTCCGCAGCCGTGCGATTTCTTCCAGATCCTTCTGGGAGAGGTGATGTTCCTCCACCAGGTGCACCAGCAGGGGTTCGGCCGACCCGTTAAACACGCGGTTGACGAACTCCTTGACCATCGCGCCGATTACCTGCCGCTTGGCCTGCGCTGGCCGGTACACATGCGCCCGGTCCTCCTGAGACTTCTTGAGAAAGCCTTTCTGCTCCAGGATCTTCATCATGGTCATCACGGTGGTGTAGGCCACCTTCCGCCGCTCCAGCAGCGCTTCATACACGTCCCGCACCGTGACGCGTTCGCGCTCCCAGATCACCTTCATGATTTCCAGCTCCTGCTCGGTGAGCGTCCGGCTTCGTCTTCGCATACTAATGAATTAGTACTAATTTCGTTGAATGTCAAGCCGAAAATGGGGCGCACCACCCCTTTCGCCTGCCGGGATGGGGTCGGGCGTGGCTGGGCTTATTTAGCCGGCTGGTATTTCAGCTCGTTGTTGAGTACCAGCTCCAGGTCGGGCCATTGCAGCCCGCCGATCTTGCGGCCATTGATAAACAGCGTCGGTGTGCCGCGAATCCCCAGCGCCTGGCCTTCGGCGATGCTGCGGTTTACTTCCGGTTCGGTCGCTTTCGTGTCGATGCAGCTGCCGAGCTTGGCTCCGTCCAGCCCGCTCTGCCCCGCCCATTCCAGAATCTTCGACTTGAGATTGTCGGGTTCGATCTCCTGCTGGTGATCATAGATCCAGTCGTAGAATTTCCAGAACGTCTCCGCGTTTTGATGATAGACGCAGCGCCCCGCGATGGCTGCCGCGCGCGCCCACGGGTGAATCGATTCCAGCGGATAGTCCTTGAAGTAGACCCGCACCTTATCCCCGAACGTCTCCGGCACATTGTGATGCAGCAGCGGAGCTTCCATGCGGCAATCCGGGCACTCCAGGTCGCCGAACTCGACGATGGTGATCGGAGCGCTCGCCCCGCCGAACGACGGCTGGTCCTTCGTGTTCAGCTTCTCGATATTCGATTGAAACGGGTTCTGGTTGATGTTGTACACGTCGCCGCTGACAATGTGCTGGCCATCGTCGGATACGTAGTAGAGCTCATCGCGCGTTCCGCCGTCGTACAAAATATGCACCAGCACGTCGTAAAAATGGGGCAGCTCTTTCGACGGCTTTGGATCGTCGATCTTGTATGTCACTTCACTGCGATACAGCTCGACGTGGCGCAGGTACGCTTCCAGCGTGGCTTTATCCAGCGCCGTTTTCGGCTTGGATTGGCCGGCCGCGAATGGAACCAGCGGCGCGCAGCACAAAAGAATGGCGGCAGCGGCTTTCATAGCGATGTCCCTCATTTTACCTGTTTGGCCGCCGGTCGCGGCGGCGCGGGTAGCTCTCTTACGCTAAAATCGGACTGGTTTGTTATGAATTTCCGCCTTTTCGTCTTGCTGTCCGCCTCCGCCGGCCTGCTGGCCGCCGCCGATACCGGCGTGGACGCGAGCGCGATCGATCGCGGCGCCGAGCCGTGTGTCGATTTCTATCAATATGCCTGCGGCGGCTGGATCGCGCATAACCCGCTGCCCGCCGATCGCTCGCGCTGGAGCCGCTTCGCCGAGCTGGCTGGCCGTACTGAAAGAGTGCTGCTCGATCTGCTGCAGAGCGCCGCCGTCGATCAACCCGGCCGGAGCGCGCTCGATCAGAAGATCGGCGATTACTATCAGAGCTGCCTCGATACCGCCGCCGTCAATCAGAAAGGAATTTCGGTCCTGCTGCCGGAATTGAACCGGATCCGGGATATTCAAGAGATGCGCGGGATGGCCGCCGAAGTGGCGCGTCTGCACCTGCTTGGAGTGCGCGTGCTCTTTGCCTTCGGGCCTCGACCCGATGCCCGCGATTCCAGCCGCACCATCGCCTCTCTCACGCAGGGCGGCCTCTCGCTGCCCGATCGCGAGTATTACCTCGACGCCGGCGCCAAGTCTGAAGAGACCCGCCGCCGGTTCCAGGAGCACGTCAAGAAAATGCTGCAACTGGCGGGCGAATCCGCCGACGCCGCTGCCGTGCATGCCCAGGCGGTCCTCGCCCTTGAGATCAGGCTCGCCCGCGCTTCCGCCGATCGCGTTTCGCTCCGCGTTCCCGAAAAAAACTATCACATTCTCTCGACCAGTGAGCTCGCCGCCGTGGCGCCGGACTTCGCCTGGGATGCCTATTTCACCGGGTCCGGCGCCCCGCGCTTCGCTACTCTCAACGTCGGCCAGCCGGATTATTTCAGGCAGCTCGAAACTCTGCTCAGGACCGAGCCGGTCGAGAGCTGGAAAATATATCTCGCCTATCATCTCATCCGCGAATCGGCTTCCCGCCTTTCCGAGCCGTTCGAACGTGAGGATTTCGATTTCTGGGACCGCTACCTGGGCGGCGCCAAAGAGCCCCGCCCGCGCGCCAGCCGGTGTCTCCAGGATGTCGATCGCGAGCTCGGCGACCTGCTCGGCCGCAAGTACGTGGACAGCGAATTCGGCCCCGAAGCCAGGGAGCGCATCAGCCGGTTGGTGGACGCCTTGGTGGCGGCCCTGGAAAAAGATATCCATTCTCTGCCGTGGATGAGCGGGGAGACGCGCCAGGCTGCCGTCGCGAAGCTGCATGCCGTCACGCGCAATATCGGGTATCCCAACAAGTGGCGCGATTATTCCAGGACGCGGATCGCGCGCGACGATTATTTCGGGAATTTTACGCGAACCGCCGCCGTCCTGCACGATCTGCGCATGGAGCGTATCGGCCGGCCCACCGAGAAAGACGAGTGGACTAATATGACCGCGCCGACGGTGAACGCTTTCTACATCCCCTCCACCAACAGCATCAATTTTCCAGCCGGCATATTGCAGGAGCCTTTCTTCGATCCGCGGCGCGATGGAGCCGTGAACTTCGGGGGAATCGGCTCCGTCATCGGGCATGAAATGACGCACGGGTTCGACGACAGCGGCCGCAAATACGACGGCGCCGGCAACCTGCGCGACTGGTGGACTCCCGCGGACGCCGCCGAATTCGAAAAACGCGCTGCCTGCGTGGCCAATGAATACTCATCATTTACGCCGGTGGCGGATGTCCGGCTGAACGGCCGCCTCACTCTGGGCGAGAATACCGCTGACAACGGCGGCGTGCGCATCGCGCTGATGGCCCTGATGGACACGCTCGAGGGCAGGGAAGACACAGTCGACGGCTTCACCCCGCCGCAGCGCTTCTTTCTGGGCTTCGCTCAGGTGTTTTGCGAAAACATCGCGCCGGAGCAGTTGCGGATGCGCGCGCTCACCGATCCCCATTCGCCGGGCCGCTTCCGCGTCAACGGCACCGTGCAGAATATGCCCGAGTTTCAGAAAGCGTTCTCGTGCAAGGTCGGCCAGCCCATGGTGAGCGCCAACGCCTGCCGCGTTTGGTAGCTAGCGGGCCTCCGGCGATACCAGCGTTTCAATCTGCTCGATCCGCTGTCCCCGAAGTTTCAGGCGTACCGCCAGCTCCGCGCGTTCCCCGTTCTCTTCCGCCACCATCCCGAAAAAGCCGGCTTCGCCGGCTGATGCGTCCGCGAAAATCTGGCGCGACGGAATCGCTTTGGCTGTTTTCCAGAGGCCTTCACCTAAACCGATCGGCTTGCCGTTCTCGCTGACTCTGACATCGGCGGTTACCTTCAGCGCCGCCGCGTTGTGCGTCAGCATGGCATCAAGATAACTGCCGGTGGCGGCAATCAGGCATTCGCGGTCGCACGTCGGCTGATGCGCGGCTTCTACGGCAAGCACTACCGGCACCGCCACTCCGAGCGCCAGGAGGAATCCGGTTAGAACTGTATTTCTGCTGGCCATTCGACGGCAAGTATATCGCATGGCTCCGGCCCGAGGGTATAGTGGAAGATCAACCCTCATGACCACCCAGTGGGAGACCGATTCCAGAACCGCGGGGATGGCGCGATGGCCCGTGCTGCTCCTGTTTGCGGGCAGCGGCTGCGCCGCTCTGATTTATGAAATCGTATGGTTCCAATTGCTGCAATTGGCCATTGGCTCCACCTCCGTTTCCACTGGCATCCTGCTGGCAACTTACATGGGTGGCCTCTGCCTGGGGAGCCTCGCGCTGCCCAGGCTGATCCCGTCGGCAAAAAATCCGCTCCTCGTCTACGCAGCCCTGGAAGCCGGAACGGCTTTGTTCGGCTTGCTGGCGCTCATTGAGATTCCCGCTATCCAGCGCGTCTATTTCGCCAGCGCCGAGCACGGCCTGCCGAGCATGCTGCTGCGCGGCGCCATCGCCGCCGTCTGCCTGCTGCCGCCCACCATATTGATGGGAGCTTCGCTGCCGGCCATCGTGCGTTGGATCGAAGCGACGCCCCGCGGCATTTCGTGGTGGGGTTTGCTGTATGGCGGCAACACGGCGGGCGCGGTCTTCGGGTGCCTGCTGGCGGGTTTCTACCTGCTGCGCATCCACGATACGTATGTCGCCACCTACGTGGCGGCGGCGATCAATCTGACCGTCGCGCTGTTCAGTTTTGCCATGTCGGCCTGGACCGGCGTCGTCGATGTTTGGGCTGAGTCTCGGGTTCCCGTCTCGTGGTCCATCTACGTCTACCTGACCATCGCGCTGTCGGGCGCCTGCGCGCTCGGCGCCGAAGTGATCTGGACCCGCCTGCTGGGCATGATGCTCGGCTCGACCGTGTATGTGTTCTCGATCATCCTTGCCGTATTTTTGATTGGTTTGGCCCTGGGAAGCGGCGCCGCATCGTGGTGGCTCCGGGCGCGCTCTGGTCCCGAGAGCGCCCGCCAGGCGCTGGGCTGGTGCCAGATCTTGTTAGCCGGCGGCATCGCGTGGACGGCGTACATGGTTGCTGTCTGGATGCCGTCCATGAGCAACGCCGTTCTGCTCAACGGCACGCCTTGGCAGACATTCCGCGTCGACCTGGCGCGCTGCGCGCTGGCGATTCTTCCGCCGACCCTGCTGTGGGGCGCGAGCTTTCCCTTGGCCTGCGCTGCGGCCGCCGGGTATCGCGCGGATTCCGGGCGGCTCGTCGCCGCGGTCTACGCCGCCAACACGCTGGGCGCGATCGTCGGAGCTCTCGGCGTCAGCCTGATTCTGGTGCCCTGGATCGGGACCCAGCAATCGCAGCGCGTGCTGCTGATCGTTTCTGCCGCGAGCGCGCTCTTCATGCTGGCGCCGCGCGCGCGGCATTCGCGCGGGCTCGCGGCGGGTTTGGTGGTCGCCCTCATCGCAGCCGGCGTGCTGGTCCGCACCGTGACGCCCTTTCCCGGCAAAGTCATCGCCTACGGCCGGCGCGCCTCGATTGCCGACGGAACCGTCATCTATACCAAGGAGGGGCGAAATTCTTCGGTCGCGATCACCATGTGGAGCGATGGCGCTGTGGAAGTCGATGTCAATGGCCATGTGGAAGCCACCACCGAGCCCTACGATATGAAGCTCCAGCGCATGGTGGGGCATCTGCCGGCGCTGCTGCACCCGCATCCGCGCTCGGTGCTCGGCATCGGTTTCGGCGCGGGCGTTTCCGCGGGCACGTTCACAAGATACCCCGGTATCGCGCACATCACGGTCTGCGAGATCGAGCCGGCGATTCCGCCGACCTCGACGCGTTACTTTTCCGAGCAGGATTACGATGTCCTGAACAACCCGAAGACGCGGATCGTCTACGATGACGCGC
>DATGII010000235.1:0-35000 GCA_035295805.1 Bryobacteraceae bacterium | reverse complement strand
TGATCCAGAATCGCGACTTCAGGAAGGCCCTGGAAAACCGCTGTCAGCACGTGGAGGCCGTCGAAAGTGGCCGCACCACCGCGCAGGCGCCCTTCATCCCGGCCGAACAGATTCGGCGCCTCGCCGAAAGCCTCGACGCCGATGAAACGCCCGCGTTCTGAATCCCGCTGCTGAAGACGCGCGTCCCACAACCGGACAGTTGGCGCGGGCACGCCGGCCCGCTTCCGCCTCATTTTGCAATAGTTCGGTTGGCAAGCCAAATGCACTTCGCCCCGCATGCTTCACGACCTGCGGTACGCGATTCGCAGCTTGCGGCAGAACCCCGGGTTCGCGCTGGTGGCGATTATTTCCCTCGCCTTGGGAATCGGCGCGAATGCCGCCATATTCAGCCTGGCCGACGCGATCATCTTGCGCCCGATGGCGGTGCCGCACCCATCCGGCGTGGTCCAGGTGCAATCGCAATTGCGCGGTGAAAGCCTTGCTTCCATCTCGCAGTTCTCTCCGGTTTCCTACCGCGATTTTCGCGATCTCCGGGAGCGGGCGCAGTCCTTTGCCGGCTTGGCGGCCGCGGGCTTGACGCCGTTCGGATTTGCTACCCGGCGGGAAGCGCTGCCGCAAATGCAGTTTGGCGCTCTGGTAAGCAGCGATTTCTTTTCCGTGATGGAACTTCAGCCGGACCTCGGCCGCTTTTTCCGGCCCGACGAAGACCAGGTTCCGGGGCGCGATGCCGTGGTCGTCCTCAGCCACGATCTGTGGAAGAGCGAATTTGGCGCCCGCCCCGATGTAATCGGGCAGACCATCTTTCTCAACGGCATCGCGTTCACCGTGATCGGGGTGGCCCCGGAAGGCTTTACCGGACCCTACGTGCTGATACGCAGCGCGCTCTACGCGCCGATGGCGATGGGCCCCCGCCTGGCGGGAGATGCGTCGCAGAGCCTGCTCGAAGACCGCGCGTCTCGTTCCTTGTTCGTGCACGGCCGCCTGAAGCCCGGCGTCACCCTGGCGCAGGCGGCTGCCGAAGCGCAGGTGATCAGCCGGCAACTGTCCCAAGCCTATCCGGAAAGCAACAGGACCTCCACCTTGGTGGTCGATACCGATCTCATGGCCCGCTTTCGAGGGAATGCTTTCAACGCTACGGTGATCGGGTTTCAGCTCGTGCTGGCGGTGGTCGTCTTGCTGATCGCGTGCGCGAACGTGATGAATCTGCTGTTGAGCCGGGCGCGCGCCCGATCGCGCGAAATTGCCGTGCGCGTGGCCATCGGCGCCGGCCGCGGCCGTCTCATCCGCCAGTTGCTGACCGAGAGCCTGCTGATCGCTCTGCTCGGCGGAGCGCTCGGCCTGTTCGTAGCGCAAGTGGGCATCGACTTGTTGTCCCGGCTGCCCGTTCCCGGCGACGTTCCCGTTATTATCGACCCTCGGCTGGACGCTCGTGTGCTGCTGTTTGCGATCGCCGTTTCGCTGTTCAGCGCCGTTCTGTTTGGCTTGATTCCCGCGATCCAAACGGCCAAGCCGGATCTGGTGCCCGATTTGAAGGCCGGGCGCGCCGGAAGCGGCAAGCCGCGGCGATTTAGGGGAAGAAACGCGCTGGTCATCGCACAGGTGGCGGCCTCTTTAGTGCTTCTGGTATTTGCTTCCCAGGCTTATCGGGGCGCCGCCCTTCTGCTCGCGTCACCCATGGGTTTTCGCACCGACCACCTGTTGATGGCCAGTTTCAATCCCAGCCTCGCCCGCTACACGCCCGACCGGTCCCAGCAGTTTTATCAGCGCCTTCTCGACAAGGCCCGCACGCTGACAGGAGTCCGCTCGGCGGCTCTCGTCCAGGCAGTTCCCATGGCAGTCAGCGGCGTGATTGCCAGCCGCGTAGTGCCCGAGGGCTTCGCCCTGCCGACGGGCACGGAAGCGCTGACTATTCTCTCCAATACTGTCAGCGACGGTTATTTCGCCGCCTCCGGCACCCGCATCGTCGATGGCCGCGAATTTCAAACCACCGACCGGGCCGATTCGCCCCGCGTCGCCATCGTCAACGAGCGCTTCGCCCGCAAGTACTCTCCGCACGGCAGCGCCGTCGGGAAGCACTTCCGCCTCAACGGTCCGAATGGGCCGCTCATCCAGATCGTCGGGATTGCCGCCCCGAGTAAGTATGTGTTCGTCGTCGAGCCGCCGTTCGATTTCATATACCTTCCGCTATCCCAGAACCCGGCGCCCGCGATGACGCTCCTGCTGCAGACATCCGGACCGTCCAGCACGCTGGCCGGTCCCTTGCGGGATCTGGTCCATTCCCTCGATGCCGGCCAGCCCATCATCAGCATGCGGACCATGGAAGAATACTTCGACCAGCGGGCGCGGCAAACGCTCGGCATTCTGGTCGACAGTATCGGCGGCATGGGCCTGCTCGGCTTGATCCTGGCGCTGGTTGGCCTCTATGGCCTGATGACTTATTCGGTCGGCCTCCGGCAGCGCGAGATCGGGATTCGCATGGCGATCGGCGCCGACCCGGGCGGCGTCTTGAAAATGGTCTTGCGCCAGGGCATGCTGCTGGCCGGAGTCGGAATTGCGATTGGACTTGCGCTCAGCCTCCTCGCCGGCAAACCCGCCACCCGCATCATCGGTTCGTCGTATTTCTACTTGCCGCTGGTGCTGCTCGTGGTCTGCGGACTGCTGGCAGCCGCCGCTCTGGGCGCATTCCTACCCGCCCGCCGCGCCTCGCTGGTTGATCCCATCGCCGTCCTGCGCCAGGAATAAGCCTGCTAACCTCGGTTAGTACCAGCGTAGTGCATCGTGACCCGCGGGTTACGGCCAGAACTGGCGGCTGTAGCGGATCGATTTCACAATGGAGCCATGGAACACGGAATCCTCTACTCGGCGCTCTTGTTCATTTCGCTGATGTCTCCGGTCGCCTGGAGCTATCGCCGCAACCGCCCGGTGCACCGCATCCAGCGGGGCCTCCGCTCCTACATGGCCCGCGCGTAGCAGCGGGCGCTTCGGCGCGACACGCCGCCGTTTGAGCGCAATCCGGGCCGGCTCCTCCGCCCCCTCGCATTGAATTTCGGAGGTCCACGTCTTATAGTGGACTGTAGGGTGGTTTAGGAGGTCGCATGGACCATGCATCGGTCTCGCACACTCGCCGCCAAATGCTGTTCGGCCTGGCGGGCGCCGCGCTGGCACACTCGCAGCCGCGGAATCGGCTCTATAATCCATTGCTCGCGGCGCACACGTCCCTGTGGCTGACCGAGGCCGCGCTGCGCAATGTCCGTCTCGCGTCAATTCTGGACGAAGCCTTTACCAGCATTCAGCGCGCCGGTTACCGCCGGCTGGAACTCGCCTCCGATTTCCTCGCGCCGGAACTGCGCACGCGCACGCTTGAGGCCCTCCACGACAATAAGCTGCAGCCCGCCATCATCGCCGATACGGGCTCAATTTGGGAGAAGTCCCTCGCGGAAGAGACCCGCGGCCGCATTTTGGAAACCGCTCGCCTGATGAGCCGCTGGAACGCCCGTTTCGTCGATTTTCATCCCGCCGACAAGCCGGACGGATCTCCCAAAACCGCTGAGGAATTGGAAACCCAGGCCTACCAGCTCAACCGCATGGGCCAGGACCTCATGCAGTTCGGCCTCGGTTTGATAGCCGGCCACCATCTCTCGGAAATGCGCGAGGATGCCCGCGAGTGGCGCTACTCCCTGGCCCACACCGAATCCCGCTTCGTTTCCTTCGGTCTCGATCCGGACTGGGCGGTGCGGGCCGGCATGCGCCCGCTGATGTTGCTCGATAGCGCAGGATCTCGGCTCCGCAGCCTGCAGTTGCGGAATCCGCGCAACGGCGTCAGCCAGGAACTCCTTCGCGAAGGCGATGTCGATATGGTGCCGATCGCCCGCTTCCTCCGCCAGAGTTCTTATGATGGTTACCTGGTGGTTGACCTCTCAGCCAATGCCCAAATGCGGAGAGAACACCCGCTCACCGAAGCGCTGAGCCTGAGCCGCTGGTATATGCAGCAGGTCTTTGGCATGCGCCCGGGCAGCCCGCCTGTCGACATGGGCCCGCATGTCAGAGAACGCGTTTCGGGCTGAAACTCGGAGACTCGATGCAAACGCTCGAAAAAATTATTGCCCCGGTAGATTTTTCAGAGCGCTCCGGTGGCGCCCTACGCTACGCCGCGCTGCTGGCCCGCCATTTCCGTTCCGAGCTTGTGCTGCTGCACGTATTCACGCCGCCCGCTATGGAGTTCGGTGATGCGGCCGGACCGGATTCCGTGTTGAGTGAGCTTTACCGCAACCGCGCCCGCGAAGTGGCCAAAGAACTTGACCAGTTCCAGGCCGCCGAGCTGGCCGGTCTGGTGGTCCGGCGCGTCGTGAGGGAAGGCGATACGGCCCATCGCATTGTCGAGTTTGCCCATGACGAGCATGCCGGCCTGATTGTGATGGCCACCCACGGCTACGGCCCGTTCCGCCGATTCATCCTGGGCTCCAACACCGCCAAGGTTCTGCACGACGCCGATTGTCCCGTCTGGACCGGCGCCCACCTCGAGCATGCTCCGCCGCCCGCCGCCGATTGCTTACGCCGCATTTTGTGCGCCGTCGATTTGGGTCCGCAGAGCAGTAAGACGCTCGACTGGGCGATGGGCTTGCAGACCGAGTTCGCCGCCGAGCTCACGCTCGTCCACGCCACCGCGCCCTTTTCCGACGATCCGGAAGCCATGGCAGCCGAATGGCTGGAACGCCTCCGCCAAAACGCCCTCGCTGAATTGGAGAGTTTACGCAAACAAACGGGCGCCCGCGCGGAACTGCTCGTCGAAAGCGGCGAGCCCGCGCATGTCATCAGCTCGGTCGCGCTCCGCATCAACGCCGATGCCCTCGTCATCGCCCGCGGTTCGGCTTCCGGCGTCTTCGGGCGGCTGCGCACCAACGCTTACGCGATTATTCGCCAGTCTCCCTGCCCTGTGGTCAGCGTGTGACTGCCTACCCGCGGCACTGATCGAGAATGTGCTCCAGCGAAGCCAGCCGCCGCCGCAGTTCTTCCCGATACGTGCGGTGGTCGGTGTGCCGGATCTCGACCAGCATCCGGGCTTGTTCGCTCTCCAGCAGTTGACGCAGGACCGTTAGTTCTTCACCGGTCAGGTTGAGCGATACAGCGGGAATTGTCTCCATACAGTACTCTCCCTTGCCCGATTTCACTATAGGCCCGCTCCCCGGGAAGTTCAAGCGCGCCACGGCTTCGCGGCGCGGACGGCTAACCGCCCCACACAGCCGATTCGGGCGTCAGTGTCCGCAATTCGAGGCGCATGGTATCGAACAGCGTCAACAGGCCGCGCACGTCGACGTTGCCAATGCCCATCTCAAACAGGATCAGGTGCACCTGCACCAAAATCATGCCCATCGCGAACCGGATCCGCGCGCGCACCAGCGTCGTGGCCAGGTCTGGGCGATCGATGTCGGCTTGCAGCATCACCACCTTCAGTGCCAGGCAGATGCTCGCAAAATCGCCGTGCATCCGCTTCAGGTACTCGCGAAATAGCCGGACCCGCTCGCGGCGGAAGTGGGCCACGCGCTCGGGCTCCACGCCCGCGCGCCGTTCGAGGGCGCGCACGTCGCGCTCGTCCAGCAGCCGCAGCATCGGCTGGTATCGCGAGACCGACAGTTCTTCGATCCACTCCACCGTGACCGGATGAGCGGTCTTCGGTGACGCCGCTTTACGGACAGCGAGCGCAACCACCAGGCCCGCTACGCAACATGTGCACGTGATCAGGAGAAGAAACAAGCCCATATGATTGCGCTCGATCCGTATATCGCAAGGCAGGTTCCATTGTTAACCTTCGTGTAAGTGCTTGAGAAGCCGCCACCTTCCCGTCCGGTTCCGGCCCCGGAGCCGGTCAGATTGTCGGCTCCCGGACAAATTGTCGGGTCCCGTCTGTCGGCCGCATACGGGCGCGCGGGGCTGTATAATCTCTGGCGGACGGCACAGGCCGTCGCTGGGAAGTTCGGAATCCGAAACAGAGGAGAAATGAAGATGCGAATCGCTTGGGTCATTCCATTTTTGTGCGCGGCCGCGGTTATAGGCGCGCAACAGCCCGTGGCAAAAGGCTTCAGCAGCGCCGCCGACGTTCAGGCCATGATTGAGAAAGCGAAAAAAGAACGCAAGCCCGATCAGCCGAATTTCATTCAGCCGATTCTCTCGGCGGCTCCCTACAACGTAAATCTCGAATATCGCGTGCAAGGAATTGATACGAATCCCAACATCCACGATGTGGAAGCCGAGATCGTATACGTGGTCGATGGCGCCGGAGTCCTGACCATAGGCGGCAAACTGAAGGACGAGCGGCGCACCAACGACAAAAACCGGACCGGCTCAAAGCTCGAAGGAGGCACGCCGCGTCGCATCGCCAAAGGCGATTACATCATGATTCCCGAGAATACCGCCCACTCCTTCACCCAGGTGGAGGGCCGCCTGGTCATCATGTCCGTCCACGTGCCCAGGAGCGGCGGTTCGGCCAATTAGGGCGGCGCCGTTCCGCCGCTCACGCTCGCATCAGCTCGATCAGTTCCGGCGTGTTCACTGATCGATCGAGGAATCCGAACTGGCCCGTCTCTTTGACTTCGCGCGCCGCGCTGAGAAAACCGGTCATCGCGGCCCGATACAACGACGTGGCTAGGCTGATCCGTTTGACGCCGGCCGCCGCCAGCTCGCTCACCGAAAAGGATTTTCCTTTGATGCCCGCCATGAAATTGAACGGCTTCGAAACCGCCGCGCAAACCGTTCTCACCGTGGCGGGATCCCCCAGGCCGGGAGCGAAAAGCACGTCGGCGCCCGCCGTTTCGTAGGCTTGGAGCCGGCGGATCGTGTCGTCCAGGCCCGCATTCGGGAACAGGAAATTGTGTGCCCGCGCCGTCAGCATAAAGGGGAACGGGAGCGCCCGCGCCGCTTCGGCCCCGGCGGCAATCCGTTCGACAGCCAGATCGAAATCGTATAGGGGCCTGTTCGCGTCACCCGTCGCATCCTCGATCGTGCACCCTACCAGCCCCGCTTGCGCCGCCAGCCGCACCGTTTCCGCCACTGCTTCCGGCGCATCGCCAAAGCCCCGTTCCAGATCGGCCGAGACAGGCAATTCCGTCGCATCGACGATTAAACGACTATGCTCCAGCGCCTCCTCTCGCGTCAGTCCGTGATCTTGTCGGCCAAGCGCAAGCGCCGAGGCAGCACTCGACGTGGCCAGTGCCTGAAAGCCCAGACCGGCGAGTATCCGTGCCGAGCCGGCATCCCACGGATTCGGTATTACAAACGTACCTGGCGCCTCGTGCAGCGCGCGGAATCGATCGGCCTTCTCTTTTTGCGTGAGCCTCATAGCGATTATTGTCCCGAATATTTGCATCCCGATAAGTTTTGCCGATCCCATCACGCGGGCACATCGAGAGACTCGGGAACCTCCTCCGCTTCCTGCAGGACCGCCCAATACTCCACCTCGAGGCGGCTGCGGGCCGGCAGCCAGCGATAGGAGGGCACGCCAAACAGCCGCCCGCGTTCCGTCATAGCCCGGCGGGACTCGGGAAACGGCGAGACGCCGAATTCCATTCCACGCGCGAGGCATTGGCCGTTCCACGGCTCATGGACACGGCTGTGGTTTTCTTCCCAAATCCCCATCCAAGGGAAGTGTTGCCGCTTCCACACGTAGCCGAATGCGAGCCGAAATGCCGGGGAGAACGCCACGAAGAAGGCGTGCTCGCGGGCGGGGTCCATCAGATGCGTCGTGAAGGCTCCGGAGGGCGCGGGTCGAGTGAGCACTCGCAAATCGGCGAAACCGCCTTCGGGCCGCGGAGCGCGCGGCCACTCAAATTCCTCCCCTGGACGCAGGTAATCGGCGCTCCCGAATTGGTTTTCGAAGCTCTTGGAGCGAGTCGCAGAGGCGCGGAACAGGGTTGAGCCGCACTCGAGAAACGGCGGGCCTAGTGTTACGTGCTGGGTCCAGCCGATGGGGCGATCGCTTGCCGACAGGTTCTCGACCGCTTCTTTGATGTTCACAGCGCGTCCGCGTAGCTGAATGCGCCGCTCGAATGAGAGTCCTGCGAGCGGCAAGCGGGCCATCATGACGAGGCCGTCGCGCGCCGGCCGAATTTCGTAGGGCGCCACCGCACCCTCTCCGTGAACTGGCATGCCCGCCGCATACTCTTCGGGTGATGGCGCGCCGAAAGTATCGAGACACAGATTGTGCCCCATGATTCCGGCCAGAAGTTGGGCATCGGGACCGTTGCCGTATTCCGGATGCGTGTCGGGATCGTACAGGGATGGTTCGATCGAGGGCCATGGCGGCGTCCACAGTGGATTCACGCCGGCGCGCTTATCGAAGATCTCGGCTATATGGCCGCCTTCTTCCAACACCGTGAGCCGGACCGCCTCGTTTTCGATAACGGCCGCGCGGCGGCCGCGATATGTCGCCGTCACGCGGCACTGCCGGCTTGAGCGAGAGGGACTCTCTCCCATCGCCTGCTTTTGGCGGACTGGAGAACGGCATCGGTAACCTGATCGGTCGCGAGGCCGTCGCGAAAGGTTGGCGGCGCGGCGTTCCCTTCGCCAAGCGCCTGCAGAAAATCGGCCGCCTGGTGAATGAAGGTATGCTCATACCCGATCTGCAAGCCGGGGACCCACCAGCGCTTCATGTAAGGGTGATCCCCGTCGGTGACGTGAATGCTTCTCCAGCCGCGAAGCTGCCCTTCATCGCGATGATCGAAATACTGAATCCGGTGCAGATCGTGCAGGTCCCACATGGCGGAGGCGTGCTCCCCGTTGATTTCGAGGGTGTAGAGAGCCTTGTGGCCGCGGGCGTAGCGCGTGGCTTCGAAAGTCGCCAGCGCGCCGTTCGCAAAGCGGCAGAGGAAGGCGCTCGCGTCGTCAATGCCCACCGGCTGCACTTTTCCGGTCAGGTTGTGCTTGCGCTCTTTAATGAACGTTTCCGTCATCGCGGCCACTTCGCGGATGGATCCGTTCAGCCACAGCGCCGTATCAATGGTGTGCGCCAGCAGATCGCCCGTGACGCCGCTTCCGGCCACCGCCACATCGAGGCGCCACAGGCCCTCGCCGCCTTGCGGCAGCTCCTCGGAGATCGTCCAATCCTGCAGGAATTTGGCGCGGTAATGAAAGATCTTTCCGAAGCGGCCTTCATCGAGGAGATGCTTGAGCAGCATCACGGCCGGAACACGCCGGTAGTTATACCAGACCATGTTGGCTACACGCGCCGTTTCGACGGCCTCCGTCATCGCTTTGGCTTCCGTGGCGTCGCGGCCCAGCGGTTTCTCGCACATCACCATCTTGCCGGCCTTGGCCGCGGCGATGGCGATCTCCGCGTGTGTGTCATTCGGACTGGCGATGTCGATGAGGTCAATATCCTGGCGTTCGATCATCCGGCGCCAATCGGTTTCGGTCGATTGGTAACCCCAGTTCTCCGCGAACGCCTTCAGCCGTTCGGGATTCCGCGCGCATGCGGCCTGCAAGACCGGGCGATATGGCAGGTCGAAAAACCGCCCCGCCTGCAGAAACGCATTCGAGTGCGTCCGGCCCATGAAGCCATATCCGACCAGCCCGATATTCAGCGGTTTTTTCGCAGCCATTCGCTAATTCCAACCGTGAGCGTTGCGGACCGCGATCATGGTGGCAAGAATGTCGCGCCACGTCTCCCGCCGCATCATCGTTTCGTTCGGGAACATGCAGCCATCCCAGCAGATGTGCTGGAAGGCGCGCGTCGGCTCTCCGTCATCGCCGCGCATCCAGGCTCCGGCGACACGGACCACGTCCATCTTTCCTTTCGGATCGCCGGGCAGGCAGTGGCGCCCGGTTTTGTCGTGCGAGCCCGAACCCTTTACGGTAGCGTCGTTTTGCGCGACGTGGAAATCGATCGTCCACGGCCGCAGTGCGCGCGTCATGCAGCCGATCGCCTGGTCGAGCTTTTCTGTCTGGCTCCAGTCGAATTCCTGCGGCAGAATGCGATCTTCGGGCGCGTTATAACCCATCGTGAACAGCAGGGTGTGCGCCATGTCGGCCTGAAATCCCAGTGTCCTGGGCCGGTCAACCAGTTCGAGCAGTTCCGTCATCCGCCGCCAGCTATGCATGCCGCCCCAGCAAATCTCGCCTTCAGCAGCCAGCCGCTCGCCGTGATCTTCCGCGATCCTGCATGCTTCGCGGAAAGTTTCAGCGATGCGCCGCGTATTCCCCGTCGGGTCTTTGGCCCACTCGGCCGGGCTCGCGGCGGAATCAATCCGCACAACGCCGTGGCGCCGGATCCCGATCTCTTTGAGCTGCTTTCCGATCGCGCATGCCTTGCGCACCTGCATCAGAAAGTTCTTCCGGTCTTCGTCCGAGCCCATCGCCGATCCTCCGCCGGTCGGCGGCCAGACGGGCGCTACCAGCGAGCCGACCACCAAGTTTCGTGATACTATCCGGTCCGCGAGCCGCTTCAAATCGTCGCGCGTCGAATCGATCTCGACATGCGGCGCGAACAGAAAAAGATCGACTCCATCGAACCGGATGCCATCGACTTCGGCCGCCGCGGTCAGGTTGAGCATTGTTTCGAGATCGATTGCGGGCTCCGCGCCGGGACTGCCCTTACCCACCAGGCCCGGCCACATGGCATTGTGCAGCGCCGGCGATTTGTGCTGATTCGTGACGCTCATCAGGTCCTCACTATTTCCGCCGCAGCGGCTCGGCATCGGGGTTGCCCGGTCCGAAGTGCTTCAAAATCACGAGGGGATCCGTGTCGCTTAGATTCTCGATGGCAACTCCCTGCCGCGCTGCATCCGCGGTGACGAACAATTCGTCCTGCGTCATCTCGCCGAACCGGATCATGCTCGGTGTGGCCGCCATGTGCCTGCCGAATCGTCCATACCCCTGCGTCAGGATCAGGCCGTACGCCGCCGCATCCCGGATCGTCACTTTCCGCTTCGGCAACACGGTCAGTTCCTTGGCCGAATAAAACGCGGTTCCGTACGTGATCCACAGCTCGCGATAGCCCTCCGCTTCCATCTGCGCCACCGGCTTCACCGGCTTGGGATACACCTTATTGCTTTTGCCGAATTCAGGATTCACGTTGGCTTCCCAATCGAGCATGCTCACCAGGTAATCCAGATCGCGGTGATATTCCGGCGGCACATCTTTGGTCAGGAGACTCCAATCGACGATGCGCCCTTCCACTTGCGATTGAAACATCGCGAACACGTCGCTGTTTACCTGGGGCTCATAGGTGACCAGCGAACCCGGAGCGTGCAGAATGCCGGGATTGATCTGCCAGCCGGCGCCGACTTCCAGCCGGTACGCGCGCGAGTGATTCAGAATTCCGTTCTCGCCCTGGTCCCATCGTTCCAGGCAGCGCCGTACGTCGTCCTTCGTCGTGCCGGGTTCCAGGCCCATGAACGTATAGGGGAAATTGTTTTCCACCTGGTTGTACTGGGGCGGGAAGTAGTATGCTTCGGGCTTGCCCTTCTGGCCGACCTTTTTCGCTAACTCGTCACTCTGATGCATGTGGTGCGGGATGGGCCCCATGTTGTCGAAGAACTTGCACAGCAGGTTCCAGCCGTGTTCGCGGTTCATGACATCGGCGCCGATCAACTCGTCGCCCGCGCTCTCCACGGCATCCTTGAGCAGGAACCGGGTGCCATCGTCGAGGCGCACATAGCTCAGGCCTTCGTCTTTGCGCGTCAGCGGTCCATTCGATGCTTTTGTAGTCGATGAGAACCAGCGCTCGTTGATGCCGCCGCGATTGCCGCCGAAGGCGTACAGATCATCGGGGTGAAGTTTGAGGCGGCGGCCGGGAACCATAAACGAGCGCGGCACCCAGCACGGCTCCAGCCGTAATACCCCAGCCCCTGACGCGACGGCCTGCCGCACTCCGGAACGATCCACGGTTTCCTTGGTTGCTATCATTTCTTTCTCCCCCGGCGGAGACACGAATCCCCGTTCCCCCAGCCGGGCAAAAGCATTATATTCGGTGCGACGCCGGGGCAGAGAATCTCCCCACCCGGGAATCGCGATTTCGTAGCAAGAAACACACGCCCCCATGCGGCTCAGAACGTTACCCGCGAGTGTCCGGCTCGCGCCCGGATCCGGCCGTTGCGCAATGCAAAATTGAGTGGCGCCGCCGCGCGGTTCGCCCTAGACTAGGTGTGCGATTCTTTTCGAACCATGAATTCAGAACTTACGGAGAACGTTTGGACGGCCCTCGATCAATTCCGGATCGAGCTACCCTCCTGGGGTTTTGCCAATACCGGCACCCGCTTCGGAAAATTTCTCCAGGCCGCGGCCGCCTCGACCACCGAAGAAAAGCTCAGCGACGCCGGCCAGGTGCATGCCTGTACCGGAGTCTGTCCGACGGTGGCTCTTCACGTCCTCTGGGACTTTCCCAAGGGTCTGGAGGATGCTCCTGCTGTTGAAGCGGCGGCGCGCCGCTCCGGCGTCCGTCCCGGCGCGATCAATCCCAACCTCTTCCAGGATCAGGAGTACAAATACGGATCTTTTGGCAACCCCGAAGAGACCGTGCGCCGCCGCGCGCTCCAGCACTGCCTCGATAGCGTCGCCCTGGCGCGCCGTCTGAAGAGCCGTGATATCTCCTTATGGTTCGCCGACGGTTCCAATTACCCCGGCACGGCGAATATCCGCCGCCGCAAGCAGTGGTTTTCCGAAAACCTCGCCGCCGTGCATCAAAAGCTGGATGCGAAGCAGCGCCTGCTGGTCGAATATAAGCCGTTCGAGCCGGCGTTCTACCACACCGATATCGCCGATTGGGGAATGGCGCTCCAGTTGGCCCGGGCCGCGGGCCCGCAAGCCCGGGTACTGGTCGACACCGGGCATCACTATGCCTCGCAAAATATCGAGCAGATCGTTGCCTGGCTGCTTGACGAGGGTATGCTCGGCGGCTTCCATTTCAATGATCGCCGCTACGCCGATGACGATCTGACTCTCGGGTCCATCGATCCCTACCAGGTGTTTCGCATCTTTCACGAGATCCGCTATTTCGAATGGGAGAGCAGAGCACGCGCCGACATCGACTACACCATCGATCAAAGCCACAACTTGAAAGGCAAGATCGAGGCGATGATCCAGACGGTGACTATGGCGCAGCAGTTGTTCGCCAAGGCCGCGCTCGTGGATTATGAGCAGCTCGCGATGGCGCAGAAGACGCCGGACCTGGTTCGTGCCGAATCGTGCCTGCAGGATGCATTCGCCGCCGATGTGCGGCCCGTCATCCGCGAGTGGCGCGCCTCAAAGAGATTGCCGGAAGAGCCTATGGAGGCCTTCCGGCAGAGCGGGTACCTGGAACGCATCACGGCCGAACGCCGCGGGCGCAGCTCCGGCGCGTCCAGCTACGCCTGAGCCGGGCCTTCAGAAACTCAGGCGCAATCCCATTTGAATGTCCCGGCCGTCATAGGCCGTGCTGATCACGCCGGCCGTGACGTTGGAGATGTTCATGTCGGGCGGTCCGAAATTCGGGTGATTCAGAATATTGAAGAACTCGGCCCGGTACTGCAGGCGGAAGCGCTCGTTGATCGGGAAGTTCTTCAGCACGGAAAAATCCAGGTCGCGCAGCGGCGGCGCGATTACGACATTGCGTCCGGCGTTGCCCTGGAAACCAGGCGCAGGCAGCGCGAACGCCGTCGGATCGTACCAGTGATTCACCGTCGGGTTATCGATATTGCCGAAACCCGTCTTGACTGCGTTGACGCGCTGCGGCACGAAGGAGCCGCAGTTGCAGACGTTCGTTCCAGTTGGGGTGAGCGGGAATCCGCTCAGGATGCTGGCGATGCTTTGCACCTGCCAATTCCCCAGCAGGTACGCCGCGGCGCCGCCCTTCGCAAGCCAGTGCTTGCCTTTGCCGAACGGAAGCTCATAGCCGACGCTGATCGCCGCGCGGTGCGTCTGGTTGTAGCGAGAAAGGCCTCGATCCAGGCTTTTGTTGGTGCGGAACGCCGTGTCGTTAGCTTCCACTTCTCCCGAGTTATTATCGATGTTTTTCGAGAACTGGTAGTTCGCCAGGAAGAACAGGCCTGTCGAGTACCGTTTCTCCAGCCGTAGCGAGAGCCCTTCAAAATTGGCGTTGCCATCATTGGCGGAAGTCAGGATGCCCGCCTGGAACTGAGGATACGGCGTGCGCTGGATCGCCGGCGTCGTCCCGAAATCGAGTTGGTTCTGGTTGAACCGCTTCGCCAGTTTGTGCGTGCTGCTGCCCGTATACGCCGCTTCAAACACGTAGTCGCGCTTGAAGCTGTGCTGGATGTTGAAGTTCCACTGCGACGAATACGGCGTCCGGTTGCCCGGGTCTATCGAGAACGGCGCCGGAAATTGAGAGATGTTGTTGAGGCTGGGAAATAAATTATCGGCCAGCAGCGGGGCGCTTACCGGCGGATTGAGCGTGTAGTTCCCGTAGAACGGCGGCACCAGGCGAGTGAACTGCAGCTCGTTCAGGTTGAGGTTGTCGTACGTCACGGCGAAACCGCTGCGAATTACCGTGCTGTTCGTGACACTGTAGGCGATACCGATGCGCGGCGACCAGTTATTCTTGTCCGGCTGGATGATTCCCTCCGGATAAAAGCCGTTTTGATTGATGATCAGCGGAGCCAGGCTTGCTGGAATATTGGTCGGCACAACGTTGTATCCGATCTTTCCGCTCGCCGGGTCGAAAGCGCCCTCCTGGTGGCTCTGCTCTTTCCACGGCGCGAGGTAGTCGTAACGCACGCCTAGGTGCACCGTCAGCTTCCGGCTGACTTGCCACACGTCATCGAAAAAAGGCGCAATCGTGCCGGACCGGTAGTTCGAGCGCGAACTGCCGAAAGCGCCTCCGCACGCCGAGCAGTAGCCGAGCAGAAAATCCGCGATCGCGTTATTGGCATTACCCGCCGTGCCGGTGAACTGCCCGTTGAACGTGAATGCGCCCCGTGGCGGCACTTCCGTGATCTGGAAGAATCGGCGATTCTGCGCCTGAATTCCAAAACGAATCGTATGCTTACCCGCGACCTTGCTCACCGCATCGGACACACTGTAGATGTTCTCGATCGCGCCCTGCGTGATGCCGCCTTCGCCGTTTCCGGTAAAGCCTGACATCGTGAAGCCGGGGCGCCCGTAGTCGATTGGATCGGTCGCGCCCGCCAGGTTCTGCAGCCCGATCTGCTGCACCCAGTTCTGCCCGTTCAGACTGATCGGCGCGTCCAGGTGGTTGGCCCGGTTGTAGCCCACACGTAGCTCGTTAATGAACGTCGGAGTCACGCTCCAGGTGTCGCCCACCGACAGGTTCTGTCCGCTCTGCGGAAAATTGGTCGCCGAGAAAACCGACGGGTTGATTTGCGAGCCGTCGAACCAGATGTAGCGCTCGAACAGGCTGTTCTTCGAGCTCAGCACCTGGTCGGCGCGGAACGTCACCGTATCGGAGTTGTCGAGGAAACTCTTGGCGGTGCCGAAGTTATTCGAGCCCGTCCGGTTCGGCAGCGGAATCGTCGGCGCCAGCACTTTCGCAAAATTCGAAAACCGCGTTTTCGGAATCTGGTTGCCGAAGAAAGGCGCCCCGGTCGTCGGATCCTTGATGACCGTGCTGACGCTCGAAAAATCTCCGGTCAGCAGCGTCGGGTTTGGAACGGCGGCCAGGAACGGAAGCCCCTGCACCGTCCTAAGCCCTTCATAGCCCCCGAAAACGAAAAACTTGTCGTGAATCACGGGCCCCCCGGCCGTGCCGCCGAATTGGTTGCGGCGGTATTCCGGCTTCTGCGCCGCAAAGAAGTTGCGCGCATCCAGCTTGTCGTTTCGCAGATACTCGTACAGAGATCCGTGGACGACGTTGGTCCCTGATTTGGTGACCGCGGACACGACGGCCTGGCCTTGCCCGTACTCTGTGGAGAAAGAGTTTCGGAGAACCGTGAATTCCTGCACCGTGTCCACCGATGGCTGCAGCGACAGGTTATTGAAACGAAGCGAGCGGACGTACACGCCGTCAATCACGTAATTCGTCGAACCGTCCCGGCCCCCTTCCACCTGCACGTACTCGTTGCGGGTTCCGTATTGGGTCGCGCCGCGCTGCAGGTTCTGGCGCGGGGAAACACCGGCCGCCAGCGACGCCAGTTGCACCAGGTTGCGCCCGTTCAACGGCAGATCGTTGATCTGTTTGGAATCGATGACCTGTCCGACTTCCGATGTCTGGCTTTGCAGCAGCGGCGCGTCGGCCTGCACGCTGACCGTCTCCGTGACTGCGCCCAGCGCCAGAGTAATCACCGGGTGCGCGATCTGCCCGATCGGCAGATCGAACGCGCTCACTACCGCCGTCTGAAAGCCTGCCTTCTCGACACGGATCTCGTATGTGGCCGGCGCCAGATTGGGAACCGAAAAACTCCCCTGCGCATCCGTCATCGCGCTCCGCACCGCGTGCGTACCGGTATTGGTGACCGTCACGCTGGCGCCGCCTACGGCGGCTTGCGTCGCGTCATTCACCTGCCCCACAATCCCGGAGGACGCGGTTTGTTGCGCCCACAACCCGGCGAACTGCTGCATCGCGAGCCAACCCACTACCAGGGCCATCCGTTTACAATTCATGTTGAACTCCTCCTGGTAACGCAACGCTTGGTTGCGACCCCAAACTGGCTAACGATTAAGCCATCAAGCTGCAATGAAGTCAAAAGAACTGGGGGCGCCCGAAGCGCGTTTTGCATTGCCAAATTCAGGCCGGGCGTCCGGAACGGTGCAATTCGCGGTCGAGACCGCGGCTGGAAACCGGGCGATAACTGCTTTCCCTAGCGGAGAACGGATCGCCGCGGGCCCGTCCGTCCAGCCCCGCAGCTGGAGATCGCCCGGCGGGGCTTGGCTTTCGTATTGCAAAATGGAGCTTGCGCCGCCGAAATTAATTGATAAATGTGCCATGAAAGACGAAAGATGGACACGAGGCGTCTCCGGCCGGTGTCATTCTCCGCGCGGCTGAAGTCTCTAAACTGGGTAATACCATGCGATGCCATACGGCAAAGAAACTGGCGGTGATCTCCGCGGCGGCTCTCCTTCTCCTCCTCGGCTTTGTGATGCCGGTCATCTCACAGCAAACCTCCGCAAGCCGCGCCGGGCGCGGCGGCGGTTTCCGCGAGCCCGATCCGATCGATTTTAACGAGCACACCGGCTGGACATCGATGTTCGATGGCCGGACTCTAAACGGCTGGGACGGCGACAAGAGCTACTGGCATGTCGCGGATGGCGCCATCGAAGTGGAGTCTACCTGCGAAAAGCCGACCGGCACCATTTATCTCGTCTGGCAGGGAGGCGAACCGGCCGACTTCGAAATGAAGCTCGAGATGAAAGGCGAAGGGGCGGCGGTCAACAGCGGCGTACAGTACCGCGGCGCCATCGCGGATCCGAATCGCCCGCGCGGCGGTGGCGGCGGACCTCGCGGCGCACAGGGGCCTTGTCCGAGCGGCGCTCCGCGCGGCACCCCGCCGCCATTCGCTTCACAGGCCAAGTGGGACATGCTGGGCCCGCAATTCGACTTCGACGGCCGCAATCGCTACACCGGCCAGTTCTATGAGCAGTCCACTGGGCGTGGGATCATCGCGTGGCGCGGCCAGGTGGTCCATACCGAAGAGGGCAAAAGCCCCCGCCTGCTGGCCACGCTCGGCGATCGCGAGGCGCTCGCCGGGTACGTTCACATCGACGATTGGAATCAGCTGCACCTCATCGCGCGCGGAAATACCATGACTCACATCGTCAACGGCCACGTCATGTCCATCCTGATCGATGATGATCCTGCTAAGTTCCGCAAGAGCGGTCTGATTGGCTTCGAGATCGAAGGAACCGGCAAGATCAGCATTCGGAACATCTGGCTCAAGAAATTGTAAGGGGCTCCCGATGCAGAGAATACCCAAGACACTCCTGATCGCGCTGGGCTGTCTGACAGCATGGGGCGCGGATTGGCTGACCGATGGCAACAATCCGCAGCGGACAAACTGGCAGAAGGACGAAAAAATTCTCACTCCGGCGAACGCCCGGAACATGAAGCTGCTGTGGAAGGTGAAGCTCGATAACGAGCCGCGCCAGATGCACTCTCTGTTCCCCCCGCTCATCGTCGAGCGCGTCAACACCGGTTCCGGCGTCAAGCAGATTGCGCTCGAAACCGGCGTTTCCGACAACATTTACGCCATCGATGTCGAAACCGGAAAGGTTCTCTGGAAGAAGCATTTCATCGCCGGCTACACGCCGCCGCAGAACCAGCGCGGCGCCGGCATTCTCTGCCCCGGAGGCATCACCGCGACTCCGGTCATCGCACCGGCGGGCGCCGGCAAGTACTCCGTCTACGTGGCATCTTGGGATGGTTCGCTCCACCAGCTCAACCTGGCTGACGGCGAGGACATCAAACCGCCGGCGAAATTCATGCCGCCCAACGGCAAGCCGTACGGCTTGAACCTGTGGAATAACGTCATCTACACGCACACGGCGCAAGGCTGTGGCGGCAATCCGAACATGGTATACACGTACGATCTCGCCACCGGAAAGGTCGGAAGCTGGGGTCCGGCCGGCGGCGGCATGTGGGGCCGTGAAGGGCCCGCCATCAGTTCCAATGGAACGATGTACACCGGCACCGGCGATGGCAATTTCAACCCCGAGGTCGGCGCATTCGGCAACGGCATCGTCGGGATCAAGCAGAACCCCGAAACCAAGGCCGCTGAACTGGTGGATTATTTCGGCCCTTCCAATGCCGCCTGGCTCTGGAAGCGGGATCTCGACATGCAAGTCACTCCGGCGATTTTCAACTACAAAGGCAAGGAGCTCATGATCGATGCGGGCAAAGAGTGCCGGCTCTACCTGCTGGACACCGAATCCATCGGCGGCGACGACCACCGCACGCCGCTCTATCGCTCGCCTCTGATCTGCAACGAGGACGTGAACTTCGCCTCGGCCGGCATCTGGGGCTCGCTGGCTACCTGGGAAGACGCCAAAGGAACGCGCTGGGCGCTTACGCCCTTCTGGGGTCCGAAACACTCCGCCTTTAAGGCGCCCGTGGAGTACGGGGACGTGCAGCACGGCGCGATCGCCGCGTTCAAAGTCGAAGAGAGAAACGGAAAATGGCAGTTGACTCCCGCCTGGATCTCGCGCGATATGAATCGCGCCGAGCCGCCGGTAGTGGCAAACGGAATTGTCTTTGCCTATGGAAGCGGCGAAGACACCGACCAGGCGTATCCTGACGTCGGGCTCGACGACGTCGCCAGCCGCCGCATTCCCGGCTCAACTCGCGCCGTCCTCTATGCGCTCGATGCCGAAACCGGCAGGGAGCTGTGGTCGAGCGGGGACCAGATTGCTTCGTGGAATCATTGGAGCGGCCTTTCGGTCGCCAACGGCCGCGTCTACATCGGAACGTTCGATAGCATCCTGTACTGCTTCGGCATACAGAAGCCGTAACGGAGACAGCATGACCATCCATCAATCCGTCATCGCCGCTCTGACAACTGCGGCCGCGCTTTGGTCTCAGGAACCATGTTCCGACCGTGTGCAATCGCTCGAGCGCCAGGTCGCCGCGCAGAATCGTGTGATGCGCGACTGGGGCGGTCTGATCCGCTACGGCAGCGACGACTCGGAATTGCCGCCGCCGGCCGCCGGTGAAGACCGTGTCGTATTCCTCGGCGATCAGATTACCGAATTCTGGACCCGGACCGATCCGAATTTCTTCGCGCAAAAGTCAAGACTGAACCGCGGTATCGCCGGGCAGACCACCGATCAGATGCTGATCCGTTTCCGCCAGGACGTGATCGATCTGCATCCCAAGGCGGTCGTGATTCTCGCGGGCTTAAACGACATTGCCGGGCTGCACGGCACCGCGACCGAAGAGATGATCGTTGACAATCTCATGTCGATGAGCGAACTCGCCCGCGCCAACGGAATTCGCGTCGTGCTGGCTTCCGTCACGCCCGTTTGCGATTGTTTTACCAACGGGACGGCGCGCCGGCGCTGGCAGGAACGCATCGGCGAGGTCAATGAACTGATTGCGAAGTACTGCGCGCGCAGCGGCGCAACGTTCTTGAACTACTTCCGCGCCCTGGCGGACGATGACAATCTGAAGAAACAATTCACAACCGATGGCGTGCTCCCGAACGATGCCGGTTATCGCGTGATGGCGCAACTGGCCGAAAAATCCGTAGCGGAGGCGCTAGCGAGATGAGAACCCGGCTAATGCAAGCAACTTCCCTCTGCGCAGTCATTCTGGCCACGGCGGGAATCGCCACTGCGCAGTTCGGGCGGGGCGGCGCGGAGTGGATGACCGCCGGCAGCGATGCGCAGCGCTCCTTTTGGATTCCGTCCGATTTCAAAATCTCCAAAGCGGCCCTGGTAAAGCCGGGATTCCAGCTGTTATGGAAGTTGAAGCTCGGCAATGAACCGGTTCAGCTCAATTCCCTTACACCCGCCGTGCTGATGGACCGGTACATCGGGTATCGCGGCTTTCGCTCGCTGGCCTTCGTCGGCGGCAGTTCGAATTCGCTGTTCGCCGTGGACACAGACCTCGCGCGTGTGGAGTGGCAGAGTCATCCGTCGCTCCCGGCGCCGTCCGCCGGATCGCCTGCCTGCCCTGGGGGCTTGACCGCCAACCTGGCGCGCCCGACATCCGCCGAATACCCGCCTAGCGGGGCCAGCGGCGGCGGTCTCGGCGGTCGTGGAGGTCCGGCCCGCAGCGCCGTTGGCGCAGCCGGGGAAGGCGCGGTGACGATCGCCCCCGCGCTAGCCGCCGCGGCCACCGCGGCGCCCGCCCCCAATCGTGCTCCCAATACCCGGCCCCCCGCCGTAATCTATGCTGTTACCGCCGATGGCATGCTGCGCACGCTCTATATCTCGAACGGGCAGGAATCCGAACCGCCGGTACGATTTCTGCCCCCCGATTCGAATGTGCGCGGCTTCGTCATCCTCGACGACACCGCCTATGCCGCCGCACAAGGCTGCAACGAAGCCGCCCGCGGGATTTGGGCAATGGATCTGGGATCGCGGAAAGTCCGCAGTTGGCAGCCGCCTGCCGGAACGGTTGCCGGTTCCGCTGGTCCCGCGTTCGGACCCGACGGCACCCTCTACGTGACGACCACCGGGGGCGTGCTCGCTGCGCTCGATCCCAAGACGCTGCTGGTGAAACAAACGTATTCGGCCGGTTCCGAATTTTCTTCCTCGCCCGTAGTCTTCCCCTTCAAAGGCAAGGACTTGGTGGCCGCCGCCACCCGGGATGGCCGCATTCACCTTCTCGACAGTGCCTCCCTCCGCTCGATGCCTTTGTTCATAACGCCCGCATATTCCACTGCGACGTTTGATCCGGGCGCGCTGGCAACTTGGCAGGACGTCGATGGCGTACGGTGGCTGCTGGCTGCAGCCTCCGGCGCTGCAGGTTCGGGATTCTCAGCCGCCAACGGCGCCGTCGCCAATGGCGCCATTGCCGCCTGGAAGCTGGCCGATCGCAACGGCGCGCTCTCGCTCGATCCCGGCTGGATCTCGCGGGACATGCAGTCCCCGCTCACGCCCATGATCATCAACGGCGTCGTGTTTGCTCTGGCGAGCGGGGAATTCCACTCCGGTGACGGGCGTCTCTCCGCCGATGAGCGCGTCCGGCGCTCCTCGCCCGCCGTGCTGTACGCGCTCGATGGCGCAACCGGCAAGGTTCTGTGGGACAGTGGCAAAACGATCACCTCGTTCGTCCACAGCGGAGGATTGTCCGGTGGAGCAAGCCAGCTTTATCTAGAGACTTTCGATGAGAACCTGTATGCGTTCGGTTTCCCGATTGAACATTAACTTCGCGTGCGCCGGCCTCCTGCTCGCGGCGGGAGCCTCAACGAACACTTTGTGGGGCCAACTGCCCGACGGCCCGGGCCGCCAGGAGACGGAAAAGCTCTGCTCCGGCTGCCATGAACTCGCGCGCTCCGTCTCCTTGCGGCAGGATCGCGACGGCTGGAAGACCACCATCAACAAGATGATCAGCCTCGGCGCTCCAGGCAGCGAACAGGAGTTCGCGGCCGTCCTCGAATATCTTTCTACGCATTACGCCGCGGAAGCCTTGCCTCCGCTCAACGTGAATAAGGCCAGGGCGATCGACTTTGAGACCCGCCTCTCGCTGCGGCGCTCGCAAGCCGCTGCCATCATTGACTACCGCAACAAGCACGGCGATTTCAAATCGATCGAGGACCTGAAGAAAGTCCCGGGTGTTGATACGGCGAAAATTGACTCCAAAAAAGACGTTCTGGAATTCTAGCGAATTGGTATTCGTCTTAACGAAACCAGGGTGACATTGGCCGCAAAATTGCCCGCCTTGACGGGAAAGTTGCCGTGGCGCTCCCCGAAAACACTTGCAGTGACGGCCGCCGACGGGTGGTGGTGGAAGAAGTTTCTCCGCAGATCGATTGCGGCCGTTTTCCCATCAAGCGGGTGCTCGGCGAAGAAGTGGCTGTGGAAGCCGACATCTTCTCCGACGGCCACGACGAGATCGCTTGTGAGCTTCTGCACCGCCATAGCTGCGCTTCGGAGTGGCACCGCTCGCCGATGCATCGCATCGGAAACGATCGCTGGCGCGGCACCTTCCGCGTTTCCAAATTGGGCTCGTATGAGTACACGCTGGAAGCGTGGATTGACCGGTTCGGCACCTGGCGGCGTGACCTGGCGAAGCGAATGTCGGCCGGACAGGATATATCCGTCGAATGCGCCATCGGCGCCGGAATACTCGAGACGATCGCCGAGCACGCGGAGACTGCGGATCAAAAACTTCTCTTGAGCTCGGCGGAGAGGATACGAGAAGAGAACGGCGCTGCCGCCGATGTCGCACGACAACCGGGCTTGCTCAGTGCCGTCGAGCGAAACCCGCTCCGGATTTTTCCCAGCCGTTACGAGAAACAGCTGGGCGTTGTTGTCGACCGCGAGCGGGCCCGATACTCCAGCTGGTATGAGCTGTTTCCGCGCTCGTGCGGCCCCGGCGCGGAGACTCATGGTACTTTGCGGGACTGCGAAAAATGGCTGCCGTATGTCGCATCCATGGGTTTCAATGTCCTCTATCTGCCGCCCATCCATCCCATCGGGACCACCCATCGAAAAGGCAAGAACAACGCGCCGGCCGCGCAACCGGGGGATGCCGGCAGTCCGTGGGCGATCGGCGGCGAAGACGGCGGGCATACGTCTATTCATCCCGAATTGGGCACGCTCGACGATTTCGACCATATCCTCAAAGCAGCCCGCGAACAGGGCCTTGAGATCGCGCTTGACCTTGCATTCCAGTGTTCGCCCGACCACCCGTACGTCCGGGAACACCCCGAGTGGTTTCGCAAACGGCCCGACGGCACCATTCAGTATGCGGAGAATCCTCCCAAAAAATATCAGGACATCCTGCCGCTCGATTTCGAGACGGCGCAATGGCGTGAGCTCTGGCAGGAACTGGAAGCCGTGGTGCTGTTTTGGATCGAACGCGGAGTGCGTATTTTCCGCGTCGACAACCCGCATACCAAGGCGCTGCCGTTTTGGGAATGGCTGATCGGCAGCGTGCGGCAAAAGCATCCGGAGGTTCTTTTCCTGGCCGAGGCATTCACCCGTCCCAAGCTGATGTACCGCCTCGCCAAGCTCGGGTTCTCGCAGTCATACACCTATTTCACCTGGCGTAACAGCAAACCGGAGATCACGGCCTATTTCCGCGAGCTGACGCAAACTGACGTGGGAGAGTATTTTCGCCCCAATCTCTGGCCGAATACTCCCGACATCCTGCCCGAGTACCTGCAAGTTGGCGGACGCGCGGCATTCATGGTGCGCCTCATTCTCGCGGCAACTCTCGGCGCCAATTACGGCGTCTATGGGCCCGCTTTCGAACTCTGCGAGAATACGCCTCGCGAAGCGGGAAGCGAAGAATATCGGGATTCGGAAAAGTACGAATTGAAACATAGAGATCTTGGTTCGCCCTGGAGTCTGAAGGATCTGATCACGCGGATCAACCGGATTCGCGCAGAGAACCCGGCCTTGCAGACAGACCGGACGCTGCGCTTTCACGAGACCGACAACCCCGCTCTGATCTGCTACAGCAAGGCAACCGGCGATTTGGCGGACGTCATCATCGTCATCGTCAACCTGGATACGGCTCACACGCAGGCGGGTTGGGTCCATCTCGATGACCGCGCGCTTGGCCTGGACACCCTGCGAAGCTTCCAGGCGCACGATCTGCTTGGCGACGGGCGGTTCTTATGGAACGGGCCGCGCAACTACGTGGAGCTGATTCCGGGAAGCCTGCCGGCTCACATCCTGCGGGTGCGGAAGTGGGTCCGTACCGAGAAGGATTTTGACTACTACTTCTGAACGCGTGAGAAAATCATGCAAACCCCAACCCAAACTCAATGGTTGACCGATTACGACCTGTATCTTTTCGCGGAAGGCACGCACCGCCGCGCCTATGAAAAGCTCGGCGCCCACCCCGGAGAGGTTCACGGGCAAACCGGTGTGCATTTCGCCGTCTGGGCTCCGAATGCCGCGCAGGTCAGCGTCATCGGGGATTACAACCAGTGGGACGCCGGTGCAAATCTCTTATCGCTCCATCCCCAAGCTGGCATATGGGAAGGATTTGTTCCGGGAATCGGGCCAAACGCCATTTACAAATACCATATCGTTTCCCGCCAGCAAGCCTACCGTGTCGATAAGGCCGATCCTTACGGCTTCGCCGCTGAAATCCGCCCGCACACGGCTTCGAAAGTCTGCGATCTGAATGCGCACCGCTGGGGTGATGCGGAGTGGATGTCAGAACGCGCCAACCGGAATGCCCTCGGATCTCCGATCTCCATCTACGAAGTTCACCTTGGTTCGTGGAAGCGAGCGCCCGAAGAAGGAAACCGGTGGTTGAGCTATCGGGAGCTTGGGCCGCAGTTGGCCGAATATGTGCACGACGCCGGGTTCACTCATATCGAATTTCTGCCGGTCACCGAGCATCCGTTCGACGGATCCTGGGGATATCAAACCATCGGGTACTTTGCCCCGACCAGCAGGTTTGGCCAGCCCGCGGATTTCATGTGGATGGTGGATTACCTGCATCAACACGGGATCGGCGTGATTCTCGATTGGGTTCCGGCGCATTTTCCGAAAGATGAGGCTGGGCTGGGTTTCTTCGACGGGACGCATCTTTACGAACATGCCGATCCGCGCCAGGGAGAACAGCCCGACTGGGGCACTTTCGTGTTCAACTACGGGCGCCGCGAAGTCCAGAGTTTCCTGGAGAGCAACGCGCTGTTCTGGTTTGACAAGTATCACATCGACGGCTTGCGCGTGGATGCCGTGGCATCCATGCTGTATCTCGATTATGGAAAACGGCAGGGAGAATGGATCCCCAACCAGCGCGGAGGCAAGGAAAACCTGGACGCGCTGAACTTCCTCCGCCAACTCAACGAACAGGTCTACAGGGCTTATCCCGGCGTGATGATGATCGCGGAGGAATCCACGGCTTGGCCCATGATCTCGCGCCCCGTGTATCTCGGAGGAGTGGGGTTCGGCTTCAAGTGGAACATGGGGTGGATGCACGACACCCTCGACTACATGTCGAAAGACGCGCTTTTCCGAAGTTACGAACAGAACAAAATCACCTTCGGCCTGCTTTACGCATTCACCGAAAATTTCATCCTGCCGTTTTCGCACGATGAGGTTGTCTATGGGAAGCGTTCCATGATCGCGAAGATGCCCGGCGATGAATGGCAGAAGTTCGCGAATCTCCGCCTGCTCTACGGGTTCATGTTCGGCCATCCCGGCAAGAAAATGTTATTCATGGGCGGCGAGTTTGGCCAGTGGGCCGAGTGGAATCACGATGCCAGCCTGGACTGGCACCTCCTCGAGTATCCCCACCATCGCGGCTTGCAGCGCTGGGTCAGGGACTTGAACACTTTTTATCGCGGCGAAGCTTCGCTCCATGAACTCGACTTCGACCCATCCGGGTTCGAGTGGATCGACTGCACCGATTCCCAGCGCAGCATCGTCTCTTTCCTTAGGAAGGCCGCCGATCCCCGGAAAATGGTCCTATTTGTATGCAATTTCACACCCGTGCCGAGACACAACTACCGGATTGGCGTGCCTCTGGAGTGCAATTGGAAAGAGATGCTCAATAGCGACGCGCCCCTTTACGGCGGATCGGGGCAAGGAAACCTGGGCGGCTTGTCGCCCGCGCCGCTGCCGATTCACGGCCGGCCTTATTCCCTGAATCTCACGTTGCCGCCGCTATCCGCCGTGGTTTTCCGGCCTGAGGTGTGAAGGTGCGCAATTCCAGGCGCGGTGCGGGAGTATGAAACAGGCCGGCAGCGCGGAAGATCCGCTCTGGTATAAGGACGCCATCCTTTATGAGGTACACGTCCGCGCATTTTTCGATAGCAACGGCGATGGAATCGGCGACTTTTCGGGCCTGACTCAAAAGCTCGATTATGTTCGCGACCTGGGCGTGACCTGTATCTGGCTGCTGCCTTTTTTCCCGTCGCCTCTCAAAGATGACGGGTATGACATTTCCGACTATGTGAACGTCAATCCGGCGTACGGCACGATCGATGATTTTAAGGCGTTTCTCGATGCCGCCCATGACCGGGGGCTGCAGGTGATGATCGAGCTCGTCATGAACCACACATCCGATCAGCACCCCTGGTTTCAGCGGGCACGCCAGGCTCCCGCCGGGTCGGCGGAGCGGGACTTCTACGTTTGGAGCGACACCGATCAGAAATACCGGGACGCGCGCATCATCTTCACCGACACCGAAAAATCAAACTGGACCTGGGATCCGTTGGCGCAGGCATACTTCTGGCATCGATTCTTTTCGCACCAACCGGACCTGAACTACGACAACCCGCTGGTCGTCGAAGAAATGCTCGGCATCATGCGGTACTGGCTGGATCTCGGAGTCGACGCCCTCCGGGTCGACGCCATCCCCTACCTGGTGGAGCGCGACGGAACCAGCTGCGAAAATCTGCCGGAGACGCACTTGATCGTCAAGCGTCTGCGGCGAGCTGTCGATGAGAGCTATGCCAACCGGATGATTCTGGCCGAAGCCAACCAGTGGCCCACCGATGTTCGCCCCTATTTCGGAGACGGAGATGAGTGCCACATGGCATTTCATTTCCCGCTCATGCCCCGCATCTACATGGCCCTCCGGCAGGAGGACCGGTTGCCGATTACCGATATCATGGCGCAAACCCCCGATATCCCGGATTCCTGCCAGTGGGGGCTTTTTTTGCGCAACCACGACGAACTCACGCTCGAAATGGTGACCAACGATGAGCGCGACTACATGTACCTGGCCTACAGCGCCGAATCGCGGATGCGCATAAATCTGGGGATCCGCCGCCGGCTGGCCCCCCTGATGGATAATAACCGGCGCCGTATCGAGTTATTGAACAGCATCCTGTTCTCGTTCCCCGGCACGCCGATTTTGTACTACGGGGATGAAATTGGAATGGGGGACAACGTTTATCTGGGCGATCGCAACGGAGTACGAACCCCCATGCAGTGGAGTAGCGATCGGAACGCCGGGTTCTCCCGCACGACTCCGGCAAGACTATACAGCCCGGTGATTATGGACCCGGTGTGGGGATATGAAGCCGTAAACGTAGAGGCGCAGCAGAGTGATCCCTCTTCGCTGCTGAGCTGGATGCGCAATATGATCGCGCTCCGCAAACTGTTTCGCGTTTTCGGCCGCGGCACACTGGAGTTCTTACGCCCGGCGAATCGAAAGGTGCTCGCCTATCTTCGCCGGGATCACGAGGAACAGATTCTGTGCGTCGCGAATTTGTCCCGGTTCGCGCAGCCGGTGGATCTGGACCTGGCGGAGCTGGAAGGATCGATCCCGATTGAAATGCTGGGCTATGTGGAGTTCCCGCCAATCGGACACGAGCCATACCGGCTTACGCTGGCGCCGTACGGGTTTCTCTGGCTGGAACTGCATAGCCCGCCGAAAATCGCCGTGAGCCCGGCGGAGCGGCCATCGCTGGAAGCGGACAGTTGGGAATCTCTGGTTGAAGGGGCCGGCCGTTACTGGCTTGAGACCGCGCTCCTTCCTCAGTTCCTGCCGAAACAACGCTGGTTCGGGAGCAAGGCCCGCGCCATTCGCAGCGTTCGCATCGCGGATTGGGCGGCCTTGCCGAACTCCAACGCCGTAGTCGTCCTGGTCGAAGTGCAGTACGAGAAAGGCGAGCCGGACTCGTACTTTCTTCCGCTCGGCTTGAGCTTCGGGCCCGCCGCCGAGGATCTGCTCCGGACGGCGCCCCACGCGATTCTCTCGCCGGCCGTTTCCCGAAAAGGAGCCGGTTACCTGCACGACGGAATGCTCGATGACGCCGCCTGCCTGTCATTTCTCGCCATGATTGAGAATTCCGGGCAGATCCCGACACGAAACGGCCGGATTCGCGGAATACCCGGCAAACGACTGCCCGAGTTCAATGGGCCCGGCGCCGGTCCATTGCCCGTTTGGCGCCCCTCGGCGGAACAAAGCAACACCTCCGTGTTTTACAATGACCACCTCATTCTAAAGCTGTTCCGCCGCCGCCAGGACGGCCCCAATCCCGACTGCGAGCTCGGACGCTTCCTGACCGAGCAGGTTCCCTTCGACGGCGTTCCGCCGTTTGCCGGTCAGATTGACTATGCGGCGGGAAACCGGGAGCCGGCAACCCTCGCCTTGCTCCAGGCCGTCGTTCCGAATCAGGGGGACGGCTGGAAGCTCACGCTCGAGGAACTCTCCCGATATTACGAGAATTGTTCCTCCACTTCGTGGCCGGAGGATTCCAGCTTCCTCTCAACCAACTTGTTCGAGTTATCCGAAGCGCCGGTCCAGAAACTGGCGCGGGACTGGGTCGGCATTTCGCTGGAAGCAGCAGCCCGGCTTGGCAGGCGCACGGCGGATTTGCATAAAGCGCTGGCCGCCGGCAGCAGCGACCCGGCGTTCTCCGCCGAGCCGTTCACCGCGGACGACGTGCAAATGATGCTTTCCGGCATTCGACGCGAGGCCGCGCGGGTATTTGATCTTCTCAAGGACAGCGTCTCGGATTTGCCGGACGAAGTCGTCGATATCGCCGGAATGGTATTAGGCAGGCGGCGGCGCATCCTGGACAGCTTCCAAGTCCTTACGCCGGACGACCAGAGCTTTCAGCGCATCCGCATCCATGGCGACTACCATCTGGGGCAGGTCTTACAGGTAAAGACGGACTACGTGATTCTCGATTTCGAAGGCGAGCCGGCTCGTCCGCTTCCGGAACGCCGCGCTAAACAGTCTCCGCTTAAAGACGTGGCGGGAATGCTGCGGTCGCTGAGCTACGCCGCGTATGCCGAACTGATGAACTACACCGCGCGCCGGCCCGAGGACTTGCAGACCCTGGGACCTTGGGCTCAGCTCTGGGAGCGATCGACCGGAGCCGAATTCCTGCGTGCGTACCGCGAGGCGACGGCGGGGTCTGCGTTTCTACCGCGCGATGAAGAGACACTCCGCCGCCTGCTTGCAATGTTTTTGTTGGACAAAGCGCTGTATGAGCTCTCGTACGAATTGAATAATCGGCCGGCGTGGGTTCGCATCCCGTTGTTGGGGATACTCTCGCTAGCGCCGAACACGGGAGGGCGTGAGTGGCATCCGGCACCATCGCACACCCGGAGCTAGAACAGATCCAACGAATCGGCGGTGCCGATCTTGTGATCGGGATTCTCGATCCCGGCAACGACCCGGGCGCGCTGCCGGCAGCCGTTGTGGATGTGTTGAGCACCCTGAAGGCTACCCACCGTGCGGTCGTTCTTGGCAGAGGCTTCGCGATTAAGCCGGATTTCCCGAACCCGGCAGAGTCGAAAGAAAGCGAGCCATCCGGGGTCGCATTCGTCAACCTTGCCGAGCCGGAGAACGCGAATGCTTCGTTACAGGGCGTGCTCGACTCCTACCTGGCCGTGTTGACCGTGAGCAGCAAGCTCGCGGCCCGCGCCTGCGTAGTGATCGGTTCCGAACTCCGGGTGGCGCACGTCCAGACCGTCGTGTACCAGTTGGTTCAACCGCTCCTCGAACTCGGCTTCGATCTCGTGATGCCCCGATACGATCGGCAGAGGACCGAGGGCTTGCTGAACCGGAGCATCCTCGCCCCTTTCAGCAGGGCGCTTTACGGCGAGCGCATTCAAAACCCGATGGGCCCCGATTTTGGTTTATCCGGAAAGCTCCTGCAGATGCTCCTGGCGCACAGGCAGGGCAAGAGCCGCGGTTATGATATCCACCCCGTCGCATCGGTTGCCTCCGCCGCGGCCTGCCACGGGTTGCGCATCTGTGAATCCCATCTCGGCGCCCGCGTCCAGATGCCGGCACAGAGGACCGACTTGAGTTCCCTGCTGGCCACCGTGTTAGGCGCGGCTTTTAGTGATACGGAGCTGAACGCGCCGTTTTGGCAGCGAATTCGCGGATCGAAACCCGTGCCATGGTTTGGGGAGCCGGAATCCGCGCCCGTCGAGCCCGGTCCCTTGGACGTGCAGCCGATGATCGAATCATTTCATCTGGGAACTCAGAATTTCCAGGAGATTTGGGGAAACGTGCTGCCTCCCACAACCTTGCTCGAGCTCAAGAGGCTGGCGCGGCTTCCGACGGCGCAGTTTCACATGCCGGACGATTTGTGGGCATCGATGGTCTACGACTTTGCGCTGGGACATCGTCTTCGAATGATCAGCCGCGATCATCTGCTGCGCTCGATGACGCCGCTCTATCGCGGCTGGATCGCCTCTTATGCCCTGGAAACGGAAAATGCCGGCCTGCGGGAGGTAGAGTCGCGCCTGGAACAGTTATCGGCCGTGTTCGAGGCCAGAAAACCATATTTGGTGTCGCGTTGGCGTTGGCCGGATCGCTTCAACCCGTAAGAGCCCCAAGGAGGAAGTATGTGGGATCAAGTCGGAAAAGCATTGAATGCGTCGATGGTGCGGGTGCTCAGCCAGTTTGCCAGCCTGCTGCCTGGAATTCTGGCGCTCATCGTCGCGCTCCTATTATCCGCTCTGATCGCGTGGATTATGGCCGCCATCTTGCGGCGTACGCTGACGAGTATCGACTTCGACCACGGTGTTCCGAAGTGGGGTTTCCCCAGCCTGGTGGAATTCTCGCCATCCAATAGCCCAACCCTGCTGGTCAGCCGGTCCGTGGCGGCGGCCGTGATGATCATCGGCTTCCTCATCGGGATTTCCGCGTTCGACGTGGCGTTGACCTCTGAAATGGTCATGCGCATTTTCGGGTACGTGCCCAACGTGATTGCGGCAGTAATCGTTCTCATCGCCGGCGCACTCATCTCCCGGTTCCTGGCACGCGCGGTCCTGATTGGAGCGGTCAACATGAATCTGCAGTATGCACCCCTGCTCAGTGCCGGAGTGAGATGGCTCGTCGTCGTTCTGGCGGTGGCGATGGCGCTCGAACACCTGGGCATCGGCGGCGGCATTATCCGCCTCGCTTTCGGGATCCTCTTTGGTGGAATCGTGCTGGCGTTGTCGCTGGCGGTCGGGCTTGGCTCCAAGGATCTCGTCAGCCGCTCGCTCGAACGCGAGGCCGGGCGCCGGCCTTCACAGAGCTCGCATGAGCCGGTGGGTCATCTGTAATCCCATAACGTAGAATGTCTGCTTGGAGCAAATAGAGGCAGCCTATACGGGGGCGATCGAAGCAATCCGGCAATGTTGCGGACCGATGGGCCTCAAAGCTTCCGGAGCCCCCCGCGGATATCATCAGCTCTGGGCGCGCGACAGCATGATCACTTCTCTCGGCGCGCGCTTTGTTCCCGATCCTCTCATTCAGGATGCCCTCCGGACGAGTGTCTCGCGTCTGAAACTTTGCCAGTCCGCCGCCGGCGCCATTCCCAACTACGTCGACGAGACAACCGGAGCGAATTTCCGGGCTTATGCGGATGGCGGCCTCTGGTTGATCATCGGCGGCGCCGCTCTGGCGCCGGATCCGGAAACAACGCGCCGGATTCTTCGCTGGTACCGGCATCAGGACGTAGACCACAGCGGCTTGCTGAGCATGCAGGAAGCCTCCGACTGGCAAGACCTGTTCTGCACGCGCGGGAAAGGCTTGACCCTGAATTGTCTGTATGTGCTGGCCTTGCGCGCGGCCGCCCAAGTTTCGGAGGCCTCGGATGCCGAACAGAGCCGGCGCTACCGGGAGTGCGCCGACCGCGTCGCGGAGCGGATCAACCGCCTGTTCTGGTATCGCGGCGATGGAAACATGCTGCCGCATATCGCGCACACTTTCAGCACCATGGATAATCCGCTGCAGGATTCTCTCGGCCGGTCTCGCTGGATTCCCGCCAAGCAGTACTTGCGTGGCGAACAATATTATCTGCCGTACCTAGGCTTCCGGGCGGCCGGAGAGTGGTTTGATTCACTCGGGAATCTCCTGGCGATCCTGGCTGGAGTTGCCGGTGAAACCGAGAGCCAAATAATTCTGAACTTCATCTCCCGGCATGGGCTGGATACTTACCCGGTTCGCAGTTTGACGCCCGCCATCCGGCCGGGCGACGCGGACTGGCGCGATTATTACCACCCCACCAATCAGCCGCATCATTATCATAACGGCGGGATCTGGCCGTTCATCGGCGGCATCTATGTGGCCGCCCTGGTCAAGGCGGGACACTTCGAAGCTGCCGCCGACGCATTACGCAAGCTCGCGGAACTGAACCTCCGGGGCCGCTTCAACGAATGGCATCATGGCGAGTCGGGCGAGCCAATGGGAGTCGAGTGCCAGGCCTGGTCGGCGGGGGGTTACCTGTTCGCGTTTGAGTGTGTAAGGCGGGGGCGAGTCGAATTCCTCTAGCCTGAGAGGCTGCCTGCAATTTCAGCCCAAACCGTTCTCCGCGGCCACACGGCCCAGTTCGCTGCGTACATGTGCGAGTGCCGAGTTCCAAAGCCCGCGGGCCTCCCCCAGGCTTTCCTCGCGGGAAGCTGGTGACAGCAGAGGTGGACGGCTCAAGCCGATGTGGCACGTAACAGGAGCCACGCCTTGGCGTCATCGGCGTCGGTGAATACTTCGGCGAGAATCCCTTCGGATTGCAGAAAGATCCGCAGCCTTCGGCCCAGGCCTAGATCCTGGGGCCTTGATGCGACTACAAGTGCACACCGGGAGGCGTTCCTGCGAGTAAGGAGCATCTTGAGAAACTGTGCACGCTGGCGCAACTCATCCGTGCTGGGGTCGTCTGTCGCGCCGCTTCGATCCAGCAATACCGACATGCTCGGCTTGAAAAGCCGGCTCACCAGGATTTGGAGAACGGCCGCGCGGAGGCCATAAGCGCCATATCCAGTAATCCTGATGAATATAACGGTCCCGACGATGCTCCACTCAATCGGCATGGATTCTACGCCCGCGCGGACATGGCGCGAGCCCGTTCTACGATGGGTTTCCATTCCGGCGTAATCGGCTTACGCAATATCTCGATGGCGCCGAACTCCTTTGCGAGTTCAATCAGTGTATGGTGGCGCGATGCCGTCATTGCGATGATTGGCAATCCCGAGAAGCGTGTGCGCAGATCCCGAATGAGCACAAGCCCATCCTCATAGCGCAGATCCAAGTTGACGAGCACTACAGAAAAACCAAGATCACCGGCCAAAGCGACCGCACGTTTAGAATCCGACGCAAAAAACACTTGCCGGTCGCGATTGAGAATCTGCCTTGCATCCTCCAAAAACGTTGGGTCGTCGTCGACTATGAGAATCATGGTGCCATTCCTAAAAGAAGACAAGCCCCGAACGACGTGGTGCGGGAAAAACCGCTGAAACCCTGGGCCTGATTTCGATTTGGGCACTACCGGCCCCCTGGGCGGGGCATCCTGGGAGAAGGCCCAGCAGGTGCACTCACGACGATTATATGATCTTTCAGGCTGGTTCAGGAAACTACAATCACGGCTCTCCAAAACGCACCCATTCCGGCGAAGGCAAGTTCGACAGACCATGAATTCTGGAATGGATTGGGATGAAACTGCGTTTTAGAAGATCCGTAAGTGATTGAAAAGTTGGTGGCCAGGGACGGAATCGGTACCCCTACCGCCATTGATAGCCCGTAACTTACTGTTCTTTCGTCCTACTAGTTCGCCCAAACGTGCCAGAACAGCAATGTTCTGGCACGAATTTGGCACGAATTTCGTTGCCGGCTGAAATCCACCCGACTACCCAGGAAATATAGGAAACGGCACTGGCGGGAGCCGCGGTGAGGTCTGACTTTGAAATCGGGCGGTCCCAGTGTACCCAAAGCCGGCGCGCGACAGCATCTGGAGAATATACCTCCGGCCGCACTCCGCCCAGGGCAGCCGTTCAACCCCTACAAACTTTTCACGGGGATATTCATTCCGGAAGCCCTGGTTCGTAATCCGCAGATTTCCTCTGGCGCAAAAATCGCGTACGGTCGGCTCGTCCGATATGCGGGAGAGGATGGCGACTGCCACCCATCGGTGAAGACACTGGCGCGAGAGATCGGAATCAGGGAGCGTCAGACACAACGCTACCTTGCTGAACTCGCGGCCCATGGTTTCATCCGGCCGGTCGCGCGCTTACGAGCTCCGAGAGTTCGCGATACCAATGGATATATCTTTTTGTGGCACGAGTCCTTCATCGGGACGAATCGACGGCCAGCTGCCCCGGTGTCAGATGTGACACCACCCCCGGTGTCGCGATTGACACCACCGATGGCGTCGTTTGCGACATCACGCAAGGTGTCGGATGTGACACCCAAAGAGAGTCATCTGGAAGAGAGCCGAGAAGAAGAGAGTCAATCGTCGAAAGACGAAAACGACGACGAGCCGGCGTAGTCGGGCCAGACGAACGGCATGAAACTGAAGCATACCCATGGGTGGTTCGCTGCCGGCCCCGAGTTGACGCGGGCGGTGACCCTGCTGTCGGATGGCGCATTCAAGCTCTTCGTGTATTTGTGCTTGCAGGCCAATTGACCTGTACCCCGCCAGTTGGTCCACGTAGAATGTAGGTTCTCCGGGCAGGAAAGGAGAACAAAAATGCGCGGGACGCGCCACAGCGAAGAGCAGATCATTGCGATTTTGAAACAGGCCGAAAACGGGATGAAGACGGCC
>DATGII010000234.1:0-15788 GCA_035295805.1 Bryobacteraceae bacterium | reverse complement strand
CCCGTGGCCCTTGACGACCTCGCCTTCCAGTCCGTACGGATGCTGCAGCAGGCGCGACGCCAGGGACACGCGCCCGGAGAGAACCGCTTCGCGAATGACGGTGCTGCTGACGACGCGGCCGCGGCAGGATACAGGCGGGATGGCTTCGGTTTGAAAACCAAGCTGGCGGCCCAATTCGGCGAGAATCGCGACGTTCCCGCTTTGCCGGTTTCCGAAGCGGAAATTCGCGCCAACCAGCACCGCACGTGCCCCCAGATGCTCCACCAGAAGCCGCCGCGCGAACTCTTCGGGCGTCCACTGGGACAATTCGCGGGTGAACGGAAGGATCAGAACCTGATCCAGTCCTTCCTCGCGCATCAATTCAACGCGGCGTTCCGGGGTGGTGAGCAGGCGCGGCGCGCGCGCCGGCGCGACGATGCAGGCAGGGTGGGGATCAAATGTTAAAACCGATGCTTTCCAGCCGCGTTCCCGGGCCAGTGCCACAACCCTTCTGAGAATCTGCCGATGACCATAATGCACCCCATCAAAATTGCCAATGGTGAGGGCGGTGGGACCAAAGTCCGACGGCACAGCGTCAAGGCTGCGGTAAACATTCATTCGTTATCGAGCATCTCCCACCACGATTTCGAGTCCGTCGTAAGCCAGCTTGACGTGCGGCGGCAGCAAACTCTCGGTGCGCTCATGCGAGAGGTCGTGGCTGATATGGGTGAAGAATGCGCGCCGCGGGCGCAAGGCCTCGACGGTTTTCAGTGAACGATCGACCGTGGAATGCGTGGGATGCGGCTTGTGACGCAGCGCATCCAGGAACAGCACATCGAGCCCGCTCAGCTGCGCCATTGAGGATTCCGGAATGTCGCTGTGATCGGTCAGGTAGGCCGCGGCGCCGAAACGGTAACCGTAAATAGTGGCGCTACCATGCAAAATCGGCACCGGGCGGAATTCGAGACCGAACAGATCGACGGCTGCTCCATTGATCACGTGCGTGACCAATTGCGGCACGTTCGATTCCTTCTTCACGCCGTCGAAAATGTATTGAAACACGCGCTGAATAATGGCCATGGTATCGGTGGCGGCGTAAATGGGGATGCGCTCTTTCTGCCGGAAATTGTAGGGGCGTAGATCATCGAGCCCGAGGATGTGGTCGGCATGGGAATGTGTGAACAGGACGGCATCGACGTGCTCAATCTTGGCCCGCAGCGCCTGCGCGCGGAAATCGGGAGTGGTGTCGACCAGAACGTTGTGACCGGCGTAGCTGACCAGGATCGAGGGGCGCAGGCGATTATCGCGCGGATCGCTGGAAGTGCACACGGTACAATGACACCCGACAGTGGGTACGCCGACGCTGGTGCCGGAACCAAGCACCGTAATCTTGACAGGATCGGCCGGCATTCAAGAGTTCGATGCCGCCGCTTTGCCGGCCTCCTCGGAAACCTGGACGTAGCGGAAGCGCAGTTCGGTCAGCGAATTCTCCAGTAGCCTCTGCTCTTCGAGCGTGAGATTGCCCTTGGTTTTCTCGGAAAGCATGCCCATCAGATCGATAGTGTGGCGTGCCAGCGGGAGATCGGGTTTGGGCTTTTCTTCTTCTCCGAACTGAACCAGGCCGAGCTGCATTTCAGCCTGCGCCCGCAGCGAAACAATCAAAAACGTGAACGACGCCGGCGGCAACGGGATTTGAAAATCTTCCTGTCTATCCGGAGTGGTATCCGCCTCGCTCATGTTTCGATTTTACAACGCGAAGCCTGTAAAGACGGCGGTCTTCGGACGCTCAGCGGCGCGCCGCCAGATTCGATTGCTTCTGAAAACCGGGATTCTTGCCGAGGCTCACCAGGTTCGCCAGAATGCGGTAGGCGCCCGGAACTCCAGAAGGCAACTGGCGGTAGAGCGCGAACGCGTCATAGATGTACGCGCCTTTGCCGTCACGCGCCAGGAGCAATCCGCCGCGCTGCGGATCCTGATCGGGGTCATGCGTTTCGACGAGCGGCTTGTAGCGCGAATCCCAGGTGCTCATGAACCCGTGGCCGCGCTCTTCCACCCATCCGGAGAAATCGGCGGGGGTAATGCGGTTCGGCCAGGTGAAGACCGGATCGTTCGGATCCAACAGCGAGACTTTTGAGGCTTCGTCCACCACCTTCTGTGGATTCTCGCCGAGGCTGAACGGGTAAGGTCCATAGTTCTGATCGAATTGCTGCAGGTTGTACTGCACGATCAGAACGCCGCCATTCTTCACGTATGCCAGCAGGCGGTTATTGGCGCCTTTCAATTCCGGGCGCACGGCGTAGGCGCGCGTGCCCAGGATGATGGCGTCAAAGCCGGACAGGTCACCCTGGGTGACATCGGAGGAGGCGAGCACGCGAACCTTGAGGCCGAGATTTTCGAGTGCGTGCGGCACGTCATCGCCGGTGCCCGGCAAATAGCCGATATTCAAATCCGGCGCCGTCTTGGCGTCGACGCCGTGGGCCTCGTAGGCGGCGCGCCGGTAGTAAGGGTAAGGACGAAGACCCGGATACCCAGCCATGCGGTAACCTTCCGCAAAAGTTTTGCCCTGGTACTCGGCGACAGCCGCGATCTGGTAGGTCTGGGGCTGCACCTTATCGGGTACCACGGAAAACGTGACGGTCTCGTCTTCGCCATCGCGGTTCATGTGAAAAGGAGCCGAATCAGGCGAGGAGTGCCAGCCCGACGGAAGCAGCAATCGAAGCACTCCCTGAGCCGGACCCTTGACGTTGCTGTGCACGGTACAGGAGAACGTGAAGGATCGCGCATCGGTCGGAACTACACCGGCCGCCGGAGAAACTGTTATCGACACGGCGGGGCCTACCAATAACGGCTCGAGCTCAATGCCCAGACCTGGCGTCCGCTGGGCTGTCTGCACCACCTGGGCTAAGGGCACCGTGACGCCATGATACGCCACCTCGACGGCGGCCGAGAGCGGATAGGGCTCGAGCGAAAGATTGCGATAGCGCTCGTCGTTCAGGTCGTAATACGCCTGCTCCTCATCGGACCGGCTGAAGTAGGGGCGAGTGAGGCCCGCGTCCGCTGGAACCGAAACGGTGTAGCGCAATTTCGACTCCTGATGCGCGCCAACAGTCTTGGAAACTTCGCCGCGCGGCTGGATCCGCCAATTCTTCCCGTCCGACGCATGCAGCGCGATGCTCCGCAATTCGATGGCGTCGGCGCCTTCGTTCGCAATTTGCACCGACACCCCAAACGTTTGGCCTGGGATGGCAATCTGGAAGGTCGGCTCCACGCTGCCGAAACCGCGGCCGGGAGCGGGTTCGCGCTCCGGCGCCACGATTGCCTGCATCGAAAGGCCGAGGGCCGCGGCCAGCGCGTTCTGGAATTGTTGCTCTTTCGCGCTTAATTCGAAAGCGACGTCGCTCTTGCCCGGCTCCAGTAGGTTGCTGGAGCCAAGCTCGGCCCGTAATGCGCGCGTGGCGCGGAGGCCATCGGCGAGAATCGGCGCAATGGCGTTCGGATGATCGGGCACATAGGCAGCGGCCGCTCGCTGGGCAAACGCCGCAAGGTCGGCCAGGCCGCGTTTGAGGAATTCCGGCGGCTGGCTCACCAGGGTTGTAATGCCGCCCACCGACACATCGATGCCGTCGAAGAAACCGCTTTCTTCCTGCGACGCCTTCACGTGCGAGCCGTAGCGATGATACTCGCTCGTAAACGCGGACGGTGGTGGCAGGCCGACGCCATTGTTCTGGCTCTTCTGAAAACCGAGGCCGAGCCGCCCGATCTGCAGAAACGTCAATCCCGCGGCGGGCGCGTATTCGCCTTCGGGAATTTTCACATTGGTGGAGGGCTTTTGATCCGACCACGCCTTGTTCACGTAATCATAGAAACGCACCGGGACATATTTATCGGTGGCGTAATCGTACAGACCTTTTGGCGATACCGCGTACGACGGAACCCGCGCGTACACTTTGAGCGGCGACCAGGGGCGGAGTCCCTCGCGGATCTGCTCCGGAAACTGGTTGGGATCGCCGGCCGCCAGAAACGCTTGCTGCGCCATCTGGCCGGCCACCTGATGGTTGCCGTGGCCATCAGTCGGCGCACCGATGAACACCGAAGTGATGACCAGCGGCCGCGTCATGCGCACCACGCGAACGACATCGGACAAGACGCGCTCACGCGACCACTTATCCAGGGCTTCCTCCGGTGTCTTGGAGAAACCGTAATCAATGGCACGCGTCCAATACTGATCCACGCCATAGTAACGGTCCGCGGCCAGCAGTTCCTCGGTGCGCACCAATCCCAGCGCGTCGTATAGATCGGGCGACATCGCGTTCTGCCCGCCTTCGCCACGGTTGAGCGTCAACAGAGCGGCCCGCGCGCCGATGCCGCGGGTCTCGAATGCCAGCATGCCGCCGTCTTCGTCATCGGGATGCGCGGTCACCATCAACATGCTGGCGCGCGTTTGCAGGGCGTGAAGCCACCGCGAAAGCCCGGCGGAGCCGCGATCGACGCTCACCGGCAGAGCGTCAGCCGCCGGGTCGTGGCCGGAGGTCTGCGCGAGTAGAATGGCACCCCACCCGGCGCAGGCGAGCAGCGCCGCACCCCAGCCAAAAATACGATTTTGCACGGTCCTTCCTCCCACCGCCGCATGTCCCGGAAAATTACCCGGCGCTTTCATTCACCTATAACACGCCGGACGGCGGCCGGGCCAATCTCACGCTGGTTTCCTTGACTCACCATCGAAAAGGTGTTACGCCAACAAATAGGTGTTTCGCTTCGATTGCTAATTAAGGGGGCTTACCGTTCATGTTGCGTCATGTAGTTGGACGACCGATCGTCCTCACCATTCTGTGCGCGTTCAGCGCGGCACTGCAGTTCGGCTGGGCGCAAACGCAGTCCATCAACGGGAGCTTGCGCGGCCATGTCACCGATCCGGCCGGCACCGCGGTGCCTAACGCCCAGGTCAGCGTTAAGAATGACAGCACCGGTTTCGAACGATCGCAATCAACCGACGATGCAGGATTTTACCTGCTGCCGAACCTTCCGCTCGGCACTTACACCTTAACTGTGCAGAAGGATGGATTCGCGGCGCAGCGGAGGCCGGGCGTTGTGCTCAACGCGGGTTCCGATATCACGATCGACGCCCAACTCACGGTCGGCGCGGTCAGCACCATGATCGAAGTCAGCGGCGGCACGCCCGTGGTCGATCCGGCACAGGTCAACATAGGCCGGACCATCAGCCTGGCGGAAGTTGACAACCTCCCGCTTACGTCGCGCAATCCGTATAACTTCATTCTTTTTCAGCCCGGCGTCAGCGGTCATCCGAACCCCGAACTGGGCATTCCGCGAACCATCAACACCAACGGCCTGCTTGATCGGATCAATTACCAACTGGACGGCATGGTGGATACCGAAACCGATCGCTACGGCCTGCGGCTGTTTCCGATCTCCGACATTTATGTCCGCGAAGTACAGACAGTCTCCAACAGCTTCGCGCCCGAGTATGGCGGCACGGCCGGCGACATTTACAACGTGATCACCAATTCCGGCACCAACGATTTTCACGGCGAGTTTTATTTCATCGGCCGGCCGCCGGATTCCAGTGCGCGCCCAATTCTTTTGGCATCCAACAAGCCGGCGGCGGCCATCGACCTGCACGATTATGCCTTCAATGCGGGCGGGCCCGTCAAGAAAGACAAGCTCTTTCTCTTCGGCGGATACGAACATCTGTTGCGCGGCACGCCGGTTCCCACCACCATTGATCCTAATATCGCCGCCCAGATTGGGCTGGCGCCGAACCTGCTGGACACTGCCCCGACGGTGCAGCACGTGCAATTCCTGAACGTGCGTGGCGATTGGATCGTCAACAGCAAGAACCAGTTGTTCCTGCGCTACGACTATTTCCGCAACGAGTATCCGTTTAATACCCAGAACGGCGGCGTCAACGCGCTGAATGCCGCGGCCGACTTCCACGACCGGGCGCACGTCGCCGGCTTGCAACTGCTGACCAGCTTCTCGCCGACTGCTCTCAACGAGCTGCGTTTCTCCGAGCCGTACCGCAACGAAGCCCACTTCGCAGATCCGCTGACCGGACCCGGCCCGGAGGTCGTCATCACGAATATCGCGACGTTCAACGGCACACATAGCTCCGGGGATCGGTTCGCCGAGAAGATCCCGAGCGTCAGTGACAGTTTCACTAAGATCGTCGGCCGCCACTCCATCAAGGGCGGTTTCGGTTGGCAGGAGAATAATGACAACCAGGTGGGAGACGTTTACAGCTCGTATACGTTTTCCAGCGTCGCGAATTACCTGGCGGCGAAGAGCGGCGCGAATCCTTTCAGCTATACCGACTTCGCCACGGTGCTGGGCGTGCCGGGAGCTGCTTACAAATCGTATTTTTATCACTTCTATGGACAGGACAGCTGGCAGATCCGGCCCAACCTGCTCATGATTTACGGAGTGCGCTGGGACCGCTTCCAGGCGCCGTCGGGCATGGCCAATGCGCCGTTCGTTTGGTCTCGTTCATTCAACACGTCGAATCGAAACTGGGCGCCGCGGCTGGGTTTCGCCTGGACAGCGACGCCGAAGACCGTTGTTCGTTTGAGCACCGGCTGGTTCTATGAGGCGCCGCCCACGAACACCTGGTACAACGCGTTTGCCTACTCGGGGACGACCCAAGCTTTCACCGCGCACTTCTCGCCCACGCAGGCGGGCTCCCCCGCGTTTCCGACGGTCTTCAATTTCCTAGCGGGCGCGACACTGCCGGGCCCCCCCACGATCATGACGGTGGCTCCGGATTTCAAGAATGCTTACACCATCAACACTAGCGTGCAGATCCAACGCGAGCTGACCCGCAACGATTCGATCACCCTCGGCTACGTGCACACCGGAGCGCGCGACCTGCAATATTTCCGCGACATGAACCTGATCAACCCGACGGGCACGCTGGCCGACGGACGTCCGATTTTTTCCACGGCCATCAACGCCGGTACCCGTCTCTATCCTCAATTCAACGGAATCGATCTCCAGGACGTCGGCGCCAGCTCCGACTACAACGCCCTGCTGGTGAACTGGTATCACCGCCTGTCGCAGGGCGTTCAGATCAGCGCCAATTACACCTGGTCGCACTCCATCAGCGACGCTCCGGACGCCAACAGCTTCGAGCAGAATGTGCTCATCCAGGATCCGTTCACACGCAAGTACGATCGGGGCAACAGCTTTGTGAACCGTCCGCAGGCGTTCAACATGAGCATCTACCTGGAGCCAACCTTTAAGATTTCCAACCACGTGCTCAAGCGGCTCGCCAACGACAACCAACTCGCGATTCTCTCCAACCTGTCCTCCGGGGATCAGCAGAATATGGTGGCTAATCTCAACCTGATCAATGAGCCGGGCGCGGTCGGCCCGGTGAGCACTTCGATTGTGCCGGCCTTCGTGGGGCGCGACACGCTGCGCACCGGCAACATCTACCAGATCGACGCGCGCTATACGCGAACTGTGTTCGGCGTGCGCGAGCGGTTCCACCTCAAGCTCCTGGCGGAAGCCAATAACGTCTTCAACACGCGCAACGTCGCGGGCGCGGCGGCGGCCATCAATACACGGGCAACAGTGAACGCACAAGGGATCATCACCACTCCCCCGACGCTGGCGCCGCTCACAACGGTGCTGGAGGGCCGCCTGATCCAGGTCGGCATCCGGGCTGACTGGTAATCGTTTGAATGTCCGAGGGCTTTCCCGCACCGATATACGCTGAAACCGTGCTGGGCGTCAATTTCAGCGACGCCCAACGCTATTTTTTAGACGCGCTTCTGGACATCCACTATGCGCATCTGCTGATGCTCACGCGCCAGAGGATCGTGCCGGAGGACGTGGCGCGCCGCTGCCTGGAAGGCCTCGACAACCTGGACCGACAAGCGCTGGCGAGTGCCCGTTATGACGGGCGCTACGAAGATTTCTTCTTCCACGTCGAGGAGGAACTGGAGCGCGCGTGCGGAGCCGACAACGCCGGTCGCCTCCACACGGCACGCAGCCGCAACGATATCGGCATTACGCAGTATCGCATGCGCTTGCGGCGCGAAATTCTTGAGCTCGTGCGCGAACTCGACGCCGTGCGCGCCACGCTGCTCGCGCTCGCCCGTCGGCACATCCACACCCTGATGCCGGGTTACACGCACACGCAGCCGGCGCAGCCCACCACCCTGGCGCATTACCTGCTCGCGGCGATCGAATTTCTGGGGCGGGATACAACGCGCTGCCAGGCGGCGTTCGCCACGGTAAATCGCAGCCCCATGGGCGCCTGCGCCATTACTACCACAGGCTTCCCAATCGACCGGCAGCTTACGGCCGAATTGCTGGGCTTCGAAGGTCTGCAGCTGAACGCGTACGGCGCTATTGCGGCCACCGATTACCTGGCCGAGACCGGGGGCGCCGCGGCCGCCGCCATGCTGAATCTCGGAAAGCTGACTCAGGATCTGCTGCTTTGGTGCACCGCCGAATTCGGGTTCCTGCGGCTCTCCGATCGGTGGGTGCAGATCAGCAGCATCATGCCGCAGAAGCGCAACCCGGTGGCACTGGAGCATACACGATCCCTGGCGGGACGGGCGTTCGCCGAGGCCCAGGCGCTGCTCGGCGCTCTGCACAACACGCCGTTCGGCGATATCGTCGACAGCGAAGACGACCTGCAGCCTGTGGCGATGACGATGCTGGCCGACGCCCGCCGCGCTCTCCGCCTGTTCGCAGGGCTGATGGCGGAATGCGAGGTAAACACCGAACGCATGGCCGAGCGGGCCCATTCCGATTTTCTGACCGTCACCGAGTTGGCCGATACCCTCGTTCGCGGAGAAGGTGTAAGCTTTCGCCAGGCTCATCACTTGGTTTCCGAGGCCGTACGCCGCCTGCGCGGCATCTACTCGGAAACCGGCATGGTCGATTGCGTCATCGAGCTGGCGCCGGAAGCATTGGGGCGGCCGCTGCGCGTTTCGCGCGAAGCGCTGCTGGAGGCGATGGACCCCGCACACTTCGTCAGTATTCGGCGGATTGCCGGCGGGCCTGCGCCGGAGGCCGTGGAAGCCGCGCTGGCCGAAGCGGAACAGCGAGCGGCCGCCGACGCGCGCTGGATTCGCGAAAAATCCGCGCTCTTGGCGCGATACCCGGAACGCGTCCGCGACCTTCGTCAGAGCCTGCTCGGGACGCCGGCCAACCGGCGCTAGGCCCGGCGCGATTCACTCGAAAATTTCGGGCCAGAAAAAGGTCATCACCACGTTGCGACCGCCATTGGGTACGACCAGGGTCTGGTGAATCGGATCGAGCGTGAGCTGTCCAGCGAGACCTACTCCCGCCAGCTGGGGCACCGGAATTCTCCAGCGCGGCGCGGCGTCTCCGCGATCATCAATGTTCCACGCGCACACCGAGCCGCGGGGCGCGCACCCGCCGACGATGTACCCTTTCGGCGAAATTTTGATGGAGTTGCTGCCCGCGGCAGTAGCGCCCTCGGCCAAACCGGTCTTCGGCCCGGTGATGACACCCCGCGGCTTGGCATTGCCGCTGGCGGTACGGTCGAAAATCAGGAGCGAGCCGCCGGCGCTGATCACCAGCAAGTTTCGCATCGGATCAATCCCGATGTACGGAAAACCCGTGCCTCGGGCGCTGGGGAACTGGAATCCGGTATCGGGGCCGCCGAGAATGCGCTTGGGCGGCGCATCGCCGTTGGCCTCCCGGTCAAACACCAGAATCACGCCTTTGCCGGCGCCGCCGCTTGTGGCTACTGGAATGTAGATCTCGCCGTGCGCGGAATCCATGGCCATCTTGTCGTTGCCGTCGTAGCCGGTGCTTTGGATTTGCGTGCGCGGTCCTTGGATCACGCGGATGGGCGCTTCCTCTCCTTTGGCTCCGCCCCGGAACGTCAGAATGGCATTGTTCAACGGGCTGTTCACGACCAGTTCGTCCTCGATCGGGTCGTATTCCAGCGCGTGCATGGTCCGGCTGATCAGGGTCTTCTGCCCCGCCAGCGCGCTCACCGGCGGCGTGTCTTCCTTCGCCAACCTGGCGAAAGCCGCAATCTGCGGCGAGTTTACTCAATTCGGAACCAGGTACAAATCTCGCTTGCTGTCGTAAGCCACCGCCTGCGGTTTGCCGAATTTTACCGATTGATAGCCGAGCGGGGCGCTACGGATAGTGCGGAGCGGGGCCACGTCGCCTTCGGCGGTCAGGGGAAAGACGACGGCCGAGGAATTGCCCATGTTGGAGACCCAAACCTCTTGATGTTTTGTGTCGAGCGAGAGCCCGGTGGGATGATTGAGTCCGGTCTTGGGGCCCTGAATCACGCGCGACGGCGCGACATCGCCGTCATCTGTTTCCTTGAATATGAGAACAGAACTACCCACGTCATTGGCGACAAATAATTCGCCGGTGGCTTCATCGAGCGCCATGCTCCCGGCCCAATCGAGCTGCGTTTTCGGGCCTTGGATAACTCGCAGGGGCGGCGCATCGCCGTTGGCATCCAGTGGATAAACCGCGATCGACGGAGGGTAGACCCTGCCGGAGCCCGCGACATTGGGATCGCTCGAGTTGCCCCAACTGCCGACAATCATGAGCCTCCGTCTTAGATCCAGAGCCAGCCCGTGCGGATCGCGCAAGAGAGTGCGCGGGCCCTCGAGCACGCGAAGCGGCTTCTCCTGTCCCGACGCGTCCTTCCGATAGACAACCACCTTGGGCGGATATTGGATCGTGACGTAAAGCTCATTGCTTTCTTCATCGAGAGCCGACGCGAAATTGCGATGCGGCGTTTTCAGGATACGCATCGGCGCGACGTCGCCACCCGCGGCGTGCGAAAACACGATGACATTGTCCTCGGTATCCATGGAGACCGAATAGATGTCCCCAGTACGCGAATCAATCGTAAGGCCCGCGTTGTATTCGCAACGTGTCTGCGATCCCTGGATCACGCGCTTGGGCGTGGTGGATTCGACGCGCGGCGGTGTATTGTCCAGCCGGTTGAAAATCTTGATGCCGAACAGGTTCGTATCCTGCAAGACGACTTCGTCGCGTACCGGGTCGACCGCGATCGAGCTATAAATCGGATAGGTATCGCGAATCGTCCGTTGCGGCGGGCGGGTCAGGTCGAGAGTGTCGGCGGCGTACACGGGCGGCTCGAACGCAACCGACAGGCTTTGCCCACTCGGCGCGACTCCGGCCTCCTCGCGGTAACAAGCATCACCCAGATCCGCGATCGGCTCAATCGAAACCAGTCGGGCCGAAGCGCGAGGCGGCTCCGGCGCAACTCCGCGCGAAAGCGCGTAAAGCGCGAGGGTTGTAGCTCCTAAAGCAAGCGCTTTCCGATGATTTCGTTGTACGCGCACGAATCGCCTCCGCGGGCTCTCACTATACTACTAGTTCCTCCAGTTGATAGAATTTATCTGCCGGGGTCGCGACGCTTCGTGCAGGTACACAGGAATTAATACCATGCGATATTCGGGCAAAATCTGCCTCGCTGTTTCGGCCGCCGCCGTGGCGGCCGGTTTCTTTTATCTCTCGACGCACCGGGCTACGCCCGCGTTGGCGGCTGGTCCGGACACTCCCGGCCGGATTGCCGGTAAGCCGGATCTCAACGGAATCTGGGAGGCCAACAACACCGCGAACTGGGACCTGGTGACCCATCAGGCGCGGCCGATGGTCGCGCAGCCAGGCCTGCTGCCGAACACGGTCGTGGCGGCGGCGCCGGTAATGCCGCTGGGAGCGCTCGGCTGGGTTCCGGCTGGACTGGGTGTAGTCGAAGGTGACGAGATTCCTTATCAGCCGTGGGCCGCCGCCCGCAAGAAAGAGAACCAGGAACACTGGCTCGATCGCGATCCCGAAATCAAATGCTTCCAACCCGGAATCCCGCGGGCCATGTACATGCCGCATCCGTTCCAAATCATCCAGAGCGAGAAGAAAATTCAGATGATCTTCGAGTTCGCCAATGCCCAGCGCACGATCCACCTCACCAAGATGGAGCCTTATCCGAATGTGCTGTGGATGGGCTACTCGGTGGGACACTGGGAAGGAGATACGCTGGTGGTGAACGTTTCCAACTTTACCGATGCCACGTGGTTTGACCGCGCCGGCGATTTCCATAGCGATGCCCTGCAGGTGACCGAGCGTTACAATCTGGCCGGCAAGGACGTCATCCATTACGAAGCCACCATGCAGGATCCGCAGGTGTTTACGCGGCCCTGGAAGATCAGCATGCCGCTGTATCGGAGGCTCGAGCCGAATGCGCAGCTGATGGATTTCAAGTGCGTCGAGATGGTGGAAGAAACCCTGTACGGGCATCTTCGCAAGCAGCAGCTGGTGAAGCACTGGGAAGGGCGAACCATGAACGTGGACGTCACGCGCAAGATTCCGCCCGGCGAAGAAGTCTACGAACGCTATGTGTCGGGTAATCCGCCCGCCAAGAAGTAGTTTGAGAATTGGGAGATGAGGAACCAGGAGAGATCAGTCTTATGAGAGCCAAATTGAGTGTTGGTGCAGTCGTCGCAACCGGAATTGCGTTGCTGTTTTCCGCGGCCCCGCTCCGGGCCCATCATGCGTTTGCGGCGGAGTTCGATGCTAACCGGCCGGTCCACTTCCCGGACGCCACGGTGACTAAGGTCGAATTCATCAATCCCCATAGCTGGATTCACGTGGACGTGAAGCAGCCCGATGGCACGGTGGAAAATTGGGCTATCGAAGCCGGCAGCCCGAATATCCTGATGCGCCGCGGCATCACGCGCTACTCACTGAAAGTAGGCGACAAAATCGTGGTTGACGGCTACCAGTCCAAAGACGGAACGCACCGTGCCAACGGCCGCGACCTCACGCTGCCCAACGGCCAGAAGCTGTTTCTCGGCTCGCAGGAAAACACGGGCGCGCCGTATGAGGTACAGCGTCCCGGTATCGATACCCAAAAGTAGGTCGCGATGAGCCACCGATACGGAATCACGGCGGGCGCGCTCGGATTCGTGTGTCTCGCAGCGGCTTGGATGAGCGCGCAGACTTCGAGAACGCCGGCTGGATCGGCGCCGCCTAAATCCACAGCCGCGGCGAAGGCCGGAAATCCGCCGCGCACCGCCTGGGGCGATCCGGATTTGCAGGGCACCTGGTTCGTTCTGTACGACGTGCCGCTGGAGCGTTCTGCGGCTAATGCCGGGAAGCAATTCTTAACGGAGGCCGAAATCGCCGAGGCCGATGCAAAAAAGGGTCTGGCGCCGGGGCGTAATCAACGTTCCACGGATGCTTCGCAGGACGTCAGCGGCGCCTACAACGCGGTCTTCAACTCGGTGCTAAAAACCGGCAAACGAACTTCGATGATCATCGATCCGCCGGACGGGAAAATCCCATCGCTGGCCGCGGGCGCATCTGAGGCCGCGCGCGCCGCGGGCCGCGGATTCGGCGGTGGCGGACGGGGCTTGCCGTTGGGAACCGCTCCGGGGATTAACGACAACCCGGAGACCGTCGCGCAATCGCCGCGCTGCCTCGGTGTTCCCATGCCGTTTCTCCCACTGAACACGCTCTTTGCGCAGGGCACGGTTTTTCAAATCGTGCAGTCCCCCAAGTCAATGGGGATCTACATGGAAGATGATCACGCCGGCGGCGGCAACCGGGTTATCTTGATGGACGGCCGTCCGCACGCTCCGGCGAAGGCGCGATTCTACCTGGGCGATTCGCGCGGCCACTGGGAAGGCAACACGCTCGTGGTCGAGACCACGAATTTCCAGCAGGGTTTTCGCGGATCCAACCCCGACACCTATAAAATGATCGAACGCTTCACGCGGGTGGATGCGAACACTCTGCGCCGCGACATCACGTTCGATGATCCGAAAACCTGGACCAAGCCGTGGACCGTGACCATTGAAATGGGCCGCGCGCCGGACCAGCGCCACATGATCTTCGATTCCGCCTGTCACGAAGGCAACTACGGCATGACCGGCATCCTCGTCGGGAACCGCCGGGAAGAGCAGGGTGGGAAAAAATAGATCGGCTCACTGCGGCACTGGCTGGGGATAAGCCCCGCTGGGCGTGTTCGGATTGACCCGACGCGCGCTGGCCTCGGTCCAGGCCTTTTGCACTTCGTCGGGGAAGGTTCGGAGCATCGTCGAGATCTTCTGCTCCATCTGCGCCACGATCTGAGGATTCTCCGCGGCGACATCATAACTCTCATCGGGATCGTTCGCCAGGTCGTAGAGCTCGGGTCTCGGCAAAACGAAGCTGTGCCGGCCGCCGGGCGGCGCGGGAGTGTACGCGGCGGTGTTGTGGCGCGCTACGTGCAACTTCCAGTTCATCCAGCGGGCACACTGCAGGTCCCAATTATCGAAGTAGAGTAGCGGCTCGCGTTCAATCGAGTTCTTCTCCCCGCGCAACAGAGACCAGATATCGATGCCGTCCAGCGGCTTCGAAGGCAGCGAGGCGCCGCACAGCCGCGCCACGGTGGGAAAGATGTCCATCATCGACGCCAGCGCGTCGGAGGTACGGCCGGCGGGAATGGCGCCCGGCCAGCGTGCAATGAAGGGCTCGCGCACTCCGCCCTCGTACGTTGTGTTCTTCCGGCCGCGCAATTTGCCCGGGCTGCCCAAATACCAAGGCCCGTTGTCGCTGGTGAACATGACCAGGGTGTTGCGATCCAGCCCATTGCGTTTCAGGGTCTGCAATACTTCGCCGACGCTCCAGTCCACCTCCTCGACCACATCGCCGTACAATCCCTCGGAGGACTTGCCGCGGAAGCGAGGCGACGCTCCCAGCGGGATGTGGGGGAACGTATGCGGCATATACAGGAAGAAAGGACCCGCCTTCGAGGACTCGATGAAGCGCTTCGCTTCGTCTGTGTAACGCTGGGTCAGCGTGGTCAGGTCGGCAGTCTCTTCGATCACCTCGGTGTTCCGCAGGAGCACGCGCGGGTTCATGTCATTGCTGTACGGGATGCCAAAGTAACCGTCGAAGCCGCGGCTGGTCGGGAGGTACGGCGCAGGCCGGCCGAGATGCCATTTGCCGATGCACATGGTCCGGTAACCGCGGTTCTTGAGTACATTCGCCAGAGTGGATTCCTCCAGACTCAGCCCTCCCGTGTCCTGCGGAAACAGGACGCGCGGCACGTCTACTCGCGTGGGATAACGGCCGGTTAACAGCGCGGCGCGCGACGGCGAGCAGACGGGATCGGCGCTGCAGAAGTTCGTGAACCGAACGCCCTCCGCGGCCATGCGGTCAAGGTTTCGAGTTCGGATTCGCGAGCCGTAGGATCCGACGTCACCATAGCCCAGATCGTCACAGAGGATGACGACAATATTGGGCGGCTGCTTGGGTGCGGCCAGGAGGGCCGGCGAAGCGGAGGCGGCGATCGCCCGCGAGAGGAACGTCCGGCGAGTCATCTGCGAATGATATCGCAGGATGACCGGAATCTATTCGCCTGGAGCGGCCAGCCCGCAAGTATTGAGCCAGCCCTCGCGGCAGGCGCGCGTATACAATGCCGACGGCCGCCGGTCGCGAATCTCGCCCTTGCCTCCGCGCAAAATAATTGGATAGTCCTTCAGGACTGGGGGTGCGTCCATGAAGTTGGCAGCGCCACGCGTCAGAACGATCAGATTTCGACACGCAGCCTGAAAACCGAGTTCGCATCCGCTGCGGAACGGAGCCGCGGCGCCGGCCGGATCCAGACGGCGGAGGTCCTCGCCCGAACGCGACAGCGCGATGTGCATCAACCCCGCCTCGTTACAGGCCCAGCCCGAACCTTGATTGCAGTAACCCAACTCCAGATCCGCCAGATACGGGCAGGCATAGGCGCGCCCCGCCTCGCAGGCCTGGCGCCAGAACGGCAGCCATTG
>DATGII010000233.1:0-2907 GCA_035295805.1 Bryobacteraceae bacterium | reverse complement strand
GGTATTTTCGCTTACTGGTTCTTAGGGGTGCCTCTGCTTGGCTACATCGCTCTGTATGCCCTCGTCTTCGTGGATAAGCGGTATGTGGGGGGCGCCCTGGTGATTCTCTGGACCTGCCTTTCCGCGAGCGTCAGTATCGCGCGTCCGCGGCTGCGCCGTTTCGCCGACCAGGGCATCGGGATTATTTGCGTGATCGCGATTGCCGTGTTCGCCGCCGCGCGAATGCGTGCGGCGTTTGTCATGACCGCCGCGGATGCCATTGACCACCGCGAAGCGGAATGGAATTTGCACTGGATGGTCGCCGAGGCCTTGCGTGCCTCTGGTGTCAAGCCCGGCGCCCGCATCGCGTTCATCGGCGATTCCATGGGTAGCGAGTGGGCGCGGCAGTTGGGCGCACGGATCGTAGCCGAGGTGCCGGTTACCTTCGAACGGAACGAAAAACTCAGCCGCGATGTGGTCTTGAATCATTCCCAAGTCGAAGCGTTTTGGCATGCGCCGCCGGATGTCCGCGGCCGCGTGCTCGACGCATTCCGCCGCGCCGGTGCTTCGCTGGTGGTGGCTGAGATGCTTCCCGCGGGGGCTGAGAGCCAGGGCTGGCGCCGCCTTTTCGGCTGGAAGACACCACATCTGCCCAACAGCGGATCCCAGTACGACAGCCTCCGGTTCGCCGGTTATTTGAGGATAGAGCCCTGAATGGCGGCGCATCTCACCGTGGCCCCGCATGCGCCGGCGGCCCGCGGGGGCGGTTCCCGCTACATCCCGGAGTTGGACGGCATCCGCGGCATCGCCATCCTGCTGGTGATCTCCTTCCATTTCGGACTGTTCGCCATCGACTCGCACAGCACGCTATATACGGTCTATCGAAGCGTGGTCGGCCTGGGATGGGCCGGCGTTGATCTTTTTTTTGTGCTCTCCGGATGCCTCATCACCGGCATCCTTCTGGATTCCAAAAGTTCCAGACACTACTTTCGCTCGTTCTATATGCGGCGCGTGCTTCGCATCTTGCCGCTTTACTACATTTGTGTCTTCGCGTTCTTCTGCATCGTGCTTCCGGCGGGAAATACACTCGCGCCTGCCTGGGCCGCCGGACAGGAATGGATGCGGGTTCCGCCCGGCGAATCCGTCTGGTATTGGCTTCATCTTTCCAATTGGCGTTCGGCCTATGGAATTCTTCAAACTTCTCCCATCACTCACTTCTGGTCGCTGGCCATTGAGGAGCAGTTCTACCTGGTGTGGCCGCTCGTTGTTCTCTGCTGTTCGGAAGCCGGCTTACTCAATGTCTGTATCGGACTCGTCTTGCTGTCGGCCGGCCTACGAAACTTTCCGGAATTCCAGGCACAGGTGAAGTTGCATTCTGATTTCATCTACCGGCTTACGCCCTTCCGTATCGATCCGCTGGCATTTGGCGCGATGCTCGCCTTGCTTTCGCGCCGCGCCGCCTTTCGGGAATGGAGCCGCCGGTGGTTGTGGCTGCCGGCGGCTTCCGGTGCTGCTGTCCTGCTTTCGATCGTGTTTATTCTGCGCAGCGGCAGCTACCGCACCGAAATGATGTCTCGATACGGCTACACTGCTGTGTCTCTGATCTGCTTTGCTGCGGTCGCTTATGGCCTGATGCGCGCCGGTTCCCGGTCGGCCGGCGCCCGGCTGCTGCGTGTCCCGCCCCTGGTCAGCATCGGCAAGTATAGTTACGCCATGTACGTGCTGCACCTGCCGGTGGCCTTCTTCTGGCCCGTCTCTGTTTCGCCCTACCTCGTCGCGGGCAGCCGCGTCGCGACGGGAGTCGTTTCCACGGCCCTCGGCACAGGCATCGCTTACCTGCTGGCGCTGGCTTCCTGGCATCTGGTGGAGCACCGCTTTCTGCGGCTGAAGGAGCGCTTTTCGTACCACGGTTCCGCTCCGCGCGCCGCGCCGGCGGCGCACCCGGTCGCGCGCTGACCCGCTTTCGACCGCGATCGCTTACTTAACGGTGATCGTCGCTGCGGTCTGGCTGCCGGCGTTACCCACCGTCAGCACCACCGGCGCTGCTCCGCTCACGCCCGCCGGGATGATGGCTTCCACCTGTAAAATCCCCTGGACCAGTCCGGTAGCCGTGCCGGCATACACGAGTTGCGCCGGTTTGCCGCCGATCATTACGCTCACAGGTGCGACCGGTTCGCGGATGATGCGGTCATTGATCACGCCGTCCTCGCCGGTCGGATCCGTCCATCCCTCGCCGGTTCCGAAGAACGTGATCACGCTGCCCGCCGCCGCTGCGTTGGCCGTCCCATTCACCGTGCCATCCGCGTTCAGAGCGACCGCCTGGCCGCTGCCGCTGAAATTCAAGGTGAAAATTCCCGGCGCCGTGTTGGCGATCGGAACCGTGGTCGATGCCGTTTGCCCCCGATAGCTCACGGCAACCGTGGCGCTCGACGCGCCCTGCAACCCATACGGCACCAGCACGCTGGTCTGCGAAGCCGAACAATATAGAATGGGCGCCGGCAAGCCGTTGAACGTCACCACCACGCCGCTTAAATTGCTGTTGAGCGCTCCCGTGATCCCCGGCGCCGGAACCGCGGCCTGGGCCAGCGGAGATGGGCCGATGGTGATTCCGGTCAGCGTCACCACCTCGCCCGGCGCAATCGCGCCCGTAGCGTAGCTGGCCGCGTTCATCACGCTGAGAATCGAGGCCGGCGGTGCGATCGCCGCCAGCAGCCCGTGCACTTTCGTGTCCCCGAAGCTCGGGCCGGCCGTGATATACAGTGTGTTCTTATCGCCCCCGCTTCCGCCGTTGCCGACGATCAGCGCCCACAGCCCCTGGTTCACAATCGCGTTCCCTTTGGTATCCTGCAGCGTTCCCGCCAGGGCGCCGGTGTTGACGTCGAATGCATTGATCTTCCCGTCTCCGAAATTGCCCACCAGCAGGTTGCC
>DATGII010000232.1:0-25709 GCA_035295805.1 Bryobacteraceae bacterium | reverse complement strand
CGATTCACGAAGGCTGCCTGATCCGCTTCCGTCCGATCATGATGACCACCATGGCCGCGCTCCTGGGCGGAATCCCGATCGCGCTTGGATGGGGCTCCGGTGGCGAGGCGCGGCGGCCGCTCGGAATGGCCGTGGTTGGCGGCCTGGCTTTTTCGCAGTTAATGACGCTGTATCTGACTCCCGTGGTTTACACTTATATGGCCGCGCTGCTGGAGCGCTGGCGAGCGCGGCGCGGAATGCGCCGTGTTCTGCGGCCCGCGGCACAGCTGGGAGACTGATCCGCTGCCGCCGGCTTCCCCTGAAATCCTGAAATGAAATCCCCCGATACCGCCATTCCGACGATTCTGATTGCCGACGATCAAGCCGACGTGCTGGAAGCCTTACGTTTCCTCATCAAAGGCGAAGGCTATCAGGCCGAAGCCGTGACTTCGCCCGCGGCCGTGCTCGATGTCCTCGAGCGCCGAGAGTTCGACACGGTGGTCATGGACCTGAATTATACGCGCGACACCACGTCCGGCCAGGAAGGCCTCGATCTGCTAAATCGCGTCCAGAATCTCGATGCCACGTTGCCAATTGTGGTCATGACGGCGTGGGGTTCGGTGGAACTAGCGGTGGAGGCGATGCGCCGCGGCGCGCGCGATTTCATTCAGAAGCCCTGGGACAATGCGCGCGTCGCGGCGATTCTGAAGACGCAGATCGAACTGGGCCGCGCGCTGCGCAAAGGGCAGCGCCTGGAGGCCGAAAACCGGGCTTTGCGGGCCGAACGTTTTCCGCAACTGGTGGCGCAATCGGCGGCGATGCGGCCGGTCTTCGACGTGATCTCCCGCGTCGGCCCCTCCGACGCCAACGTGCTCGTTACCGGCGAGAACGGGACCGGCAAAGGGCTCGTCGCGCAGACCCTGCACTCCGTGTCGCTCCGCTCCGCGCGTCCGCTGGTGACCGTCAACACCGGAGGATTGGCCGAAGGCATCTTCGAAAGCGAATTATTCGGGCATGTCAAGGGCGCGTTCACCGACGCCAAGGCCGATCGGGTAGGCCGGTTCGAGATGGCCGACGGCGGCACCCTGTTTCTCGACGAGATCGCGAATATCTCGCAGAACCTGCAATCGAAATTGCTGCGGGCCCTCGAGACCGGCGAATTCGAGCGGGTCGGATCGTCGAAATCGCGTCGCGTCGACGTACGGGTCTTTTCGGCGACGAATGCGGACCTCAACGCCGAAATCGAAGCCGGCCGCTTCCGCCAGGACCTTCTGTTCCGTCTCAACACGATTGAAGTGCGTTTACCCCCGTTGCGCGATCGGCGGGAAGACATCGTTCCGCTGGCCTCGCATTTTCTTCGCCAGCACGCCGCCCGCTATCGTAAGCATTTCACCGGCTTTGATGAGGCTGCAGTCAAGGCGTTGCTGGCGCACAGCTGGCCGGGCAATGTGCGGGAGCTCGATCACGCGGTCGAACGCGCGGTGTTGATGTCCACGGGCGAGACCGTCCGCGCCTCCGACCTGGGTTTGCGCAGCGGGCGCGAAGGCGCGCCGCGTTTGGAGGAGATGAGTTTGGAGGACGTAGAAGCGCTGCTTATCAAGAAGGCGCTGGCGCGCTTCGACGGCAATGTCAGCCACGCTGCCGAAGCCCTCGGCCTCAGCCGGAGCGCCCTCTATCGGCGCCTGCAGCGCTACGGGTTGTAAGCGTGGCTCGCATTCACAAAGCCCGCCTCAGTTATGAAGGGCACATCGTCCTGCTGGCTTTGTTAGCGGGCCTCCCAGGCACTGCGGCCGCTCTGATTATTCTGTGGACCGGCGGCTACACGCCGAGAATGCAGTGGACTCTTACCGTCTTGATCGTGGGCGCCTGGTGGGGATTTACGATGGCGGTGCGCGATCGCGTCGTGTTTCCGTTGCAGACGCTTTCCAATCTGCTCGCCGCCCTGCGGGAGGGCGATTTTTCCGTACGCGGCCGCGCGCCGCGGCCCGACGATGCCCTGGGCGAAGTGATGCGCGAAGTGAATACTCTGGGCGGCACTCTACGCGAGCAACGGCTGGGCGCGATGGAGGCCACCACCCTGATGCGTACCGTCATGCGGGAGATCGCAGTCGCGGTCTTCGCATTTGACGGAGACCGGCGCTTGCAGTTGGTCAACCGCGCGGGTGAACAACTGCTGGCCGCGCCCGCCGAACGCTTAATCGGCCAGACCGCGGAGGAACTCCGGTTGGCGTCCTGCCTGGAGGGTGAGCCGCAAAGCACCTTTCAGGCGGTGTTCCCCGGCGGCGCCGGCCGTTGGGGCATGCGCCGCACGCGCGTCCGCGAGCATGGCCTGCCCCTCGACCTGGTGGTGATTTCCGACTTGACCCAAGCCCTGCGCGAGCAGGAGCTACAGGCGTGGCAGCGGCTGGTCCGCGTTCTGGGCCACGAGCTGAACAACTCGCTGGCGCCGATTAAATCGATTGCGGGCACTCTGGAAACCCTGCTCGGCCGCGACGCGCTGCCCGAAGATTGGCGGCAGGATATGCGCCGTGGTTTGGGAGTCATCAATTCGCGCTCCGACAGCCTCAGCCGCTTCATCGGGGCGTATGCCCGCCTGGCAAAGCTGCCGCGGCCGCAAATGCAGCCGCTGAAGGTGGCCGGTTGCGTCGAACGCGCCGCCGGCCTCGAGACCCGGGTTCCGGTTCGCATTGAGCCGAGCGCAGACGTCACGGTCCGGGGCGACCCCGATCAGCTCGAGCAGGTGTTGATCAACCTTTTGCGCAACGCGGCCGACGCCTCGCTCTCGTCCGGTACGCCGGTTCGCATCGGATGGCGACGGAACGGCACCATGGTCGAGATCTGGGTGAAAGATGAGGGCCCTGGCCTGTCCACTACCGCCAACCTGTTCGTCCCCTTCTTTACCACCAAGCCCGGTGGTTCCGGCATTGGCCTGGTTTTGAGCCGCCAGATCGCCGAAGGGCATGGCGGCGCCGTAACCCTTGAAAATCGCGCCGACGGCCCCGGTTGCGTGGCCACCCTCCGCTTGCCGGCTTGAGTTGTCGCTGGTACCGCATTAACCTTCGGCGACTTATACGGCAGCGCCCTGAGCGCGTATCCTGATGGGGCTACCTATGGCCGAAAATCTCGAGAATCCCACACTGCAGCCGCCGCGCGAGCCCGAGTCCATTGAGGATACCGGACTGGGTGAAACCACGGTCGAACAACTCATCCTGAAGATTCTCTATTTTCGAGGAGAGCTGTACGGGCAGGATTTGTCCAATGCGATCGGGCTGAAGTTCAGCGTGATCGCCGAGATCGTCGAATCGCTCAAGCTCACTCATCAGATCGTAGTCAAACGCTCCATGGGAATGGGGAGCGTCGGCTCTCTACTGGCACTGAGCGAAGCGGGCCGCGCCCGTGCGCGCGAACACCTCGAAGCCAACCAATACGCGGGCGTCGCGCCCGTTCCCGCTGAACAGTATTCCGAGTTCGTGCATCGACAGCGTCATCAGGACGGCTGGCTGACAAAAGAAGCCTTGGCGCAAGCCCTGAAGGGGATGGTGATCACGGAACGGACGCTGGCCCAGATCGGCCCCGCGGTGGCCGCCGCCAAATCGCTTCTGGTGTACGGCAAGCCGGGCGACGGCAAAACGTTTCTCATCGAGTCGTTGAACCACCTGGAAGGTTCGCCCGTCTATCTGCCGCACGCCATCGAGTGCCAAGGCAATATCATCCAGCTTTTTGACCCGATCTACCACACGCCGATCGAGGAAGAGCCGCAATCGGTACTCACGGTCTCGTTGGAACGCGGGCATGACCGGCGCTGGATCAAATGCAAGCGGCCCTTCATTGTCAGCGGCGGCGAGCTTTCGCTCGATATGCTCGATTTGCGCTTCAACACCAATTCCAAAGTCTACGAAGCTCCCTTCCAATTAAAGGCCAACAACGGCATCTACCTGATCGATGACTTCGGGCGCCAGCGCGCCACGCCGGCCGAGGTTTTGAACCGCTGGATCGTCCCGATGGAGCGGCGCGTCGATTACCTCAGCTTCCTGACCGGCGGCAAGATGACCGCGCCGTTCGAAACGTTCCTGGTTTTCTCCACGAACCTGAATCCCGCCGATCTCGGCGACGAAGCCTTTCTGCGCCGCATTCAGTACAAGATGTTGCTGCGCGGCCCGAGCGAAAGCGAATTCACGCAGATCTTCGAACAGTTCTGCGCGCAAAAGCAGGTCCCTTGCCCCAGCGGACTGCCGCAGCGTTTCATCGACCGCTATTACCGGAGCACCGGCAAGCAATTTCGCCGATGCCATCCGCGTGACGTCCTCTCGCACGCGCTCAATCTGATTCACTTCGAAAAGCTGCCGTTCGAACTCAACGAAGCCATCCTGACGCGCGCCTTTGAAAGCTGCTTTGTACAGGAAGAAGAAGGCACGCCCGCTACGCAGGCCGTGCCGCCGTCTGCAGTAGTGGCTGCGCCGATGTTACCGGATCTCTCGCGAAACTACGGCGAGCTACACCAGGCCTGAAAGGGCCTCTTCATCGAACCCTAACACGATCTCGCGGCCTTTCACCAGAATGGGCCGCTTGATCAGGTTGGGATTCTCCGCCATGAGCCGCAGCGCTTCCTCGCGCGGCGGCGGATTCTCCTTCATCCCGCGCTCGCGGTATAGCTCATTGCGGGAATTCAGAAACTCGCGGTAGTCCCGCTTTCCGATCAGCCGGTCGAGTTCCGCCACCGTCAACCCCCGGTTGAGGTCCACCTCTTCAAACTGCGCTCCCTTGTCGCGAAGCCAACTCTTCGCTTTCCGGCAGGAGGTTCAAGTGGGTTTCAGGTACAGGGTCATGAGAAAAGTGTAGCGCGGGCTGCTCTCGATTTGAGATAATGCCGGTCCCGGAGGACGAACCATGTACAAGACCATCGCCGTAATGCTAGTTACAACCGCGGCAGTGTGCCTCGCGCAGCCGCCCGGCATCACCCGCGAGATGATCCAGCGGGCACTGCCTCTCGAAGGCGCACCGAAGGCGGAGCCTGGGCCATACCAGGTCACGTCCGAACCGGCGTTCGGTTCGCCAGGCCTTCACGTCTATCGCCCGGCGGCGCTGGACGCCTTTCCTGTGAAGGACACTCTACCGGTGATGGTCTGGGGCAACGGCGGTTGTAACATCGACAGCACACACTTTTCGGCCTTTCTGACAACGATCGCCTCGCACGGTGTCCTGGTGATCGGCACGGTCCCTCAGGAAGGCGCCGCCCGGGCGCAGGAGACCGCCGATGATATGCGCGCCGCGATCGATTGGACCGGCAAGGAAAACGAACGAACCGGCTCACACCTGAAAGGCAAAATCGCCGTAGACAAAATCGCGGTCATGGGTACGTCGTGCGGGGGATTTCTCTCGCTCGCGCTGGGCGCCGACCCCCGCGTCAAGACCATCGGTGTGTTCAATTCCGGGGTTCAGAACGCGGCGCCCGGTGGCCGGTCGCCGCAACCTGGTCCGGACGTGCTGCCGAAGTTGCATGGGCCGGTGCTGCTCCTCAATGGCAGCGACCCCGACTTCCTGATGCCGGCATCATTGGCGACCTTCGAAGCAATCAATCGGGTGCCGGCGTTCTACGGCGCGCGCCACAATGCCGGCCATAGCGCGACATACTTTCATCCCGGGGGCGGCGAGTTCGCCAACGTGGCCTCGAACTGGCTCCTGTGGACGTTCAAAGGCGATAAGAAAGCCGGCGCGATGTTCACCGGCAAGGACTGCGCCCTCTGCACGAATTCGAACTGGGACGTGAAGGCGAAAGGGATCGATTAATGAAATCGCCCATCGCTCTCACAGTGAGTCGTTAATCCAGCTTGTAAATAGTCAGCCCCGACAATAGCTTTGGATAAAAATCGGTGGATTTCTGCGGCATCACGCCGCCGGCGAACGATGTCGCGGCCACCTGCTCGATCGAAGTCGGTTTCAGCAGGAACGCGATCTGCGTCGAGCCGCGGCGCACCTCTTCCAGTGCAGCATCAATGCCGCGGACGTAATGAATGTTTTTCTCTTCGCGCACAGCGTCTTCGCTGATGCCCAGCGCTTTTCCCAATATCCGCTCGTGCAGCACGCGCACGTCCAGCTCGTTGCTGCCGTCACGAGCCTCCATCAGATAAAGGCGGCTTCCCACGGCGGCTCCGATTATCGTTCGGCCCGGGCGATCGCGCCACGCTTGCTGCAGGCGGGCGGCGGAGTCAATTGACTCAATCGCGAAATCCCGCTCCGCGCTCTGCGGGAAACCCTGCGCGTTCACGCCGCTTACCAGACGGTGCGTCGCCAGAATTTTCAATCCGGGCGAATGCATATTGACGAAAGTCATCATCACGCGATCGGCGCCGGCGAGGCCCGGGTTCTCGCGCCGGAACGCCAGCGCGGTTTCATAGCGGTGATGTCCGTCGGCGATCACGAGTTTCTTGTCGGCCATGAGCTTCTGAATACCGGCGGCATCGCTGATCTTCCACATGCGATGCACGGCGCCGTACTCATCGGTTACTTCGACCAGCGGGCGCCCGCGCGAGCCTGCGTCCAGCAGGGCATCGATCGCTCCCGGTGGATCCGGGTATACCATGAAGATCTGGCCGAAGTGGGCCCGCGTGTGGCGCAGTAATTGCAGCCGATCCTGTTTGGGGCCGGAAAGCGTTTGCTCATGCCGGTGCACGATGCCGGCCGCATACTCCTCCACCGCACCGAGTGCAATGAACCCTTTCCGCACGAGCCGCTCTCCCGTGTCTGGGACCGTGAACTCCTGGAAATAGGGAAACACGCCAGGTTCGCTGTCCCGAGCCAGGATGCCGGATGCGATCCACGCGCTCAAGTGGGATGCGGCGCGCGTGTAAACATTATCCGAATCTGTGTCCGATGAAGCGCGCTCGCCGAGAATAATCCGAACCAGATTGTACGGACTGAGCGCCAGATAACGCGTGCGCATGGCGGGCGAGATCTTGTCGTAGGGCTGCGTGAGCAGCTTGTCCGGCGGCCCCGCCTTTTCCGTGTAGCGGTAGGGTTGAAACGGGTAGATTTGAGCCAATCCTCAGCATAACAACTTACGGCTGGGTGACGGCCGGAATCGGATCCGGTTGCCGGCTCACCTGACCTTTCAGCGCTTCATCGATGCTCACATCGTAATCCTGGAGGATGCTGCCGAGCACGCTTTCGAGGTTTACGCGAGCGTGAATGTACTGGTTGCGCGCGCTCGATTCGGCCAGCTCGCGCGCCGTATCGTCGCGCTGCGTAGTCAGCAGGTCGATAATCGTCGCGGTGCCGAGCTCATATTTGCGCCGCGTCCCAGCCAGCGTCTGATCTTCCAGTTGGCGCGCTTCCACGCTGTTTTCGTAGGCGGCCCGCGCCTGCGTCATTTCGGTTCGCGAATTGATCACGTTCAGCTTGATATTGTTCTTCAGCTGCTTGTCCTGGATCTGTGATTGCCGGTAATTTAACTCGTCGGTAATGAAATCGGCCTGCGTCGAGCGGTTGCGGATTGGAATGCTGAGCTGCACTCCGACCGTGTAGTTCGGAAAATTTCGGCTGAAGATCTGGCTGAGAACTGTGCCGTAGCCCCCCAGAATAAACGGATTCGGCGGCGTCACCGTGGAACCCGTAAATCCGGGAATGCCCCCGGTCAGCGAGGCAGGGTAGGGGACCGTGTTCGGAACCCCCGCCAGTCCGTTGTTTTGCAGGTTGGCGAATGCCGTCAGCTGCGGCAGCATGGCGTCACGCGTTCCCTTCATATTGATCCGAGCGTCTTCGAGGTTGACGTTGCTCTGCTCCACTTCGGGGCGGTTGGCCACGGCTTCGGCGATCAAATCTTGGATCGGGCGGACCTGCTCCTGCGCCGGGACATCGAAATGGTCGGTCGGAATGATGCGCGCGTCGATGATCTCCAGGTTATCCTCCCCGTTGCGAGTCAGCACGCTTTTGAGGATCATCTCCTGCTGCAGCACCTGAGTCTGGGCGTTCGTGACGTCCTGCTCGGCGGATTTCATCTCGGCTTGCGCCTGGATGATGTCGATCGGGGCGATCGCGCCCAGTTCCGCGCGCCGCTGGTTGTCGTGATACAGGTTTGTGTTCAGCTCCAATGTCTGCTGCCGGATTTTGAGGGTTTCGTTGAATGAGACCAGATCCCAATAGAGATTCACCACGTTCGCTACCGTCGTCATCACCTGATTTTTAAATGTCAGGTCGGAGACATGCCGCTGGTTCTTGGCGACACGAATCGCGCGATTATTGACGGACGGCCGGAACCCCTGCAGCAGGTTCTGCTGGATTCCCAATTGCAGGTTGCCCTGCGTGAACGGGTTCACGCTGTTCACCGGCGAGTTCTGCGTCACCCCGAACTGGTTGCTCATGGAGAGGCTGACGGTGGTGCCGGTCAGGAATCCTTTCTGGATGCCATAGGCGGTCGATTTGTACTGGTTGGTCAGGAAATTGGTGCCGCTGATGTTGGTGGCGGTATTGATCTGCGTCAGGTGCGCGAACTGGCTGACCACGAAGAACGTGGGATCGAGATTCGGAATGCTCGTGCCGGCAAGCTGCACGTTCAATCCGCTCAGCACGCCCTGCTGCGGGTTGCTGCTCTGCTGAACCGCGGCCGAGCCCACCTGCGCCCCCGCGTTCACGCCCAGGGATGCCGACGACGGCCCTTGCGAGATGTTGTTCGACACGTTGCGAAGCAGCGTACCGGCGTCGGCGCGCAGCAGGTTGGCGTCCGACAACAGTGGGTTATAACGCGCGTTCTCGATATCCAGGTTGTTCTCCAGCGCCAATGCAATAGCGTCCCGCAGCGATAAATAGACGCTGCCGGCGCGCATCAGTTTATCGATTCGTCCGGAGTCGCTGAAATTGGTGCTCCGTACCGGCCGCGGCCGGTAATTTTGCGTAAGGCGGGATAGAAAGCCGCCTTCCGGAGGTGGCGTGATCTCGGAGACTTGCCCGAATCCGGGAACGCTCAACAGGCCGCAAAGCACAGTTGCGGCAGTGGATTGCAATCGAATCATAGGTATAAACCTCGCAGGAGAACGGCGGCAGGTCGATTCCACACGTGGCCCACCGTAATCTGCATCGTAACAAGTTACGTACTCAGGGACGGTCGAGTTCGCTTAAAGTTAGCGTGCCGTGGCTCACCGGCGGGCCGCCGCCGCCGCTGCAGCCGCGCTAAAGTAATCGTTAGGGACATGCGCAGAATCCTGCTGGCGCTACTCGCGGTCGCCGTTTCGGCCTGGGCGGCGAATGTCAAGTTGTACTTGAAGGATGGCAGTTACCAGATTGTCCGCGAGTACAAGATCGAACCCGACCGCGTGCGCTTTTATAGTGTCGAACGCAGCCAATGGGAGGAGATCCCGTTGGACCTGGTCGACGTGAAACGCACCGAAACCGAGGCGGCCGACCGCCAGGCCGCCCTCGACAAAGAGACCAAGCTCGCTCAGGAGGAAGAGAAAGTCGAGCGGCAGGTTCAGCAGGAGGTTTCTCGCATCCCTCAGAACCCAGGGGTGTATTGGCTCGACGGCAAAGAGACGAAAGTTTTGAAGCAGGCCGAGTCAACCGTCCATACCAACAAGGGCCGTTCCGTGCTCAGCCGTCTGGCACCGCTGCCGGTCGTCTCGGGCAAAGGCGCGGTCGAACTCGCCGGGGCGCATTCGGCCAATGTGTTCACCAACCCCGAGCAGGAGTTCTACTTTCAGCTATCGGATGTCGAGCGGTTCGGAATCGCGAAAGTCACGCCGAAGGGAGACGTGCGCGTCGTCGAAAATCTGACGTTCATGCCGGTCACCAAGGAAGTGGTCGAGGAGCCGCAAATGGTCGACATCTTTCAGACGCAGCTTGCTCCCGAAGGCCTGTACAAGATCTGGCCGAAGCAGCCGTTGGCGCCCGGCGAATACGCAGTGGTCGAGTACACGGCGGGCAAGCTCAATATGCAGATCTGGGATTTCGCCATTAAGACGGCGAAATAGACTAGCTCACGCCGCCCAACGCGTGCTTGATTTTCGAAGCCAGATCCGCGGGAGGCTTGGCGGCCAGCGCGGCTTCCAATTCCTTGCGTGCCTGCTCTTTGCTGCCTGATTCGAGCAATGCGAGAGCGTGATGAAACAGGAACGTCGGGTTGCGCGGATATTGCTGGGTGAGGTCTCCGAAGACGCGAAGCGCGCTGCTCACTTTCTTCTGCTTCAGATAGACGTACCCGAGAGTATCGGACAAGTTGGGCTGCTTGGGGAATTTCTGTGACGCAGTCGTGATCATGCGCAACGCATCGTCCAGGTTTCCGCCGCTATCCGCCGTCAGGAACGCAAGGTTATTCAACGCCACAGGGTTCGCGGCATCCAATTTTAGGGCGGCTTGGTAATCCTGACGCGCGGCATCGGTCCGGCCTACGCGCTCCTCGACTTCGGCGATTGCGAGTAACGGATCGGCGCTCTTGGGCGCGAGCTCGCGCGCTTTCTGGAAACTGGCGAGCGCGGCGTCCATATTTCCCTCAACGCCATGCAGTTGACCCAGCCGCATCCGGACTCCGGGCAGATCCGGATGTGCCGCCGCAAGTCGATCGAGCGCTTGAATGGCCGTTGCTGTTTGACCCGAGACTGCCAGGCTGTTGGCTAACAACATCTCGACTGCCGGTCTGCCGGGAGCTTTCGCCAGATCCGCCTTGATGAGGCTCACGGCTTCCTCGCCGCGCTTTTGAACGAAGAGCGCCTCGACCAATCCGTTGAGCGGCCGCAGATTCTCCTGTCCGGGGGTGTAGTAGGCCCGGAAGATCTTCTCGGCTTCTGCGGGATTCTTATCGCGCAAGCTCAGCAGGGCGTACTCCATGTCAATCGTGGCGTTTCCGGGCATCTGCCGGCGCAGATTGGAGAGCAGCGTCTTAGCTTCCTCGATCCGGCCGAGGCCTTGCAATGCGTCCGCGCGAATAATTTGAGCCGTTACGTTTCCCGGAGAACCGGCAAGAGTCTGGTCCGCCCAGCGCTGCGCCTCCTCATACTGGCGGTTCTGGAGCGCGTACGTCGCCAGCGCGAGTTTAGGCTCGGCATAACCGGGCTGGAGCTTGGCGGATTCCTGCCACGCCGCGGTGGCTTCCGGTCCCTTGCCTTTCAGGAGCAGAGCCCGTCCCAGCTGGTACTTTACCGCGGCATTGTCCCTGTGCTCTTGATCCTGCTGCTGCAATTCCGCCAGAGCCGGATCAGCCTTGCCCTGGGAGAGCAGAATCAATGCCCGGGCCATGTGGAGCTCCGAGTCCTTGGCGTGCGCGCGCAACGCCGCGTCGAGCACCGAGAGAGCCTGATCCGCACGCCCCAGTGCCGTCAACGTGGCAGCTTGCCGCTTTTGGTAGGTCAGCTGATCATCGCCAGCGGTTTGCGCGCCTTGCTCGTAATATTTGAGCGCTTGCTCCCGGTCTCCCGTCTGATTGTAGAAGTCACCGGTAATCATCAGGGCCTTTGGAAAAGTCTTGGCATCGTTGAGGATGGTGGCCAGCGTGGCCTTCATTTCCGGAATGTTGCCGGCGCGCCGGTAGTACTCCGCCAACTGTAAAATGTAGCCTGCCTGCTTCGGGTTGGCCGCGACCTTGCGCTTCAAGATGTCCTCGGCTTCGCGCTGCCGCTTGGCGTTCGCGTAATACCGGTATAGCGTGTCGTAGGCGGCGCCCGCATCCTGGTGCTGCTGGATCAGATCGAGAATCAACTTCTCGCCCTCATGCGCGGTGGCGTCTTCCTGCATCAGAACCTGGCCCAGCATGACAGCCATCTCCGGGTCCCAGGGCTTGACCTGCAGCGCCTTGCGGAAGTAGCCGAGGGCCTCGGCGCGCTGATTGTCGTTGAGCGTTATGTAAGCTTTCAGGCGTAAGCCATCATAGGAATTGGGATCGCGAGAGAGGAAGTCGGCGGCGAGCTTGTTCAATTGATCGTAGAGATTTTTGGGACGGCGGCGATCGGCCAGATAACCGGCCAACGCCAGATTGGCCAGTTGGCGCTTGGCGTCCATATTCTGAGGCGCCAGTTCGACAGTTCTGGCGAACGCGGCGTAAGCCTCGCGCGCCTTGCCCTGTGCCAGATAGCTCTTCCCTAATCCGTAATAGGCTTCGGCAAACCTCGAATCTTTCTGAATGGCGTTTCGATAGTTGATGGAAGCGTCAGCGTATTTGTGCGCTGCCAGGAAGCGGTCGCCGGCATCGACATATTGACGGGGACTCTTGCCGCAGCCTGCGGCCAGCACGAGCAAAGCGAACACACCGATTCGGCGCATAGCAGAATCGTATCCCAGCTCGCCTCAGAACCATAGTGCTGAGCGCTATAGTACTATCCGCTAAGTCGTTATTTTTAAAAGCACCTCGAACGACTACAGAGTAGTACCAGCGAGTCGCGCGAGGACTTCGAAGAGAATGGCGAAGTCTCGATCTTTCAAGCCCATGGCGCGCGCGGCGGTGAGCAGTTCATTGGTGGCCGAGGTGGTGGGAAGGGGCACGTCTACCTGGCGGCCCAACTCCAGGGCCAGCAGCATGTCTTTTTGCATCATGTTGACGTTGAACCAGGCTTCTTCCGGCATTTTGAGGACGAACGGGCCGCGATACTGCACCATGGGCGAACCGATTACGCTATGGGTCAGCACATCGACGGCGGTCTCACGCGAAATGCCGCTCTTCTCAGCGAGCAGCACTCCCTCGGAAAATGCCAACATTTGCACGGCCAGGCTGAGATTGGTGGCGATTTTCATGACCAGCGCCAGGCCGTTATCGCCGACGTGGGTCACTTTCGGTCCGAGATCGAGCAGGAGCGGCTGGACGCGGTCGAAAGTCTGCTTGCGGCCGCCGACCATGACGGAGAGCTTTCCCTGTTCCAGCGTGATGACGCTGCCCGAGACGGGGGCATCCATCATGTCGCCGCCCTTTTCGCGAATTTTACCGGCGATGGCGCGGCTGGCGGCCGGGGCGACGGTGCTCATATCGACGAAGACTTTGCCGGCGCGCATGCCGGCCACGACGCCGTTCGGCCCCGCGGCGACTTCTTCAAGAGCGGCGGAGTTGGTCAGCATGGAAAGCGTGACGTCGGCCGCCTCAATTACCGCGCGCGGCGAATCCGCCCAGCGCATGCCTTTATCGATGAGCCACTGCGCTTTGGCGCGCGTTCGATTGTATCCGGTGACGGCGTGTCCTTTTTCCAGCAGCCGGCTCACCATGCGACTGCCCATCACACCTAATCCGATGTATCCGAGATTTGCCATTCTGGCTATTCTAAATGAGCGGCTGTGCCGTTCGCAGCGAAATCTGTGCAGGCGCGAGGGAGAAGCTTGGGTTGCTACCGCTTGCTTTGCAATTGGTGATACCCGAAGGCGCGGCGGGCTTCGGCGAGGCTCTTGCCTTCCTTGACGGCGCGGCGGATCTGGTCTTCGATCGCGTCAATCTCTTCGGCGATTTGGAGCACTTCGGTTTCGTGAGCGCGCGGGATCACGATGGCGCCGTCGGCGTCGCCGCGGAGGAGGTCGCCGGGATGGACGCGGGCGTCGCCGATATTGACGGGCACGTTCGTGCCTTCTACCTGGACGCGGTCCTTGCCCGTTCGCATGGAATAGCTGCGGCTGTAGATGGGATACCCCAGTTCGTGCGAGAGCGCCACGTCGCGACAGGCGCCATCGATCACGGTGCCGGCCACGCCGCGGGTATAGGCGACCCAGGTAAGAATGTCGCCCCAGACGGTGGCGTTCTCGCGGCCGCCATTGTCGAGCACGACGACCGCGCCCGGGGGCACATCATCGATGTAATCGCCGACTGTACCCGGAGGCTTGCCGGCAGGACCGTAAAGGATGGTGTAAGCGCGGCCCGTTAGACGAAACCGGTGGTCGAGCGGCTTGATGCCGAGACACTGGCCGGCAATGCCGAGGCGGTCCATCGCGTCGCTGAGTGAAGTGGTGTCCAGCCGCGACGCGCGTTGAACGTTGGGATCTTGATCTGGCATGTCGGTTATTTTTTCAGCATGCGCTCATAGTTGGCGCCCATGACTTGGGTGATCGGGGTGCCGGCGCGGATGGCGGCGGCCATGGCTTCCTCGCGCTGGATGATGGATTCGGCGGTTTCGAGGACGCGCGCGATTTCGGCTTGCGGGATGAACGCGACGCCGCTGCCATCGGCAACCACGTAATCGCCCGGCAGCACCGTGACGTCGCCGACTGTAATCGGCTCGTTGGTGGCGACCTCGACCACGCGGCCGCGCGCGGTACGGGCCGTATGAGTACGGGCGAAAACGGGGAAATCGAGACGCCGGCTATCATCGATGTCGCGGACGGGGCCCTCGACGATGACGCCGGTTACGCCGCGAATCTGCGCGCCAATCGAAAGATTGCCGCCCCAGGAGGCGGCGTCGAGGCCGGTGCGCTGCTCGACCACGATGATGTCGCCGGGCTGCGCGGCCGCAATGGCGGCAGTGCAGAGATGGCGCGACGCGCCGGGGCGTCCGCCGGCCAAGGCGAGCGTCACGGTGAGCACGCGCCCGGCGATGCGGCGCTCGGTGGAGAAGCGGTGAAGCCCACTGACGGCGCTGGGCAATTCCAGCTTGTCGAGCGCGTCGGAGACGGCGCAGGAATCCACCCGGCTCAAGCGTGCGATCAGGTCGTCCATGGAAGCGTTCACCTTTCCGGCCGCCAGCGCGAGAAGTGGCGTTCGAGGCGCTCAGTGATCGCGGTAAGCAGGATGCCGGCGAAGGCAATCACCATGACGCCTACGAACAATTGCGCGGTGTCGAAGGTCTGGGAGCCGTAGGCCACCATGAAGCCGATGCCCTCGCTGCCGCCGAACATTTCGCCCACCACCACGCCGATCAGCCCCAGCGCAACGCCTTGGCGGATGCCGGTGAGGATGAACGGCACGGCGCCGGGAACGGCGAGCGTTTTAAAGATCTGCCAGTCCGAGGCGCAGAAGGAGCGGGCGGCGCGGAGCAAGTCGGGGTCGGTGGCGCGGATGCCGCCGATCGTGTTGATCAGGATCGGGAAAAAGGCGGTCATGAAGACGATGAAGACTTTCGACCAGATGCCGATACCGAACCAGATGATGATCAGCGGGATCATGGCCACACGCGGAATGGCGTAGAGCGAATTGACGAACGGGTTGAGCACCATCTCCATACGGCGGTACCAGCCGATGATGACGCCCAGGACCACACCGAGGACGAGCGCCATCGCGAAGCCCAGTACGAAGTTCAGGCCGCTGTAGCGCATGTCCGCGCGCAGGCGGCCGTGCAGGAACTCATCCCAGAAGCGCTGCACGATAGCGGAAGGACCGGAAAAGAATAACGGGGAAATTTTGCCCGCGGACCAGAAGGCTTGCCAGACGGCGAGGGTGAATACGACGGCGCCGCCTCCGAGGATCAGCGATTCATGCCGCTTGTAGAAGCTGCGCCGAGGGGGCAGCGTCCCGGCGGCGGTTGGAGCTTCGGTATCGATCAGCGGGGCCTGCGCCATACTCAGTTCGTCATCATCATGCCGATGCGCTCGGGCTTTTCTTCCACTAACTGCCAGATTTTATCTTCGATGGCGAGGAATTGTGGGTCACGCTTCAGGGCGAGGGCGCGGGGGCGGTCGAACGGGATCTGGAAGACGTCTTTCACACGGCCGGGCCGCGCGCTCATGACAACCACCCGATCGGCCAGATAGATGGCTTCGTTGATCTGGTGCGTGATGAACAGGACGGTCTTGCGCGCCTGGGCCCAAATTTTCAGTAGCTCGGCCTGCATGAATTCGCGCGTCTGGGCGTCGAGTGCGGCGAAAGGCTCGTCCATCAGGAGCACCGCGGGATCGGCGGCCAGCGCCCGCGCCAGATTGACGCGTTGCTGCATGCCTCCCGACAACTCCGAGGGGTAATGCTTCTCGAAACCGGTGAGGCCGACCAGCTTGATGAAGTGGTCAGCCCGCTCGCACATCTTGGCTTCGTCGAAGCGGCGCTGCATTTCCATTCCGTAACGAATGTTGCCGGCGATGTTGCGCCAGGGGAGAAGGCTGGAATGCTGGAAGACTACGGCGCGGTCGGTGCCGGGGCCGGAGATTTTCTTGCCGTCGATGGTGACGGCGCCTTCTTCGTATGGGAGCAGGCCGGCTACGATGTTGAGCAGGGATGTCTTACCGCAGCCGCTCGGGCCGACGATGGCGAGGAATTCGCCGTCGTTGACGGAGAGCGAGACGTCGGACAGCGCGAGGACGTCGCGGTTGTCCCGCCAGTAGCGTTTCGAGAGATGCGCAATCTCGAGTTTGACCATGGTTAATTGGCAGGCCGGAGACCTGCCCCACGTCAGGACGCGACGCTTTTGGCTGCGTCCAGCTTGAAAACCTTTTTCACGTTGTCTTCGAAGATCAGCTTCTTGTCGGCCGCGCTCAGCCAGTCGAAGGCTTCGATCAGGTGACGGGTTTCATCGAGCCACTTGCCGGTCTTGGGGTCTTTTACGGTGCCGATGCCCGGCCGTTCGGTTCCGAACAGGCAGCGATCGGCGCCCACGGTCTTGATCAGCAGCGCTAGTGAATCGCTCGAATACAGCACCGTGTCGTAATATAGCTTGCGCATGCGGTCGGAGAAGCGCTCGGAGCCGGGGCGCCGCAGCGAACTGGCTTCAAAGCGCGCCCACTGATACGGAATGGCGCCGCCGCCATGCGACACCACGATCTTCAGATTCGGAAAATCGTTGAACACATTGGACGTAAGCAGCGACACGACGCCGATGCTTTCTTCGTTGATGAAGTGCAGGGAATAGGTGAGGCGCTCCGATTTGCAGCCCGTCGAATGAATGTGGCCGGGGATATCCAGCTCGACCATTTTTTCGTAGAGCGGATACCAGTAGCGGTCGCCGAGAGGGGGTGTTTCCACCCCGCTGCACTCGCCGGGATCGGGATTCAGCAGACATCCCACGAAGCCGTCCTGTTTGATGCATTTCTCCAGGTACGGCACGACATTCTTGACGGGAATTGCCGGGGTGAGGGGCAGCCCGCAGACCGGGCGAAAGATGTTGGGGAACAGCTTCGCTTCGCGGGCTATGATGTCGTTGGTTTCTTCAGTGAACCACTGCACCAGCTTTGGGTTCTCGCTGGTCATCATCTGATAGGGGCGTGGCGAGATGAGCTGCATATCGATGCCGGCTTCTTTGAGCTGGGCGAGATGCGACGAACCGCCGAAGACGGGGGCGTTCAACGCTTTGACGATGTCGTCGTCGGTTACGCCGGCGCTGCCGCGGCCGTGCCCGCCCCGGTGCGCGAGAATTCCCGCTTTATACACGTACAATTTGTCCGGCGCCGTGACGTGCGCGTGCGCATCGATGACCATGGCTTCTTCCCTCTCTTTTTTCCGCGGCGTGGGCCGCCCGTGGTGCTATGAGCGGTTCAGACTGTGGATGTTCCTGTTAATTATGACGAATGACGCGGTATAGCCGCAAGGCGCGGCGGGGAATGCGGCGGATTTTCGAGGGAAGCTACCGGTGGCGGTCGAGCGCGAGCAGGGCGTCGGCGATCTGATTCACGGCGTATTCTTCGTCGCGGCGGCTGGCTTCGGAGCGCGGCAGCGACGAAAGCTCGAGGTGGATCAATTCATGGACGACGGTGAATTCCATGTCATCCAGCATGTCGCGGCAAGCCAGGCGATAATCCGAGGCGTCGAGTACGCGAATCACAGCGGACTTCTTGTCGGCGTCCCAGTGGATGTTGCCCAGAGTCTTCGGCTTCAGGTCGGTGGGATGCGCCATGACAATGGAAATCTTCCAGTCCTGAAGTTTGAGCCGTTGCTGCCAAACCGAAAGCCGTTCGGTGACGTATGTTTCGGCGATGCGGGCGCAATCGCGCGCGGACTCTGAAGAAGTTTGCTGTTGCGCCGAGGCACTGACAGCGCTTACGGGGAGGATGATCAGGGAAACCAGGACACCAAGGAACCCAGGGGAAAACCGCCGGACCATGTACCCAATAATACCGCGAAAATCGTGCTCTTTCGCACTAACTTTGGCTAGCCAAAAAATACCAGATCTAGGGAGATCTCCTGGCCCGGGTCAGCGGCCACGCCGAGGACTTCAGCGGCCGCGCCGAGGACTTCGAGCCGCGAACAGATCTGGCGGAGAGGGGGGATTGTTTCCTCCGCGGAATAACTCTTTCTGCAAGTTGCAGATTTCAGGTTGCCAGCGCTGCCGGGTTGCCATTGATGCCATGCCGCATCGCCCGACGTTGCCCGATGGAAGCCTAGCGCTCAGGGTGGTAGCGGGAGACGGGTTCGAGCCCCCGACGTGCAGCCTGGGAAACCGGTCCTCGATTGCAAATACAGAATTTAGCGTCTATGTCGTGGATTCAAGGCGATGGCAAGCATCCCACCGATCCCACCGGAGAGCCGATCAGACGAAGACGGTGTTCTGGTGCTGAGCAGCTTTACAGGCGCGGGAGCTGACCTCGGCGCTACCGATAAACCCGTTCTCCTCAGATCAGATGGCACAGGCAATTCGACGCGCTCTGACAATGCCGCCCGGAGAGCGGCACTATCGAATGCGATCGCTGCGCAGTGTGGTTCGAGAGAACAATATCTATTCTTGGGCAGCGAACGTGATCGGCACCGTCTTAAAGCAGCAATGCCGGGACTATATGAGTCCGCAGCAGGAGTTATGGCCGAGCGCGGCTGGTTAGACCGACTGCTATCGAATCAGACGCCCCAATACCGCGAAGTGCCAAACGCCGGCCTAGCGGGGGGCTGCCGCCCGACACAGGCAACCTCAGATCTGCGAGCTCTTTTGTCTGCGCTGCTCCCGCTCGCAATCCGAAATCATGAAGGGCTGCAGCGTGAGAGAGAGTCCCGGCGCGCAGGAATCGTGCTTAGGATGCCGCCCACAGACGGCCCTCCGAGACCGCTATGCCGAAAGTGCGCGCTCCAAGCTGTGAGGAGCCGGTTTTCGAAACTCGCCATCCGAAGCCAAGCTCAGCACGTAAACCCGCTGGCCCACCGCAAGCTTCCGCAGCAGGACGACGCTGCCATCAGAGAATCGCACCGCATCACGATAGGTGAACGCCTCGTGCGCGTTGGGAAGAAATCTTCAATACCAAGTTTGCAGATCCGGATTACTACAAGCCAAAGCCTTGTCAATTCGGATCATCGCTCCGATGGCTATCGTAGTCGCAGGCGGCTATCCCCCGTCAAAAGCTGGGACCGCCCGTCCAACCGACCAACTCATCACTCTGCGGATCCCCTGGAGCAGCGGAGGACCAGCGGGATCGAAATTTGGGTAACGCCGTCAGAAGCTTGAGCACCGCACGCCGTCGAGTCCAAAGGATCCTGTATGATAATCCTGAGTATCGTTCTGCCTGCATCTACTCCGACGCTTCCATCCGAATCGATGTCTCCATAGCCGATTGTGCGACGCCCCGGTACGATCCGCTGATCGGCGCCGCCAGAGCCGGCTCGATTGCGGCCGCCACCGGTACGTGAGACGTGCTCACGGCGAGACCCCGCGATGGGTCGAACCCTCTCCACCCTCCGCCCGGCAAATACACTTCAGCCCACGCATGCATATACGCGTGCGCGTGATCGCGCGCTGCTTCACATTCGTAGCCGCTGACAAACCGCGCCGCCAGCCCCATCACGCGGCAGGCCGAGCAAAACAGCACCGCAAAATCGCGGCAGGCGCCCTCGCCCGCGTCTAGTGTCTCGGCGGCGGAGCGCGCCGGCCCCTCCGTCCGGTCCACCGGATCAAATCCGCTCCGAATCCGGCGGTTCAGTTCTACCAGAAAATCAATCGTCCGCCCGCCCGCGGCGTCAGCCGCCGCGCGCGCGAACTCAATGACCGCCCCCGCGCCTTCCCCGTTGCAGTACGGTGCCAGTACGGGCCGCACCGCCTGGGGATACTTCAGTGGCAGCGTGGCCATCGCTTTTTCGCTCAGCAAAAAATCGAACGGATTTTCGAGCAGCGTTTCGACCGTGAACCGGCTCTGTACCTCCAGCGACCGCGCCGGCTCCTGGAACCACGCGTGGGTCACCACGTTACCGTCCTGATCGGTTCCCTCCGCGCGCCTCACCGGATCCGGCTGGATGCGCAAGTCATAGCAAAGAAGCTTCTGGCTTCCATCGTCGCGCGGCCGGAGCCGGATCGTGTGCGGTTCTAGATCCACCGCGTGTTCGAACCGGTACACCGTCGAGTGCGCTACCGAAATTTTCATGCTATAGGCCGCGATTTAGTGCACCTGCTCGACGCCGTCGCGCGTAAGCTTCGAGAAAGCCAGCTCGATCCATTCCGACGGCAGGTCTCTCACGCTCGCGCGCATCCGTTCCTGCCACCAGTCGGAAATCTCTTGCAGGTCCTGCTGATGGAACCGGTGCTCGATCAGCTCGAAGCTGTTCCTTTTGTAAAGCACCACATCGATTGGGAAATCGACATCGGCCGCGCACAGCCGCGTCGCGTCGAACGCCAGAATGCCGACCTTGAACGCATAGAGGATCGAATCGGCCGAGGTCAGGCTTCGGCCCAGAATCGGTTTCCCGTATCCGGATGCCCCGATGATCTGGTAAGGCGTGTCCGCTCCGATGTCCACCCAGTTGCCTTCCGGATAAACCAGGAACAGCCGGTGCGCGGAGTCGCCCGCCATCTGCCCGCCGACCAGCGTTTGAATATTGAAATTAAGGTCTGAGCTGTGAAGCGCAGCCCGGTCCTCCTCCGCTGCCTTGCGGACCTGTTGCGAATACAGCTTCACTGTCTTGTACAGGCGATCGCGCGCCGCCGTGTCGCGCGCGAAGGCTTCCTCGAAGTGCAGCAGCACTTTGTCACTCAAAGACCGCAGACCCGAAGTCATGATGAAAAAGGAAAATCCCGGGCCGGCATACGACGCCACTTTCCGCGCCACCAGGCACTCATTTCCGGCCAAAACACGGGTGTCCGCGATCGCGACCAGTCCGTCGTTAGTATTGATTCCCAGGCAGAACGTCATCGTTGACCCGATCCCGTGCTTCCCGTGGCAGCCTCAACATCGGCGCGGACCGCGAAAAAGTCCTCCAGGATCGCTGTATCAATTCTATTCATTTTCACCTGTAGCGCGTCAAGAAATTCGTGCAGTCCGGTTGCCAGAATCGAGTCGACATGAGTGTAATGCAATTCTGATCGCAATAAGCCTAGCCTCTGCTCCGACACGCACGAGAAGCTTCCTGCGGGGATTCCCGTGATCGCGTGCAGGCATTCGTCCGCGCAATTTATGCAGTAGTGGACGGCCCGCGGAAACTCGCGATCCATCAGTAGGAACTCGACGATCCGGTTGGGTGCGATCCGGCCGTAGCGTTTCCGATACATCTCGAACCCGCTGACCGACTTGAGCACCGCCGACCACTGCACGTCATCATACGGCGTTCCCACATCGCTCAGCGCCGGCAGCAGCATGTAATACTTCACGTCCAGAATGCGAGTCGTTTTGTCGGCCCGTTCCAGTTTCCGTCCCAGCCGCAGGAAATTCCAGGCTTCGTTGTGGCTCATGGTGGCGTCCGTCAGCCCTTGAAACAGGTGGCACTCTGTGCGCACCCGGTAGAAGAACTCGGGCAGCGCGTCCGGCGCGAGCCGGCTGGGGCTGGAGTTGATCAGCAGGTACATCTGGTTCACCTGCTCCCACATTTCCGATGAAATCGTGTCCCGCACCGAGCGAGCATTCTCCCGCGCCACGTTTGCGCACACCGCGATTGAGTTCGTGTTTTCACGGTCGAACACCAGGAACCGGATCACGTTGTCCTGCGTCGCCGCGCCGTACCGCTCGCGAAATATCTGGTTGTCGCCGCTCGTTTGCACCAGCGCCTGCCATTGGCCGGTGTTCTCGGCTGGCAGGTCCAGCATCATCTGCAGATTCACTCCCACCGAGCGCGCCACGTTGTCGGCTCGCTCAATGTAGCGGCCGATCCAGTAGAGCGAATCGGCCACGCGGCTCAGCAGAGGTTTTGAATTCATTGCTGGCCTCCTGGCTCGAACTGCCCATTGATCGGATTGGCCAGCACCCAGGTGTCCTTGCTTCCGCCGCCCTGCGACGAATTCACCACGAGCGACCCCTTGCGCAATGCTACCCGAGTCAAGCCGCCCGGCAGCACGTAGATGTCGTTGCTGTACAGCACATAAGGCCGCAGGTCGACGTGCCGCCCCTCGAAGTGATCGTCGATGATTGTGGGCACGCGCGAGAACGCTAGTGTCGGCTGCGCAATATAGTTCCGTGGATTGGCCTGGATCTTCGCCGCGAATTCTTCCCGTTGTTCGGCTGTGGACGCGGGCCCCACCAGCATGCCATAGCCGCCCGATTCATTGGCCGCCTTGACCACCAGTTTCTCCAGATTCTCCAGAACGTACCGCCGGTCCGAATCCTTCCAGCACAGGTAGGTCGGCACGTTCCGCAGTATCGGGTCGGCGCCTTCGTAATAGCGCACAATATCGGGCACATACGCGTAGATCACCTTGTCGTCGGCCACGCCATTGCCCGGCGCGTTGGCCAGCGCCACGGCCCCCGAGCGGTACGCCGCCATCAACCCCGGCACTCCCAGCAGCGAGTCGGCGCGGAACGCTTCCGGATCGAGAAAATCGTCGTCGATGCGCCGGTAAATCACGTCCACGCGCTCTAGTCCTTTTGTCGTCCGCATGTACACCGCGCCGCGGCTGACCACCAGGTCCCGTCCTTCCACTAGTTGCAGTCCCATCTGCTGCGCCAGAAAACTGTGCTCGAAGTAGGCGGAATTGTGGACGCCCGGCGTAAGCACCACCGCGCGCGCGTTGGCCGCGCTCGCGGGCGCCAGCGATTCCAGCGTCTCCAGAAGCCGGCTCGGATATTCATTGACCGGGCGGACCGCCAACCCCTCGAACACCTGGGGAAACGTCCGCTTAAGCACCTCGCGATTTTCCAGAACGTATGAGACTCCCGAAGGCACGCGCAGATTGTCTTCCAGCACGTAGATCTGCCCGTCGCGGTCGCGCACCAGATCGATGCCCGCGATATGGCACCAGATGCCGCGCGGCGGATTTAGTCCGAGGCACTGCGGCCGGTATGACGCCGCCGACAAAATTACTTCCGACGGAATCACGCCGTCTTTGAGAATCTTCTGGTCATGATAGATGTCGTCGATAAACTCGTTCAGGGCGTGGATCCGTTGCCGCAATCCGCGCTCCACCCAGTTCCATTCCTCGGCCGGCACGATCCGCGGCACCAGATCGAACGGAAAGATCCGTTCCGTGCCTGCTGAATCGGCGTACACATTAAATGTGATTCCCATCTGCAGCAGCAGTTGTTCCGCGGCAACTTTGCAGCGCAGTAGCTGGCCTTCGGACAGGGACTGAATCGTATCCAGCAACAGGCGCGCCTGCGGCCGAGGCAGATCGTCGGCCGCGAACATCTCGTCATAGAGCCCGCCGGTCTGATAGGACGAAAAGCGCACAAATCCTCTCCGCGAACCAATCGCGATTCCTACATGCTGGCGCAAGCGGACCGTGTAGCGCAAAGTGAAACATTTTATGGGTTCGATTGACTTTCTCGATGCTGTCACGGCGTGGTTCACCAACTTTGAAGACTTCTCCTGGAGAAAACAATCGAAAGAACTTACGGTCCATCCAGGCCGCCTCTCAAATCTGCGTTACGGGCGTGTGGTGGAGTTGTAAGAGACTGGGTGCGACCTCATAGGAGCCGTCGCTTGTACTGACCGGAGGCCGTCGAGCTGCGATCTGACCGGCAACCTGGGCGGCGGGCACGGTGAAAAGCCTGCTGACCGCCCGAGTCGCGCGACAAACGGCGCAGAAACTCGATGGCGGCATCGCCATCATGGCCGCAATAGATGGTGTCGATGGAGCCGGTGATGGCGGCGGCGGCGCGGGCATCGTCGGGCAGGCCGTCGGAGATGACGATGGTTTGGCGCGGGGGCCACCCCTCGATGAAGCGGAAACCGCCGGCCAGGTCGGTGCTGCCCATCCGGGGCAGTTTGCGGCCGGGGCCTGTTCCTCGCGGATCCCCTGGAGCAGCGGAGGACCAGCGGAGGAGGGATCGGCGGGATCGAAATTTGGGTAACGCCGACAGAAGCTTGAGCACCGCGCGCCGTCGAGTCCAAAGGATCCTGTATGATAATCCTGAGTATCGTTCCTATTTCGTGGCTCCTCGCATCGTTTCCGCCGCGCGCTTCCCTTTGCACAACCACAGGCGGCCGCTTGCCGTCCGGAGCAAGAGCAAGTCCGTGCCGCTGAAATTGGCCCTCCACAGGCGAGGCTTCAGTCGCGGCCTAAATGCCTTGAATGATGATGTCCGCTTTCCGGATTCGCAGCAACGTCAGCGGAAATTTCACTTGCCTACTCGTGGTTACTGAGCGGCGTGTTGTTGATCGGGATCATGATGTGGGCTCCCGGAGTGCCGGGGAGCATCATCCAGGGCAGCCCTTTGCCTTTGAGGGCGGCGGCTTGCTGGGACACCGTGGAGACGCCCACCATTTCCGGCGTGGCGTTGGGGACGGACATGATCCAGAGCAGCTTGATCCGTTTGTCGTCATCCGAGTAGCGATAGTTGATCACGCCGTACGGAGCGGGCTTGATTTTGCCTTCCTTGGTGGCTTGGTCCATTGCCGCGGTGATCTCCTGCTGGGACTTCTTTTTCGCTTTTAGTTTGGCTTCGAAGTCGCGCCGATCAGCGGTTATTTTGTTGTAGCAGCGGGTGAAGCCGTCTTCGGGGTTCTTCGGCAGGCACTCGACCATGTTTCTGCCCGGGCGGAGGATCTTGCGATCGCCATTCTCATCGTAGACGTAGATCGTGGCGTCGGCACGCAGATCTTCGGGCAAGGGGAGGACGGCCTTTGCGATTTCATCAGCGGATTGAGCCATCACGGCGGCCTGACTGATCAGAATCAAGAACCATGTTCCAGCCAAGCCAACAAAACGCTTCACTTCTCTGTTCATATCATCGAACCTCTCGTGAGTGTTACTTACATAATATGCGAGGTCACCGGAAAACGGGGAAGCGCCGAAGTGTCGCGAAGAGCGATGGCTGGGAACCGGCGATTTCGAGGGCCGGCCATCCGACGGAAACAGCCGCCTTCGTGACATAATTTCTTGGGAAAGGCCAGGAACATCATGCCGACATCGAAACTGTCATGGTTGGAAAGACCTACCGGGGGCAAATCTACGCGCCGCGGATTTTTGGAGATTGCCGCCGGAGCCAGCATTGCGCTGAACGCCGCGCCGCAGTTGAAGGCGCAAACCGGGGTGCAGTTGGCGATCCAGCATCGGCCGGGCGTGAATCCGTTTAAAGATCCCGCCTTCTCCGACGGCGCCAAGATGCGTATGCAAGAGTTTATCGGCCGCGGAGCCGATCCCATGGAAGTGGAGCGCATCTTCAACACGCTGACGTCGCTCGACGCCGAGCCCTGGGTAAACGAGTGGACCCGGCTCGCCTCGCCGTTCGAGCATCAGGCGGCGGAGCTGGAGGCCAAGGGGCAAAGGGCCGACGCGAACAAGGCGTACCTGAAGGCCGCTATGTATTACGGCATCGCCAGGTTCCCGGTGATCAATCATCCGGCCAAGCAGGCGGCATACAAGAAGGACGTTGAGAACTATCTCAAGGGCGCTCGCTCGCAGGATCCACCGATGGAGCGCGTGACCATTCCATATGAGGGCAAGGAGATCATCGGCTACCTGCGCAAGCCCAAGGGCGCGACGCGTCCGCCGGTGGTGATTACCACGGGCGGCGTGGACGTATATAAAGAGGAGCGCGCCACCAACGATATTTTGGGCATCGGTGCGGCGTCGTTCTCC
>DATGII010000231.1:0-4413 GCA_035295805.1 Bryobacteraceae bacterium | reverse complement strand
GCATCATCTCGGTGTTGCCTACTTCATCCAGTTGCTCCACCGTGCAATTCAGCAGGACGTCGTGATTGCCGCGCTCCATATGCTGGATCGCCCAGTAATCGAAATCAAACGCCGGCTGCGAATATTTCCAGGTTCCCGGATAGTGCGACATGCCGCCCGAAGCGATAATCGCAACCTTCTCGGGCCGTGATTGGATCACCTTTAAGATGGCCTTCCCCAAAGCTTCGCAGCGGCGGGGCGTTGGCAGCGGCGGCAGGTAAGTGTTGACGAAAATCGGAACGACCGGAATGCTCCGCTTGCCCAGCACCCACTCGAAAACCGCCGCGAACGAATGCCCCAGCTCCGCATCCTGCGAGTAAGCCATATCGAATCCGCTGGCCACCAGTTCATCGAGGAGGTTCTCCGCGAAGGGCAGGTGCGTCGGAATGTCGTAGTCTTTGCCGCCGAACTTGGCGATCGTGCGTTTGCCTGCGATCACCGCAAAGGTCGGCACCGACGAAAGGAAGAAGGTCTCCAGGTGGTCGCTTCCAATGATTATGGCTAAATCCGGTTTGGTCTGGTCCAGCAGCTTGCCCAGCTCGCCCATCGCGGCGATATCGGCGTCAAGCTGCTTGGGGTCCTCACTGGGAGGACGAGTAAACAACTGCGGCGCGTGCACCGTGGCCATCGCCGCTACGATCTGTCCCATAGTTTGTTACCTCCCTGCGGTTTTGCTGTCCGCCTCATCCACAAATTCGACGCCGAGTTCTTCCAGTTTCCCGCGCAGCCCGTAAAAATCGAGACCCAGCTCGCCGCTACGCAGCCGCTGCCGCGTCTTTTCTTCCTTGGCGAGCCGCTGTTGGCTGGCTTGTGCCACCTCCGCCGCTTTCTCGCGCGCCACTACCACTACGCCATCGGCATCGGCTATGATCACGTCGCCTGGATTGATCATAGCTCCGGCGCACACCACGGGGATATTCACATCCCCCGGCGTGCTTTTTACCGTGCCTTGCGCGGAAACGGCTTTTGCCCATACCGGGAAATTCATGCCGGTCAGCTCGGTGGTGTCGCGCACCCCGGCATCAATGATCAGCCCCGCTATCCCATGCGCCTGGCAGGATACCCCGAGCAGTTCGCCAAACATGCCGTCGGTCGATTCCGAAGTCGTCACCACAACCAGCACATCGCCCGGCTGGCACACCGCGATCGAGGCGTGAATCATGATGTTGTCGCCGGCCTGGCAGGAAACCGTGACCGCCGGCCCGGCGACCCGCGCCGCGGGATAAATGGGCCGCATGTAGGGCCGCAGCAGGCCGGTCCGGCCCTGCGCTTCGTGCACGGTGGCCGTGCCGGCGCTTCCTAACACTCTGATCACGTCGGCCTCGGGCCGTTGAATCCGGCGAATCACTTTATGGCTCATAACCTGTCTCGTGTAAAAAGTTTTACGCCACCAGCGCCGCCGAGTTCGTGACGGCCATGCGGCGGATTTGGTCCGCCGGGAAACCGCCATCCAGCAGCGTCTGTGCGAACATCGCGAAGCCTTCCGCCACCGGCGGATTGATGGTTTGGCCCAGATCGGTCGACAGTAAACACCGCTCGGCGCCTACCTTGCGTATGCTGTCCATCACCACCGCCCACGGTGCTTTCCCGGTATGCATGGTGGTGAAGCAATGCTCGATCATCGCGCCGGCATTCGCCAGCTCGAGTTGTTCTTCGCCAGTCAGGTTCTGTGATGGAAATTCCGCATGCGTCACCAGCACCTTCCGGACCTTCATCTCGCGGGCGGTCTTCACCAGCGCGAAAATCTCTTTGCGGCCCAGATGTCCGGTCGCCAGGATCATGTCATGCTTGGCGATCAGCTCGATGCACGACCGTGTCGCCTGCGTCAAACGGCCATTCGCGTCCAGGACCGACATCCGCGGCGGCGAAATTCCCATGGCCGAAATTTCGCGCTGGATTTCCGCCCAGAACGGCAGCTTTTTGTTGCCGCCGGTCGGTAACCCGGCCGTCTCATTTTCCGCGTCCACGGTCGGAAACCAGACGATCTTGGCCCCCGAGCGCCCCGCGATATCCACCGCCACCGGGTTTAGCCCGCCCACCGAATGATTCAACGTAATTGCACCGTACGCCTGGATGCCCGGCACTGCCGCCGTCACCACTTTGGCCCGCTCCGCTGTCGACATATAGTGCGATTTCAGAACGAACCCCTTCAGTCCATGGCCCAGGAATTCTTTTGCCAACCCCAAATCGTCGATGCGCCGCGCGATGATATCGGGAGCGACATGCACCTGCAGGTCATACGCTCCCCGAATGGCCTCCCATGCGGTTGCGGACACAGTGGTCGAGGTGGCGATAGCGGATGGAGTGCTCATTTCGGTTCGAGACGAGAAAGTGTAAGTATATTAAATTCCGATGTATGGCGTCAAACCGGATCCGTTCTGCAATGTCAGTGTAAGGCTTCCGGCAGGAATCGGTAGATTTCAAAAGTCGGCCGCTGGTAACTGTCCGAGATGACTGCGACGCTCTCCCGCCGGTATCCGCGCTCTGCGGCGAAACGCATCAACTTGTCATCAACCCCCGGAAAGAACAGAAACTCCCTGGTGTGGGTTACGAACATGTTGTCGGGCCGCGCGATCAGTTTCTGCAGCCGCTCCGGCTCCACCGGTCTCCCTGCCGATTCGTCGCCCGGGAACCCGACCAGCCCCAGCTGCAAACGGCCCCGATTCAGCAGGCGAACGCTATCGATCATGCCCCAATCGGCGAAGAAGATTTCACGGGCGTGAGTTCTGCTGAAATAGGCGGACAGCGGAAAAATCGCATCGCTCCACTCGCGCGCGCCGCCATTCCGCGCAATCTGCGCGTAATAAGCGTTGGTCACGGCCAGCCCCCAGCCCATCATCACCGCCAGCCCGATTCCCAGCACCGGAACGGCCCGTCGGGCGAGGCGCCGCGAGGCCGCCGCAAACGAGATCCCGACCATCATCTGGGGTAGCGGCCACAGCAGGATCGTATGGTGCACGCTCGAACCGGTTCCGGCCGTGAAGAACATCTGGACCCACGCCAGCGCCATCGCAATTACAGCGAAAAGGATCGCCCGTAAGTCGCGTCCGCGAGCCAGCGCCGCCAGCAGCAGCGCCGCCCCAATTGCCCAGGCCTGCAGGCTGCTCCGGGGGCTTCTCGTGACCGCCGCTAGTGCTGCTGAAATGCGCTCCCATGCGGTATCCGGCGCGTGCGGATGCTCGGTTTCAGAATCTTCGTACGGCACGAATTGGTACAGGCCCGCCCCGTTCACCGTCAACCAGAGCATTTGCGCCTTTTGCTTCAGGCCGCCGTTTTCCACATTCACTGTGCCTTGGAGCGTCCCGCCGTGCGTGTTCACGTTGTACCAGACCAGAGGCAGCGCTCCGATTCCAAGCGCGAGCATCGCGATCCCGAAGCGACGCGCTGTGAGCACAGCCCGGATCTCTCGCGGCACGATCACGAGCGCCGCCGCCCCCATTCCCCCTAGGATCCAGACCGCCAGCGCTTTATCCCACAGCGCCAGGCCAAACAGGAAGAAACCGCCGGCCAGCGCCGCCTCGCTCCGTTTCTGCCAGAACTTCATCAACCACACCAACCCGCCGACCACCAGCAGGTGCTGCAGCGCCACCGGCCCCCAATCGAAGCAGGAACTGAGCAGGTACATGGAGTCAACTGCCAGGAGGCCGCTGCCGATTACCGCCGCGCGTTCGCCGGCTACCCGGTGCAGAAACCGATAAAACAGCCAGACGCTGGCCGTGCCCGCCAGCAGCATCGGCAGCCGGATCGCCCAAACCCCCGTGCCGAACGCCCGGATGAGGGGCCGGTAGATCCATGCTTTCAGCGCCCCCAGATAGTTCAGCAGCATTAGGGGCACTCGATAATGCCCGATCATGAGCGTGTAAGCCTCCGCGCGTGGCGGAAGCAAGGCAGCCGCGAACAGGGCCTCGTCATTCTCCAGCCCCAGCCGCGGAATGAACGGCAGGCCGCTCAGCAAAAACAGGGCGCATATCGCCGAGGGGAACAGCCGCGCCCGCATTTTGGAATCAACTTCTTTTAACACTTTGATAGGAACAAAGGTGATCGTACCATTCCCTCGGCCCTGCGCCGCCACGCACTACACTGAAGCTAATGACCGTTTCCATCCTGATGGCGCTCTACAATGAGGAAGAGTTCGTCGGCGCCATCCTCGAGCGCGTTCTCAACGCTCCTTTGCCCGAGGGGCTCGATCGCGAAATCATCGTGGTCGATGACGGCTCCTCCGATGGCTCGGCCCGCATCGTGGAAGACTTTGCCGCTCTCCATCCCGATGTGATCCGCCTGATCCGGCACGATCGCAATCGCGGCAAAGGCGCCGCCATCCGCACCGCCGTCCAACAGGCCCGCGGCGAGTTCAGTATCATCCAGGATGCCGAC
>DATGII010000230.1:0-2492 GCA_035295805.1 Bryobacteraceae bacterium | reverse complement strand
AAGAGGTATAATGGTTAAGTTATGAAGCCGCGATGGCGGGTCGTGGTCCCGGCTGCAATTCTAGGCGTTTTTGGCCTCGTGGCTGTGCTGTATCCTCAGGATGTTTCCGACATCGGTACGATGGCGAAAGACCTGAGGTCGGCTCTGAAAGACTTGGACGGCCGGCTCCGTCATCTGGAACAACTGGTCAAGGAACTTTCGAAGGCCGACAAGGACAAGGACAAAGTTGTTTCGACCGACGCCCCGGCGCGCCCCACACCCAGCACATCCAAGCGCTTTGCGGCGCAAGAGGCTTACCAAAAAGGCAGGATCGAAGAGGATAGCCAGCAGTACGCCAAGGCGATTGAGTTGTTCAAGAAAGCCACCGAGCTCGATCCCACCAATGAGTCCGCGTTCCTGCACCGGGCGATGACGAATTACAAGATCGGGCGCGTGGATGAGGCTCTTTATAACGTCAACCGGTCCATCACCATACAGCCCGACAACTCACGCGCCATTGCGTTTCGCGCCACGGTCTATCAGACCATGAAGGATTACGATCGGGCCGTCGCCGATCTGGCCGACGCTGCCCGGCGGGACACCACCAACCCGGACTATCTGGTGGCCGAAGGCAGCATCGAAGAAGAACGGGGAAACTTCAGCAAGGCGGCGGATCTGTATGCGGCCGCTCTGGCGATTAAGCCCGATTCGGCTGAGATCCATTTGAAGCGCGCGGCCGCGCTGAAATCGACGGATAATCCGCAGGCGGCTTTGGATGAATGCTCACAGGCCATCGCGTTCAAGCCGAAGGATGCGGGTGGCTATGCCTGCCGCGCGGACTATCACGTGCGCCAGGGTCAGTTTCCCGCCGCCGTCAGCGATTTGAATCAGGCGCTCGCGATCCGGCCCGATTTTCCGCAGGCTGTGAGTTTGCTGCCGGTCGTGCAGAAGTTGCTGGAAGTGAATCGTGCCGCGGCGAACCTGGCTGCCGCCAAGCAGGCTGCGGTTACCCAGGCCGCCAATGATGCTGCCTTGAATCAGGCAGCAAATCAGGTCGCGGTGGTTCAACCTCCTCCTGTTCAGAAGGCTCCTGCTCCGCCTGTTCAAGTGCAGCCGGCGCCGAGTCAGCCGGTGGTGGATTCTTCGGCGATCACGGTCACGCCCGCGCCCACTCCGACGGTTACTGTCGCGGCTCCCGCGCCGGAGCCTTTGATTGAGCCTCCTCCGGTCTCGATCGGATCTCTTCCCGCCGCATTTCTGCCGGCGACAGTTGAGCCAACGCCGGGCCTCGGGAAACTCGCCGAGTTGTTGGCCGTGGCGCGCCGGTACCTGGACGAGGGCAATTTTGGATTGGCCGTGCTCAAACTAAACGAGGCTGTCAATCTGGAACCGGCTTCGGCTCCGGCCTATAACGCGCGTGGCTACGCGTATCTGCGGTCTCGCAACTACACTTCGGCCCTGGCGGATTTTTCGAAGGCGATCGAGATTCGTCCCTCCTACGCGAACGCGTATTGGAATCGCGGCGTGGCGCGGCGGCTCCTGGGTGACAAGCAGGGGTCCGTCGACGATGCGCAGAAGGCGATCCATCTTGGCTGGGTGGTGGATTCTTCCGCTTTGAAGCTGAAGGCCAGCCGCTAAATCATTTCAAAATTTGTTTGGTGAGAGCGGAGCACCAATACTTGATGCTGTTGCGCGGGCGTCCAATCCGTGCTTCCAGGCGGGGAGCCTGGACTCCGCTCTCATTTCGGATACTACGGTTGGAGCCCGCGCGCCACAATAACCCGCTGGTACTGGAACGTACCGTTACTGCCTAGATCGCTATGAGAGTTTACGAGTTATTAAAGGGAAGCACGAATCTTGACGGCTTGCGGGCTGCGGAGCGGCCGGAGCCGAAGCCCGGTCCGCGCGAGGTTCTGATTCGCATCCACGCCGTGTCGCTGAACTATCGCGACCATTTGATCGTGACCGGCAAGTACTACACCGGCGTGGTGGATCGCGATGTGATTCCTTGTTCTGACGGCGCGGGCGAGGTCGTTTCCGTCGGCCTCGGCGTGAGCCGATTCAAGACCGGAGATCGGGTAGCGGGGGCTTTCTTTCAAGTGTGGAAGGATGGTCCGCGGTCGTTTCTGCCGCCGGCGCTGGGGGTGCCGCTCGATGGTGTGCTGGCCGAATATGTCGCGCTCCACGAAGACGGCGTCGTCGCGATTCCTTCGAGTTTGTCGTACGAAGAAGCGGCGGCTCTGCCGTGCGCGGGAGTCACGGCTTGGAATGCCCTGATGATGGCCGGGCCTGCGGTGAGGCCCGGCGATACGGTTCTTTGCCAGGGCACCGGCGGAGTGTCGATGCTCGCGATGCAGTTCGCGAAGGCGGCGGGCGCGCGGGTGATTGTCAGTTCGTCGAGCGACGAGAAGCTGCGGCGAGTTCTCGCGATGGGAGCTTCGGACGGGATTAATTACAAACGCCATCCGGATTGGGAGAAGGAAGTGGACCGGCTGACGGGCGGGCGAGGCGTG
>DATGII010000229.1:0-5746 GCA_035295805.1 Bryobacteraceae bacterium | reverse complement strand
CAGATGTTATCTTCCGGGTCGACGCGCACCGAATGCGCGAATTCGAAGCCGTAATTGCCTTCGCCGATTTCGCGGACGAACTTGCCGTTCTGATCGAACTCGAACAGGCGCGTGTTGGCGCTGCGCGTGTACACAAAGAGGTGGCCCTTCGAGTTGGTCGCGACGCCCATAGCTTCGCCCATATACAGGCCGGGCGGAAGCTTCAGGTAGTTGGGTACCGATTCATATGGGATTTCGGGCACGTTTTGGGCTTTGGCTTTGGCTTGAGCCAGCGCAGGGCCGGCCAGCACCGTCGCCGCGAAAAGACAAGAAGCCAGCGATCGCATCATTGGGAACCTCCACGAACTCTTACGGCTGCTCCGCGGCGCTGAAGAGCTCCGCACCCAGGGCGCAACCGGGCAAACCGTATCAATCTATCACACGGAAGTGTGGGAGGCGACCGGCAAGCGCCGGCAAGCGCGGCATCGGGCAGCCGGAGCCAGGCGCCAACAGCTCGCGCCCAGGTGTCTTGTTTTTCACAAAGTTTCTTCTGGCGGTCCTCTTACTAATTGACACAGGGCGCGTCGCGCCCATATAATCCCCCCACTTCGTCCTAGGAGGGCGGATATACCGCTTATGGCTACTTTTGCCTTTGAGGTCAACGGTAAGCATGCCACGGTCACCGTTGACGATCCATCGACTCCCCTGCTTTTCATCTTGCAGGAGAATTTTCAACTGAACGGCCCGAGGTTTGGCTGCGGACTATCTCAGTGCGGCGCGTGCACCGTGCTGCTGGACGGAAAGCCCATCCGTTCCTGCGTCACGGATATCTCGAGCGTCGACGGGCACCGCGTCACTTCCCTCGAGGGTCTGAGTGCGCTCGACGGCGAGTCTGACGCCAACGGTCTGCACCCGATCCAGCAAGCGTTCGTCGACGAACAGGCTGCTCAATGCGGCTATTGCCTCAGCGGCCCGATCCTGTACGGCTATGCGTTCGTTCGCGACAATCCGGGCGCCAGCCGGGCCGCCATCGAAAAAGGCGTCAGCGGCGACCTGATCTGCCGGTGCTGTACGAACTCGCGCATGGTCGACGCCATTGTGCGCTACGCCCAGGGAGCCAACCAAGGCAAGGAGCACGGACGATGAAACTGAAAAATCCTCTCAAACTCGAGGGCGCCCGCCCGCTCTCCGAAAAAGCCATCGACGCCCTGGAGCACCTTAGCGCGTCGCGGCGGGACTTTCTGAAAACCGCGGGCGTCATGATGATCAGCTTCGGCGGTGCCGCGACCGGCAAGGCCCAGAGCGCGATCAACCCCTCGGGTAATGTCGACAACGCTCAGGTCGATAGCTGGATCGCGATCGGCGCCGACAACAGCATCACGGTCCTTGCCGGTAAGTGCGATTTCGGCCAGGGTTTCCGCACGGTACAACTGCAACTCGCCGCCGAAGAATTGTTCGTGTCCATGGACCGAATTACGCTGGTTTTGTGCAAGACAGGAATCACTCCCAATCAGGGTTATACCGCCGGCAGCTTCTCTACCTGGACGCAGTTCGGCCGGGGCGGCCTTCGCGTGGCCCTCGATACGGCGCGCGACGCCTTGTTTCAGCTGGCATCTCAGTACTTCGATGTTCCCGTCAGCCAGCTCACCGTCACGGACGGCGTCTTCTCGGTCATCGGCGGAGATCCGGATTACACAGTGAGCTACGGCCAGTTGATCGAGGGACAAAGGTTTAATCTCACGGTCAATCCCAATGCCGTGCCCAACGATCCGTCAACGTGGAAGATTCTCGGGAAACCCATCCCGCGCGTCGACATTCCGGCCAAAGTCAAAGGCACCTTCCAATACGCGCAGAAAGTGCGTGTTCCCGGCATGCTTCACGGCAAAGTGGTTCGCCCGCCATGGCTGGGCGCTCACGTCCAGAGCGTGGACAAGGGCGCCGTCAGCGGGCTCCCCGGCAACCCGGAGGTGGTCCAGATCAACGACTGGGTCGGCGTGGTCGCCGACACGGAATGGCATGCCCTCAAGGCCGCCGAGGCGCTGGCGGGTAAAATTACCTGGTCGGCGGGCGAGACTCTTCCCGCGCAGAGCGACCTTTACAAGTTCATCACCCAGCAGCCATCGAGAGATGCTTACGCCGTCAATACCGGGGACGTCGACAAGGTCATGTCTACGGCTGCCAAGACCATCAGTGCCCAGTATCTGTATCCGTTTCAGATGCACGGTTCCCTCGCGAGTTCCTGCGCGGTTGCGGACGTCCGCGGCGGCTCCGGCAAGACCGCGACCGTGAAAGCCTGGTCCGCGACCCAGAGCGTTTACGATGTGCGGACCTTCCTGTCCACCCTGCTGAGCATTCCCACGGCGAATATCGAAGTCATGCAGGTTGAAGGTTCCGGCTGCTACGGCGGAAACGGCGCCGACCCGGTGACGTTCGATGCCGCATTCCTCTCCCAGGCTGTCGGCAAGCCCGTCCGAGTGCAGTACACGCGTCAGGATGAAATGACGGCCGGCGAACATTACGGCCACGCCATGGTCAGCAATCAAAAAGTGGGCCTTGACGCCAACGGCTCGATCATTGCGTGGGATAACGAAACATTCCTGATGGTACACGGCGAGGGCCCTTTGGCCGCATTTACATTTGGAGGAGCTCCCGGACCCGGGAACTTCATACCGGGTGCGCTCGCGGGCTTCCCGACGGGTCAGCTTGTTCCCACAAAAACACCGAACCCTCCATTCGGTGGTCTTTTTTGGGACTTCGGCAACTCTGTCCCGCCATACTGCACCGGCGCCGTAAACGGCGTCAATTTGGGAACCGGTACCGTGGCCAGCCAGCGGTGTCTGACCCGGCTCGTGGATTCTCAGCTGTGGACCTCTTATTTACGCTCCCCCGATCACATTCAGAACACCTGGTCCAACGAGAGCTTCATGGACGAGATTGCCGCCAGTCTGAAGCAGGATCCGGTCCTGTACCGTCTGCGCTATCTGACGGACCAGCGGCTGATCGGAATCCTCAACGCCGTTACGCAGAATGCGCACTGGGAGACGCGTCCATCGCCCAGGCCCGGCAATCCCCACAGCGGCGTCGTCACCGGCCGGGGCGTCGCCTGCGTCTTGTACTCGGGTTTTGACGGCTACGTGGCGGTGGTCGCGGAAGTCAGCGTCAACCAGGATACCGGTGTCATCACGGTGACGAAAGTCACCGCGGGCCTCGACACAGGCCCGGTCATCAATCCCGATGGTCTCCGCAACCAGATGGAAGGCCAGGTGATCCAGGGAATCAGCCGCGCGCTGCTCGAAGAAGTGAAGTTCAGCAACCTCGGAAAAGGCGGTGTCGGAGGCGGCGCCGTTACTACGAACGACTGGGACAGCTATACCGTGTTCGAGTTCGGCGACACCATTCCCGAAATCGACACGGTCCTGATCAATAACCTCAAAGTAGCGCCGACCGGCGCCGGGGAGACCATTATCACGCTGATGCCCGCCGCCATCGGCAATGCCGTCTTCGATGCCACCGGTGTCCGTTTACGGCAAATTCCAATGACCCCGGCTAACTTTCTCGCCGCCAAAGCGGCACAGAAGGTTTGAATAGAAGCCGCCGATTAACGCCGATGGACGCCGATCAATGACCCATTTTTTATCTGTGTTCATCGGAGTTCATCGGCGGCTGTTTCTGTTCTCGGCCGCCCTGCTGCTATCCGCGCAGCCCCGCCCAGCTCCAGACTCCCGCGTTCTGGAATCCCGCTACGAACTTGCCTACCCCTGGTGGGACCCGAACCGCGCCACGCCGCTGCCCGCATCGAAGACCTTCGGAAACTCTTCCGGGCAGCTCCGGCTTCTGAATACGTCCGGCGCGGTCGAGACGAATGGTCATCCTTTTTTTACCCCGCTCGGCTCGAACGGACGTGCCTGCGTTACGTGTCACCAGCCCACCAGCGGCATGAGCCTTTCGCTGGATCTTATCCGACAGCGTTGGGCCGACACCCAGGGCAAAGATCCCCTCTTCGCCCCGATCGACGGCTCTAATTGTCCGGACCTCCCGCAAGAAAGAGAAGAATCGCATTCGCTTCTTCTCGAACGGGGACTGTTCCGCATTGCTCTGCCCTGGCCCCCTCTTACTGCCGAGGGCCGGCCAGTCAAGCCCGATTTCCGGATCGAGGTCGTGCGCGACCCAACCGGCTGCAATCGGAGCTCTGCAGTCATCTCGGTGTATCGCCGCCCGCGCGTGGTGGCCAATCTGAAGTACATCGCGCTTCCCACCGGCATGGCGCTGATGGCCGATGGCCGCGAGCCCAGCCTGCAGTCACAGGCGAAAACGGCCGCGCTCGTTCACGAACAGGCGTCCACCGCTCCCACTGCGGCGCAAATCCAACAGATAGAGGAGTTCGAACGTCAGCTGTTTATGGCGCAACACTCGGATAACGTCGGCGGTCTCCTCGGCGAAGCGGGCGGACCTGCGTTACTTGGCGTGGAAAACGTCATGCGTGGTGTGGCAGGGCCCGGCGCTGTTCCAACCGCGGGTCAGCTCCCCTCGTCATTCGATGCGTGGCGCGATGCCTCCACCCCCAATCTGGCCATTCGCCAGCGCGCTTTTCGCGAATCTGTGGTGCGCGGGGTCGACCTCTTCGCCTCGCGTGAGTTCGCCCTGCCGGACGGCCGGAGCGGCACCTGCGCCAGTTGCCACCGGCCCGGCATCAACCGCTCTTTCGACATCGGCACGACGAATGCGCCAACCGCAAAGGAATCGGCCGAGCTACCCCTGTTCCGCATCACTTGCGAGGCTTCGGCTCCGCCGCACCCGCAATTGGGCCGGACTTTCTTGACTCAGGATCCTGGCCGGGCACTCATCACCGGCAAATGCGCGGACGCCGGCTCCATTGTGATGCAGCAATTCCGCGGGCTCATCGCCCGCGCACCCTATTTCGCCAACGGCTCCGCCGGCGACCTGAATGAACTGGTCGACTTTTACAATCGCCGATTCAAAATCGGACTCGGGGACAAAGAGAAGCAGGATCTCGTCAATTTTCTGAGCATCCTTTAGCTGTCAAACCGCGTTCGATGCGATACCTTAGTAGATCCATGAATCGGGGAGGTTGTGGATGAGAGCGAGTCGGGTGTGCCGGTTATTACCATGGGTGCTCGGTTTGGGCATCGGCGCCGCGCAGGACGTGGCCATCACCAATGCCCGCATCATCGTGGGCAACGGCACGGCGGTTCCGTCCGGCACCATTATTGTGCGAGGCGGCAAGATCGTTTCCGCCGGCGCCGGTCCCGCTGACACGAAAGGGTTGAAGGTCATCGACGCCAAGGGCATGAGCGCGATGCCGGGGTTCATCGATGCGCACAAGCACATCAACACCGGACCAAACGAGAAAGAGCAAATGGAATCGTTGCTCGAGGCCGGCTACACGACAATTCTGTCCGGCGGTGGGCCGGGAGACGGGAACCTCGCGCTGCGGGATCACATCGAATCGGGGATGATCAACGGTCCGCGGATCATTCCGTCGGAGCGAGTCAATCTTCGCGGTACTCCCGAAGAAGCGCGGGCGGCGGTTCGCGCCATGGCCGCCAAGGGCATCAAGCACACGGGTGAGATTGCACTCACGCCCGAGCCGGGCCCGACACCGCAGGAAATCGAAGTGCTCAAGGCGGTGGTCGATGAAGCGGCCAAAGCGGGCGTGCAGGTAAATGTGCATGCCGTGAGTTCGGCTGCGATGGTCGCAGCGATCGACGCCGGAGTGCGCCGCCTCGTGCATCTTCCCAATAAGGAT
>DATGII010000228.1:0-14700 GCA_035295805.1 Bryobacteraceae bacterium | reverse complement strand
GCGGGCAGTTATCTCCAGTATTCGAATGTCATGATCTACACGCCATCCCCTCTGAGCGCCTCGCAGGAGTTTTTGGTGGTGGCGGGAGTCCCTGAACCGTCCGCAATTTACGCCTTCGGTGCCGGCTTGATCAGTTTGATGGGAATCGCCTTCCGCCGGAAGCGCACGCTCGCCCCCGTGTCGAATCAATAGATCCGAATCCGATCATCACAACGGGCCGGATGATGCCGACCCGTTGTGCATCTGTGATCACTTGCCTGCATTAAAGCGGTTTTCGACTTCCTGCCAATTCACGGTATTCCACCAGGCCCCCAGATAATCCGGACGGCGATTCTGATACTTCAAATAATACGCGTGCTCCCACACGTCAATTCCCAGCACCGGATATTTCCCTTCCATCACCGGGCTGTCCTGGTTGGCAGTCGAGTAAATATCGAGCTTGCCTCCGGTCTTGACCAGCCACGCCCACCCCGATCCGAACCGAGTGGCTCCCGCCTGGTTCATCTTCTCTTTGAATGCGTCGAAGCTACCGAATGTGCCGTTGATGGCTTGCGCCACGTTGCCGACCGGCTGGCCCCCGCCGCCCGGCTTCATGATCTTCCAGAACATGGTGTGATTGATGTGTCCGCCGCCGTTATTGCGTACGGCCGTGCGAATATTCTCCGGAACGATGGCGCAGTTGTTGGCGAGCAGTTCCTCGACCGTCTTATTCGCCAGATCCGGCGCCGACTCCAGCGCCTTATTTACGTTCGTCACGTAGGCACCATGATGTTTGCCATGGTGAATTTCCATGGTCATTTTATCGATGTGCGGCTCCAGAGCATCGGGCGCGTACGGCAGCGGTGGTAGTGTGAATGGCATATCGTTTCTCCTTTTCTCCTCTGAAGTATGAAGGCGAACCGGGTTGTCAGGCGGATTCCGCCCGTTCCAACGCATCGGCCAGCCGGAACATCGTAGTCTCGTCGAAATGCTTGGTCAAAAACTGCACCCCAACCGGCAATCCCTCGGCGGTGTTTCCGCACGGCACGCTCATGCAGGGAATTCCAGCCAGGTCGCCGGTGATTGTATAAATATCGGAAAGGTACATGGCCAGGGGGTCGTGCAACTTTTCGCCGAGCCGAAAAGCCGGGAACGGCGAGACCGGTGTCACGATGGCGTCAACTTCCTCAAAAGCGCGGGCGAAATCGCGAGCGATTAAGGCCCGCACCTTCTGTGCTTTCAGGTAGTACGCATCATAATAGCCGGCGCTCAACACGTACGTCCCCAGCATAATACGACGCTTGCATTCGGCCCCGAAACCTACGCCGCGTGTCTTTCGATACATCTCCCGGAGGGTCTCGGGGTTTCCCGAACGGAACGTGTACCGCACCCCATCGTACCGCGCCAGATTCGAGCTGGCCTCCGCCGTCGCGATTATGTAATAACAAGCGACGGCAGCATCGGTGTACGGAAGACTGATGTCGCGCACATCGCATCCCAGATGTTTGAGGGCATCCACGGCGCGCCCAATCAGAGTGGCGGTTTCGCTCGTCAAATCCTTAAGATACTCGCGCGGCAATCCCAGCTTCAAGCCTTTTACCGTGCCGCCCAGGGCCGCCGTATAATCCGGCACCGGTGCATCGGCGGAAGTGGCATCCGCCGGATCCCTGCCGGCGATGACCCCGAGAACGGTCGCCGCGTCGCGTACGTTACGGGCGAGCGGTCCGATGTGGTCCAGAGAACTGGCGAAGGCCGTCAGGCCATAGCGCGAGACGCGTCCGTACGTAGGCGTAACGCCGACCACACCGCAGAAAGAGGCAGGCTGGCGGATCGATCCTCCCGTATCGGAGCCGAGCGCGACTACCGCGGTCCCCTGCGCCACCGCCGCGGCCGAACCGCCGCTTGATCCACCGGGCACACGGTCCGGAGCAATCGGATTGCGCACCGGGCCGAACGCCGAATTCTCGTTCGAAGAGCCCATCGCAAACTCGTCGCAGTTGGTCTTGCCTACGATGACGGCGCCCGCCCCCTCGAGGCGAATGATCGCGGTTGCATCATACGGCGGTACGTAACGCTCCAATAGCTTCGAACCGCACGTGGTGATCACGCCTTTTGTGACGATGACGTCTTTGACCGCCACCGGCACTCCCGCCAGCGGGCCCGGATCTTCCCCGCGGGCGATCCGTGCATCGACCCGCTCCGCTGCCGCCAACGCGCGCTCCGGTGAGAGCCGCAGGTACGCATTGGTTTTCGGATTTTCCACCTCGGCGAACCGTAAAACTTCCCGCGCCAGCTCGCTCGCGCTGAACTGGCGCGTAAGCAAGCCCTTCCTCACAGCATCAACGGTAAGCGATGGCAAATCCATGGATCAACGTTCAATGACTTTAGGAACTTTGAAATAGCCGTTCCCCGGCTGCGGTGCGTTCGTCAGCGCCGCCGCGTTCCCCAGAGGAGAGACCGGCCGGTCGGCACGGAGTGTGGCGGAATCTTCGGCGTGGTACAGAACTTGCGCCATGGCGTCGACACCGCTGGTGTCAATCTCGTTGAGCCGGGCGACGTGCTCCAGGATTTCATCCAGGTCCGCCTGAAACTGCCGCACTTCGGCGTCACTGAGTTCGAGGTTGGCCAACCCGGCCACGTAACGGACTTCCGCTTCCGTGATCCTCACGCGAGCGCCCTTTTTCGCGAGGCGCGATAGATGCCTCGCAAAACGGGATCCGCGATCGCCTCGGCCTCATCCACGGGCGCGCTCGCCGCCTGCTCGGCGCGCTGCGGGCCGCGGCGCCGCGGCACGATCCGGAATTCCAAATCCTCCACCACGCCGCGTCCCAGATTTTTTTCCAGATTGGCCAGGATGTGCGGCGTCAGGACAAAGAGCTGGCGTTGCCAGATTTTGTCTTCTACTTCCACAATCAGCCGCCCTCGGACCATACGGGTCGCACGGGTATGGGAGGCGATCCGCGCACCGACGGCCTGGCGCCACGCCGCGCGCGCCAACTCCTCGCCGTTGATCGCGTCGGCGGGCAGGTTCAGCCCGCGAATGAGCTTGCTCGCTCGTTCCATTTCGTGGAAGGAATCCATTCTAGCACGCGCTCGCCGCCGCCAACGCCGCCGGCGCTACAGTGGAGTGGTGCTCGTGCTTGCTTCCCAGTCGCCGCGCCGCGCCGAGATTCTGCACCTGGCAGGCATCGAATTTACGGTCCGACCCGCGTCGGTGGATGAAACTCCCCTTCCTCACGAAGCACCTGCGGCGTACGTCAGCCGTCTGGCCGAGGAAAAAGCTCTCGCCATTGCCGCCGATCCGGGCGACACGGTGCTCGGCGCGGATACCACCGTTGTTATCGATGGCGAAATCCTGGCCAAACCTGCCGATGAAGCGGATGCCCGGCGCATGCTCCAGATGCTCTCCGGCCGCTGTCACCAGGTCTTGACTGGAATCTGCCTGCGTCGCGATGGCAGGTTGATCCGCGATTACGCCAGCACCAGCGTCTGGTTCAACACGTTGACCGCATCCGAAATTCACGCGTACGTGGCGAGCGGCGAGCCCATGGACAAAGCCGGCGCGTACGCAATCCAGGGCCTGGCCTCGAAGTTCATCGAAAGAATCGACGGCTGCTACTTCAACGTGGTCGGGCTGCCGATTGCACTCGTCTACCGGCATCTCAAAACACTGCAACCGCAAAAGCCGGAATGATGCGCCTATTTGATGAGGATCGTCAAATTCATGTCGCGCACGGGAGCTGACCCGCCAGGCACGCCTACAGACAACGAAACCGGTACTGCGCCGGTGTTGTTTGACGCAAAGGTCAGATCCACGGCCCACACACCGGAGATGGAGCCCGCCAGCGCCGCGCCGCCCACGACGGACGCGCCTGGTCCACCCACGATATTCGCCGAGACCGGGACTGTCAATGGCTCACCGGGGCTTGCATTAATTCCGCCTGTGACCGCTTGTCCCGTCACGCCAAGGCCCTGCAGAAAAACACGTACTGCCGATCCCTTGCCGGCTGGATTCGAACACGAATTCCGCGAGCCGTCGCTGTTGAATGCCACAGGCAGCGGGCCGCCCGAATAAACTCCCCCGCTCAACCCGCACTGCACAAAGCTCAGCGAGTTCAAGGGCGTCACGGTATCCAGGAATACCGTCGGATTCATGCCAACCACTGGCAGGGTCCTCGAATCCGCGACGCCACTCACCTGCGGCAGCGTAAGCGCGAGCGACGCCTGCGCACTGCCGGCGATCTCGAATGGGACCTGCACATTGATCTGCTGCGGCGACAAATACAGAAGCGGGGCACTCACCCCGTTGAAGGCAACGCCGACTCCGAATAGCGAACGCGGAAACGTTGCCGGCGCCGCGCTCGTGCCGCTACCGGCAAAGTGCGGACCGAAAATCGATAAAAGTTCTCCGGGCGCAATCGATGTGACCGGCTTCAGGTCAGCGGCATCCAGCACGCAGGCAACGGCAGGAGGAGGCGCGGATGGATCGAAACGAATCAGGTCCGTTCCGGTCCATGCCAATATAGTTCCGGCCGCCGGTTCGAAAGCCAGTACGTTCCCCGGAACGATCCGGGCGGCCGTCACCGCCGTCCCATTGAGGCTTAGCCGGGTTGCGAAAGTTTCGGGTAGGCATTGAAGAGGCACTCCGTCCAGGCCGGGCAGATCGGGAGACCCCGCTTGCCCCGCCATAACGATTCCGGCGCCGGTGAACGCCGCAAAAGTGATCGTATCGGCCTGTGTTCCGCTGAAAAACGTGGAATAGATCAGGCCTGTGCCGGTGGGGTTCAGAGTTGTAGCATAGCCGCTGGCCGGAGGGGGGTAGATGGTCCCGAAAAGATTGATCTGCGGACCCGGCGGAGCGTTGGCGATGTAAAAAGGCTGGAAGGCATTGCCGGTGGCCGGGTAGTCGGACGAGTTCGTTGTTCCCGCGACTGTCGCGTCGCCTTGAGCATCCACCGAAATCGCCGCGGGAACCGCCCCGTAAGTTCCCGTGAGAAACGTAGCATAGACGATCTGTGACAACGCCGGGTTGAGCTTGGCGATGTACTGATACGAGCAGGCGACCCCGAGTTGTCCCGTGCCTCCGCATCCGCGCAAGTTGAACGACATTTGAAACGCTCCAGGGGTCACGGGGATCGATGTGCTGGTCGCACCCGCCAGATACACATTGCCTTGCCCGTCGAATGCGAGTCTGCCGCCGAGTCCGCGCACGCTGGCGAGCAGCTTGGAACCCGTCGCGTCCAGCTTCGCAACGAACTGCGCGGTGAAATCCGTGCTGGTCACCGGGGCGCCCGACGTGCTGGGAAAGCCGTCCCCGACAGTCTGCCCCGAAACATAGACCTCGCCGGCCGAGTCCGCCAGAACTGCGCCGCCGCTTGGATCCACCTTGGCGCTACCGCCGATCAAGGTGGCGTACACCACCTTGCCTTGCGGATCGACCTTCGCGACAAAGCCCTGCCCCGTACTCGCGAGCAACTGTGTTTGCAACGCGCCCGTAGTCACCGGGAAATCCGGCGACACCGTCTGTCCCAACAAATACGCCGCGCCGGTGGAATCGATGTCCAGGGCGGAGATAAAATCAGATTTGCTGCCGGCAAACTTGGTCATGTAAATGACCTTCGATCCGTCCAGGCTCAGCTTCGAGACAAAGGCGTCGTAGGTGTCTGGCGTGCCGAGGGTCCCCACAAACCCGGCGACATAAAGCCCGGAGGCATCCACCTTGACCGCGTTGACGCCTGTGTTCGGGAGGTGCGCCACCACCGCCGCGCCCGCCGACGCCGCGTCAATCAGGATCAACCCAACCAAGCCGACTGCCCGAGTTGTCATGCCCACCTCTGTTTTTCCAATGTATCCCATTGATCCTTAAGTGCGGTCCCGACACTAGCCGGCGGCAGCCTCTTGCATTCTTTGTGGATCTTTACGACAAAGAGGTCTTATAATATATTTTTAGGAAGGAGACACAGGCTAGTGACGCGCTCATCCACCAATTCCCGGGCTAAGGTGACCATTGACGGTAACGAAGCAGCGGCCTATGTGGCACACCAGATTAATGAGGTCATCGCGATCTACCCGATCACCCCATCCTCGCCCATGGGCGAGTGGGCCGACCAGTGGTCCGCCGAGCAGAAGCCGAACATCTGGGGTACGGTTCCGACAGTAATCGAAATGCAAAGCGAGGGCGGCGCGTCCGGCGCCCTGCATGGCGCTCTCCAAGCCGGCTCGCTCTCCACTACCTTTACGGCGGCCCAGGGACTGCTGCTCATGATTCCGAATATGTACAAGATTGCCGGAGAGCTGACGCCGACCGTGTTTCATATCGCGGCGCGCTCTCTGGCGATCCACGCGCTCTCCATATTCGGGGACCACAGCGACGTCATGGCCGCCCGCTCTACCGGCTTCAGCATGCTGGCCTCGAATTCGATCCAGGAGGTGATGGATTTCGCTCTGATCGCGCAGGCGGCCAGCCTGGAATCGCGTGTTCCCTTCCTCCACTTCTTCGACGGATTTCGTACGTCCCACGAGGTGGCCAAGGTCGAGCAGCTGACGGTCGAGGACCTGCGGGAGATGATCGATGAAAATCTGGTGCGAGCGCACCGCGCGCGGGCGCTCTCCCCAGACCGGCCTGTGATTCGCGGCACGGCGCAGAATCCCGACGTCTACTTCCAGGCCCGCGAAGCATGCAACCCTTTTTATCTTGCGACCCCCACGATTGTGCAGAACGTGATGGACAAGTTCGCGAAGTTGGTTGGGCGCCAGTATCACCTGTTCGATTACGTGGGCGCTCCGGACGCGGACCGCGTCATCATCCTGATGGGCTCGGGCGCCGAAGTGGCGCACGAAACAGTCGAAGCCTTGACAAGTGCCGGTGACAAGGTCGGCGTGCTCAAGGTGCGGCTGTTCCGGCCGTTCTCGATTCCGGATTTCGTGGGCGCACTGCCGCCATCCGTCAAATCGATCGCGGTTTTGGACCGCACGAAGGAACCTGGAGCGACCGGAGAACCGCTCTATTGCGACGTGGTCACGGCGCTGGCGGAGCTGGGCATTCAGAAAAAGGTGGTCGGGGGGCGCTACGGGCTATCCTCGAAAGAGTTTACGCCCGCCATGGCGAAGGGAATTTTCGACGAACTGAAGAAACCCGCGCCCAGGAATCACTTCACGGTCGGCATTCGGGATGATGTCACGCACACCAGCCTGGACTACGATCCCGAGTTTTCCACCGAAGTCCCCGGAACAGTCCGTGCGCTGTTCTATGGCCTGGGCGCGGACGGCACGGTCGGCGCAAACAAGAATTCCATCAAGATCATCGGCGAGGAAACCGATAATTTTGCGCAGGGCTACTTCGTGTACGATTCGAAGAAATCCGGCGCCATCACGACCTCTCACCTGCGGTTCGGTCCGCGGCCGCTGCATTCCAGCTACCTGATCACGAAGGCGAATTTCGTCGCCTGCCACCAGTTTTCGTTTCTGGAACGCATCGACATGCTGAAGGCCGCCGAGCCCGGTGCGACGTTCCTGCTCAACACGAGCTATGGGCCCGGTGAGATCTGGGACCACCTGCCGCGCACCGTGCAGCGGCAGATCCTCGAGAAGAATCTGAAATTCTATGTGATCGACGGCTATGCCGTGGCGAAAAAGACCGGCATGGGCGCGCGCATCAACACCATCATGCAAACCTGCTTCTTCGCCATCAGCGGCGTGCTGCCGCGCGAGGAGGCCATTGCCGCGATCAAGCACACGATTGAGAAGACATACGGCCGGCGCGGCGAAAGCGTGGTGCAGAAAAACTTTGCGGCGGTGGACGCGGCACTCAGTCATCTCCACCAGGTTCCGGTTCAGGGCAAGCTCACGTCGGCGTTCGACATTCGACCGCCGGTCCCCGCCGCCGCGCCCGAGTTTGTACGGAGGGTAACGGCCAAGATCATCGCCGGCGAAGGCGATGATTTACCGGTAAGCGCGATGCCGGTGGATGGAACGTTCCCCAGCGCGACCGCCCAATGGGAGAAGCGCAACATCGCGCTCGAAATTCCAGTCTGGGATGAAGAGCTGTGCATCCAGTGCGGCAAGTGCGTGCTGGTGTGCCCGCATGGCGTCATCCGGGCCAAAGTCTATGACGAGAAATACCTGGCCGGCGCGCCGCCCACATTCAAGGCGGTCCCTGCGCGCTGGAAGGAGATGAAGGACAAGAAGTACACGCTCCAGGTGGCGCCGGAGGATTGCACCGGCTGCACACTATGCGTGGAGTTCTGCCCGGTGAAAAGCAAGAGTGAAGTCAAGCATCGGGCGATTAACATGGCCGCCCAACCCCCATTGCGCGAGCCGGAAGCCGCCAACTGGGACTTCTTCTGCAAGATTCCCGAGACCGAGCGCCAAAACCTGTCGTTAAGCCAGGTGAAAGATGTACAGCTGTTGCAGCCGCTGTTCGAATTCTCGGGCGCCTGCTCGGGCTGCGGCGAGACTCCCTACGTGAAGCTACTGACGCAGCTCTTCGGCGACCGCGCTTTGATCGCGAACGCCACCGGCTGTTCGTCGATTTATGGCGGCAATCTTCCAACCACGCCATTCTGCACGAATACGGATGGGCGCGGACCAACGTGGTCGAACTCGTTGTTTGAAGACAACGCCGAGTTCGGCCTGGGAATGAGGCTGGCCGTCGACGCGCAGACCGGCTACGCCCGGATGCTGGTCGAGAGACTCAGTTCTGTGCTGGGCGATGGACTCGCGCAAGGATTGCTTACGGCAGATCAAAGCACCGAGGCCGGAATCCTCGAGCAGCGCGAGCGGGTCGCGGTTTTGAAACGCAAGCTCGAGGGAATGCGCACGGCCGAAGCGCACGGCCTGCTCTCGGTCGCCGACATGCTCGTGAAGAAGAGCGTGTGGATTGTCGGCGGCGATGGCTGGGCGTATGACATCGGCTATGGCGGCCTCGATCACGTGCTTTCCACCGGCCGTAATGTGAACCTGCTGGTGCTCGATACCGAAGTCTATTCGAACACCGGCGGGCAGGCTTCGAAATCGACGCCCCGCGCCGCGGTCGCGAAATTCGCCGCCGGAGGCAAGCCGACCGGCAAGAAAGACCTCGCCGCAATGGCGATGAGCTACGGCACGGTTTACGTGGCCCACATCGCGATGGGCGGCAGCGACTCGCAGACCGTCAAAGCGTTTCTGGAAGCCGAGGCTTACAACGGGCCTTCGCTGTTGATCGCATACAGCCACTGCATCGCGCACGGCTATGACCTGGAGCACGGGATGGATCAGCAAAAGGCCGCCGTCAATTCCGGCTACTGGCCGCTGTTCCGTTACAATCCGAACCTGAGCGCCGAAGGCAAGAATCCCTTCCTGCTCGATTCGCGCGCGCCGACGGTCGCGCTCAAGGACTACACCTACAACGAAACCCGCTACACCATGCTTGCCAAGAGCAGCCCCGACGAGGCCAAGAGGCTGCTGGCTCTGGCGGAACAGGACGTCACCACCCGCTGGAAGCTCTACGATTATTGGGCCCACATGCCCGTCAACGGGGGAGAAAAGAAATGATCGACCTTTCCAAGACGATTGATCTTTCGACGAGTTACCTGGGATTGAAACTCAACAATCCCCTGGTTGCGTCCGCCTCGCCGCTGTGCGAGGACTTGGCCAACATCCGCCGCCTGGAGGATGCCGGTGCTTCGGCGATCGTCTTGCCATCACTCTTTGAAGAGCAGTTGGAAATCGAGAGCGACGATCTGGACCGGTTTTTGATCGAAAGCTCGGAACGCTCCGCCGAATCGGTGACCCACTTCCCCGAAATGGCCGGCTGGGTGCGCGGACCGGAAGAATATATTGCGCATGTGCGGGCGTGCAAAAAGGCTGTCAAAATTCCGATCATTGCCAGCCTCAACGGATCCACTAAGGGCGGCTGGTTGGGTTATGCGCGGGAGATCGAGCGGGCCGGCGCCGATGCTGTCGAACTGAACATCTATTCGATTCCGGTCGATCCCGATCTCTCCGGCGAGCAGGTGGAACAGCGCTATGTAGATATCGTCCGCGCCGTTAAAGAGGAAGTCCGGATTCCGGTGGCGGTGAAGCTCGGACCGTATTTCAGTTCCATGGCGAATATGGGCCGCAAGCTGGACGCGGCCGGCGCCAATGCCCTCGTGCTCTTCAATCGTTTTTACCAGCCGGACTATGATCTGGAAGCACTCGAGGTGGTGCCCAACCTGATCCTGAGCAACTCGCATGAGCTATTCCTGCGGCTCCACTGGATCGCGGTGCTCTACGGGCAGGTGAAGGCGGATTTGGCCCTCACGGGAGGAATTCACACCGCGACCGACGTCGTGAAGGCGATGATGGCCGGAGCCAAAGTGGCCATGATGACTTCGGCCTTACTCAAGCGTGGCATCAACTACCTGGACACGATGGCCACGGAACTCCTCATCTGGATGGGCGAACACGAATATGACTCGATCAAGCAGATGCAAGGCAGCATGAGCCGCAACGCGGTGCCGCAGCCGGCCGCCTTCGAGCGCGTCAATTATATGAAGGTCCTTAGCTCCTACTCGATGCGTTGAGCCGAAATCCTTTACCGTCCGGCACGGCGCCCGATTTGCGCCGTGCCGTCATCCCCCGTTCGTCAACGCATCTTTGAATTACCTGCCCGACGTTTCACTCGCCTCGTGGGACTCTTCGATATCGGTCTTGGTCTGATTCTCGGCGAGCTTCACATTATTCTTGACCAGTTTGGAGGTGAGCTCCGGGCGCAATTCGTGAATGGCTTCGCCCAGAGAGTCATGGTTTGTCCCGGTCATATCGGATTTGAGCTGGTCGAACGGGATCTTCAGATTCTGAGAAACGTGCAGCGCGGCGATGAACTGGCCCCGGTTCTTGAAACCTGTCGCTGCGGCCTGCAGCGTTTCGCCCGCGGGAAGCAACGGCTGCAGACGCGACGAGAGGCTCGTATTATTGCTCAGACGAGACTCGAAATTCGCGCCCGAGCCGTGCGTCGACGAAGCTGCGGATGAATGAGTGGCGCTATCAGCCGCAAAGTCATGCGACTCGTGTCCAGAGCCGCCGTGAACGCCTCCTCCATGCTGGGCCCACGCGCCGGTCACCAAGCCCGCAGCCAGTGTAACAGTAACGGTCCAATGCGATTGGTGTCTCATTTTTCCTCCTCGTTGATTCGCTTTTCTTATTTGACGTTCTCACTAAATACCGAGGGAGCGGATCGCGCTCCCCACGTTGAAGCTGACTCCGAACGAGAGTGTGTCGAGAGAATACTGCGTGCTGCGCGTATAGGCGGCGAACAGATTAATCGTCTTAAGGGGACGCACCTGAACCCAGGCCGAAAACCCGTGATCTGCGGCGATATTGGAAGATCCCGTGGTCTGATTGGCTGTCTCGAAAGCACCGTGGCTCTGCCGGCTGGAACTTTGACTCTGCGCCTTAACGACGCGGCTGATCACCGTCTGCTGGCCGGACGGCGCGATCTCGTACAACGAGGCGCCCACGCTCAGCATGGGCGCCAGACGGTATTTCGCGCCGCCTTCCATGTGCGTCACGAACCCATAGGTCGTGTACGGGCGGATGAAAAACATCGTGTCCGACACGGAATTGGCGATACCTACATCGCCAAAAGGAGTCAGGCGAGAGAAGCTGTGATCGAAATAATTGCTCCAGTCCGCGGTAGCATGACCCGTGCTGAACCCCGCCGTTTTATCTCCCGTGGGAGCGGTGCCGGTTAAACTCGATTCGAAATTCACCAGGGGATTGGCGAAAGTCAGCCGGACCTGCCCGTATGCATTCCCGATCCCGTTCGAAGATGTCATTCCCGTGGTTGATGTCGTAGCGCTGGACGGGCGAACAAAGTACACCGGGAGACCGCCATCGACACCGAGATGCGTATTGAAGTTGTAGCCGATATTCGAATCAAGTTCGTTGACCGCGCCCAGCGTGTTGACGCTGCCCTGAAAACGCTCCGAGAATGTGAAGCCGCGCGTGGACTCATCCGATTCGGCCGCCGCGAACAAACTCGCGCCGCTGGCTAACAACAGCAGGGTGCAGGCAAACCCCTGAGAGATGGATTTCAACCGTTCCATGGCGGCACTGTAAGGCACCTCCCGTGCCACCCGGCCGGTCCCGCGTCCTCAACGATTTGACGATCCCGCGGACGCGGGGATCGACCTTTATTACGCGGTAAAAACGTTCTGCTATCGCCGGCATGCTGTCAAACGTTAAGGCGGCCGGGCGCTGCTGATGGCGGAGTCTTCTTGGAATTTGCGCTTTCTCTGAAGAGGCCGATTTCCCGATCAATAAAGCCTTTGCAAGAATCGGCCTTTGAGCTATTCTGTTAGCCTCAGTGGCCCATGGGTGCAGTGGAATTTTGGCTCAGAGGTGCTATTGTGCGACATTTAATTGTCCCCGCCTTTCTGATCGCGGTCCTGGGCAGCGTCCCTCAGCCTCTCCCGGCCGCAAGCAACGATAACAACGTGGAGTGGGACGGCCTGTTCTCCGATCAGGGCCCTCTCTACATGAATCCGACCGAACCGGGCGTCGCCACTCCGGTCGCGATCACGCTGCGCGTCTTCCGCGGCGACATCACCTCAGCGAACATCAAGTATTTCGACACCGGCGACAATGCGTTTCACTGGATTTCCCTCAGTAAGACGGCCACGGGAGCCGGGAAATTCGAGTTCTGGCACGGCGCCGTTCCGGCCTCCGCCTCGATCAAATATTACCGGTTTCAGATCAATGACGGAACGGCCACTGCCTGGCTCAACGCCGGCGGCATCTCTGCGGCCGAGCCTTCCGTCCAGGACTTTTGGATTGTTCCGGGCTTCCACACGCCGGATTGGGCGAAGCAGGCAATCTATTACCAGATCTTCCCCGACCGCTTTAACAACGGTGATCCGAGTAACGACCTGGCGTTCCAGTCGAGCACCCCGGTCCTGCCGGTGAATGGACATTGCCCGGCCGGCAGCTATATATATTTCGGACGCTGCGCCTACCAGCACAAGTCCTGGTCTGAGCTGCCCGAGAATCCCGGCTTCGGCGATGATTTCTTTGGCGGCGATCTGCCGGGCATCACGGCCAACATCGATTCCTACCTCAAGGGGACGCTCGGCGTGACGGCCCTCTACCTCAATCCTGTCTTCCAATCGCCCAGCAACCATAAATATGACACGCAGGACTACACGAAAGTCGATCCGCATTTCGGATCCAACGCCGACCTCCAGAAGCTGATCGCCACGGCGCATACCAGCAGTAACACGCGCCTCTCGGTGCTGCTTGACGGCGTCTTCAATCACACCAGCACCTTCCACCAATGGTTCAATCAGCAGCGCGTGTACCCGACCATCGGTGCAGTTCAGAGCAAGACCAGTATGTGGTCGGACCGCTACGTCTTCTTGAATTGGCCTTCGGTGTACTGTCAGTGGAGCGTGTACGCCAGCCTGGTAAAGCTCAGTTTCGGTTCACAGAGCTTGCGCGACGATCTATACCGCCTGCCTAACTCCGTGATGCAGACGTACCTGAAGCCTCCATACAACGCGGACGGCTGGCGTTACGATGTGGCGGACAACCTGACTACCATCACCAGCGATCCGGACCCCGCCAGCTGCGGCGGCGGCGACGATCACTCCATCTGGCAGGAGGTTCGCGGTTATGTGAAAGGCGTCAGTCCCGAGGCGCTGATGCTCGGCGAGCAATGGCAGAACGCGAATTCCTGGATGAACGGCAAGGAATGGGACGCCGTGATGAACTACAACGGATTCAACATTCCGGTCTCCAAATGGATCAACTGCCAGAACGTGCACGGCGAAGAAGCCGGACAGTGCCTGAGCGTGACCGATTTTGACCGGTGGCTGCGCGGCACCCAGGCGGATTATCCCCGCCCCGCGCAACTCGCCATGATGAACTCTCTGAGCACGCACGATACCTCCCGCTTCCTGTGGCGGGCCGGCGGCGATGAGTGGAAGATGAAGCTCGCGATCATCTTGCAAATGACCTATGTGGGGGCGCCTTCGATCTACTATGGCGATGAAGTCGGACGCACCGGCAGCACCGATCCGGACAACCGCCGGACTTTCAACTGGGATAGGAGCACCTGGAACCAAAACCTGCTGAAGCTGTACCAGAAACTGATCCAGGTCCGCAAACAGGTCACCGCCTTTAGCGACGGATCGTACAAGACGCTCCTGATCGATGACACCAACAAGCTCTACAGCTTCGGCCGCTGGGATTCGAATTCCTGGGCAGTCGTGGTGTTGAATAATGATAGCGTCGGCCACGCGGCGTCCGTCCCGGCTTTTCAATTGAGCATTCCCGACGGTACGACCCTGACCGATCAGCTGACGGGCACGGCATATACAGTCGCTAACGGCGCCATCGCGGTGCCGGCGGCTGCCTTGCTCGGCCACTTCGGAGTTGTTTTGACAGCGCCTGTGCCATAACACGCGCGATTTTTTTACGGTAAGTCCCGTGCGCTTCCAATAACCGGCTGTTACGCTGAGATTTGCCCCGGCATCCTCTCTTAAAGCCGTACCTCGCGCTGGCGGCAGTGTGTTTTTTCTGGGGAACCACCTACCTCGCGATCCGGATGTCGCTCGAAACGTTCCCCCCGCTCGTGCTGGTCTCGGCGCGCTTTCTCACCTCCGGATCGCTGTTGCTGCTGTTCGCGTGGGCGCGGGGCCTCTACCTGCCGCGCGGCCGCGAACTGGCATCCAACGCGTTGAGCGGGTTCCTGCTGCTCGC
>DATGII010000227.1:0-12300 GCA_035295805.1 Bryobacteraceae bacterium | reverse complement strand
TGCTGGTCACCGCCAACACGGTCAACATTGGCGCCGACCTGGGCGGCATGGCGGGCGTGACGGAGATGGTGACCGGGATCAAGAGCCTCTACTGGACCCCCGTCTACGCGCTGCTCATTGCCTCCTTTCTCATCTGGTCGTCGTATTACGCGGTCGCCCGGATCTTCAAATGGCTCACCCTGGTGCTGTTTGCCTACGTTCTGGCCGCATTTCTGGCCAAACCCGATTGGGCCGCCGTGATTCATTCGACGCTGGTTCCACACGTCGAATGGTCCGGCCGGTATTGGGCCACGCTGGTCGGAATCTTCGGGACCACGATTTCTCCCTACCTCTTCTTTTGGCAGGCCTCGCAGGAAGTGGAAGAAGAGCGGGAACACGGAAAGCTGACCGTGGAAGCCCGCTCGGGCGCGACGGCTGCTGAGCTACGAAAATCCCGAACCGACGTCGTCACCGGGATGTTGTTTTCGAATCTCATCATGTACTTCATCATCCTGACGACCGCGGCAACGCTTCACGCACACGGCAAAACGACGATCGCGACCGCGCGGGATGCGGCGGAAGCGCTTCGCCCGCTGGCCGGGAATGGCGCGTACTGGCTGTTTACTCTGGGCTTGATCGGTGCGGGCATGCTCGGCGTGCCGGTGCTCGCCGGCTCGAGCGCGTATGCCGTCTCCGAAGCGGCGGTGTGGCGCGGATCGCTGGCCGATCGCCCGCGCCTGGCCCGCGGGTTCTACGCCGTGATCGCGGTCGGTCTCCTGCTCGGACTCGGTCTCGACTACGCCGGCATCAATGCGGTGGCCATGCTGTTCTGGGCGGCGGTTCTGAACGGAGTGCTGGCTCCGCCGCTGATCGTCATCGTGCTTCTTCTCACCAGCAGCCGCCGGGTGATGGGGAATCGCTTGAACCCTCCATGGCTCAAGGGGCTCGGATGGATTACCGTAGTTGTGATGACTGCGGCAAGCATTGCGATGTTCGTCACCTGGAAATAGACCGGCGCGGGATCGTAGCTAAGGCAGGAGTGATCGTGGACCACACTAGCTCAGATGCGCTGGTATTCCTTGGCGCGACCGGCGATCTCGCTTATAAACAGATCTTCCCGGCGCTTCAGGCAATGGTGAAGCGCGGCCACCTCGCGGTCCCCGTGATCGGAGTGGCGAAAGCCGGGTGGAACCTCGAACAATTCCGGCAGCGGGCGAAGGACAGCTTGGAAAAGCACGGGGGAGTGGACGCGGAAGCCTACGCGAAACTCTGTCGCCTTCTGCGTTACGTCGACGGAGATTATGAAGATCCTCGTACTTTTCAGCAGGTGCGCTCCGAACTCGGGAACGCGCAACACCCGGTCCACTACCTGGCAATTCCACCCAAGCTGTTCAGCCTGGTCGTCAAACAACTGGAAGATTCGGGTAGCGCCCACGGAGCCCGGGTCATTCTGGAAAAGCCCTTTGGGAGGAACCAGGAGACGGCCCGGGAACTCAACCAGATCCTGCACGCGGCCTTTGACGAGGACCATATTTTCCGGATCGACCACTACTTGGGAAAATTAGCGGTGCAAAATCTCCAGGTATTCCGATTCTCGAACCTGGTGCTGGAGCCGGTCTGGAATCGGAATTTCGTGGAGTGCGTGCAGATCACCATGGCGGAGAATTTCGGCGTGGTCGGGCGAGGCGCATTTTATGAAGAGGCCGGCGCGGTTCGCGATGTGATGCAAAACCATTTGCTGCAGGTGCTCGCGAACCTGGCGATGGAGCCTCCGCCGGGCACCACGGACACCGAATCCGTGCGCGACGAGAAGGTCAAAGTGCTGAAGGCCATCCGGCCGCTCCAGGAAAACGACATCGTGCGGGGCCAATTCAAGGGCTATCGCGCGCAGAAGGGAGTGGCTCCAGACTCCAAAGTGGAGACGTTCGCTGCTGCCCGGCTCTTCATCAATTCCTGGCGATGGCAGGGCGTGCCCTTTTATCTCCGGACCGGAAAGAACCTGCCCGTGACCTGCACCGAAGTGCTTGTGAGATTCAGGCAAGTGCCGGCCATTTATTCCGATCAGCCGCCGCCGGCGAACTATTTCCGCTTTCGGCTCAGCCCCGAAGTGACCATTGCGATGGGCGCGGTGATCCGGTCTTCGGGAGAGCCTATGGCGACGGAGCAGGTGGAGCTTCTGGTTTCCCACGAGCCGACACCGGCAGAGCTGGAGCCGTATGAATTGCTGCTCGGGGATGCGATGAAAGGAGACGCCTTTCGATTCGCGCGGGCCGACTATGTCGACGAGGCATGGCGGATCGTGGATCCTATATTGCAGTCCGATGGGGCGGTCTACGAATATGATCCGCACACTTGGGGGCCAGCCGAAGCCGACCGCATCGTCGACGGTCAGGGCTGGCACAATCCGATGGCCAATGGGGTGCGGCGCTGACCGCCCTATCGCGTCAGCACGTGCGCGCCGGGCACGTTCCGGCTAGAGGTCGCGGCCACGGTCTCGGAAATTTCTTAGCGCCCCCGACCGGAAGTCCACTCTGGACGGAATCGCATGACTGACCACAACCTGACATTTGGCGGCTCGGTTGTTGCGACAAGGGAAAGCGCCCAGGCATGCAATACCGGGTTGCAATTCCCACGACGGAAGGCGTAGACTGAGATTGGCGAACAAAAGGCGAATATATGGCCCGCCGTTCCGATCCACCGCCGCCCGATCCTCCACTCACCCGCCAACAGCTTGCCGATCTGCGGGCGCAACTCTCGCGCATGAGCATGACGGCGCTTTATGACGCGTACTTCGCGGCGTGGACGCGGTGCAAGATGGAGAGCGGCGGCAAGCCGCCCAAGGCGCGATTTGTGCAGGAGCTGGTGCAGGCTTGGCGTCAGTTGAGGAGGATGGCGTAAGCTCGAATCCGTGCGACTGAGGACAGTTGCCTGGTGAGCCCGGCCGGCGGGGAAGCATCCGCACTGAAGTATCTCCCGGATTCAGCTACTCTTGCCATGGCTGGCAGTTCATTGGAGCGCCGACACCAGAAAGTGGGAGGTGAGCGGGTAAGCTACCACCCTGCCAGCCTTGGTTTAGGCGGATCTCCGTTCGGGCTGCTTCCTACCAAAAATACGTCGCCACCACTTTCGGCGACGAGGGCGAGCCTGAGATCACTTTCACGTGCAAAACCAGCTCGAGGTTTTTTTTCTGCCAGCCGGCGGGAGCGCCGTGAAGGGCTTCGGCCAGCAACTCCGGCTGGGTAATGAGGTCGGCCGCGGCCTCGGTCCCGTACTGGGTGATGCCGGCTACCTCCACCAGCATGGCGTGCGTGTCCGGATGAAAGACGCGCGTCACGATGGCGTAGTCCTCGCCGGTGTGGCGGTCGGCCGGCAGATTGGGCAGCGACCACTGCGTGGGATTGCCATTGTCGGTAATGCCGATCGGTTGCCGGGTGGTGTCGATGAAGTAGCGCATCTCGCGGCTGATTTCGCGCCAACGCGTGTAGGAGTAGCCCACCAGGATGGCCGGGCCGTTGCGAAGATCCTCGAAGGAAAGGTCATTGCCGACTTTCAATCGGTAGGCACGGCCTTCGCGCGCCAGCATCGCGCTCAGTTTCGAGATCGCGACGAGGTCTCCTCCGCCCACGAACTGATCCGTGAGCTCGACGAAATCTTTGGGCTGCGGTGACGGATTGGTATCCGGATTGAGACGATACACGGGCACGTACGCGGCCGACAGCAACACCGGTGTGTTGCCGGTGAGAACCGGAGCCCACAACTGATCGAGCAGAGTGTTGCCCGGCCGGCCGCGCCACCAGATAACCCCGGCCGCCAAAAAGCAGAGCAGGGCGGCCAGCCCCACCAGCCGCGGACCGATGTGCACCCGCACGGCGCGCGGCGGTTGTTCGGCTGGAGCCGCCGGCGGTTCGGAGACGCGCGACGGTTCGGACGGCGGCACGGCGACCGGCGCCGCGCGAAACTCCGGCACATAGGCGCCTAACGGCAATTCAATGCGCACGCGGTCGTGGAGGCCCTCGTCGGAGTAGTACAGGCCGAGACGCTTGCGCACTTCGCTGGCCTTGACCCGAACCGTGGCATCTTCGCTCGGGTCGTAGCCGGTCGAGCGGCCGAACACTTCGATTCCAATCGTTCGTTCCTTGAGGAATTCGGCCTGGCCGTTCAGGGTGTGCTCGACGATATAACGAAGAAAATCCTGGCTGCGTTTGCTGGTGCGAAACTCGTGGCTGGCCAGGACGCGACTCAATGCCTCACGCACCGCCTCTTCGGACCAAGGCGGACCGTGCGCGGCGGAGACCCCCGGAGACTGACCCTGCGCCATTGTGCCCTCATTTTAGCGCGGCAACGCCTTGAAACCTATTGCGTTCCTTCAGGTAACGAACCTGCTCATAACGGCTGTAAACCGTTCGGAACTGGACAGGCCGCTCGGAAACATTCGACGATGAGGAGTGGGAGAGCTATGTCCGCGCAGATCTCAGTGTCTCCGAAATTGCGGCCGCCGTTGGACGCGGAATTCGTTCCGGCTTCACTATGGAATCGTGAGTATCGAGCGGCCGCGGCGGGTGGCGGCGGGTCCAGGCTGGCTTTGGCGCTGGAACGCAGCGACGGCTCTGTCTCCGTCTTCCGGACCACGGTTCTACCGCTATCCGGCCCGTACGGCGCCCTCACCCGGCGCTATGTCGAGCGCCTGTTGAAGTTCCTGCTGTGGCAGAGGGGCGGATACCGGCTCACGGTGGGCGGGGACGAACGGATGGCCGATCTCATTGGCTCGGTTTATGCGCCCGGCGGCCCTCGCGATTTCGACCGCCGGTTTATGGGCCACCGCGTTTATGGCCGCGCATTTGAAATCCGGCGCACGAGTTTTGAGAACGCGCCGGAGGAGAAGGAGGCGGCGGCGCGGCTGGGCCGCCATTTGGATGGATACCGCATCGGGTTCGATCTCGGTGCGAGTGACCGCAAGTGTGCCGCGGTGGTCGATGGCAAAGTGATTTTCAGCGATGAAGTGCCGTGGAATCCGAGCGCGCAAAGCGATCCGCAATATCATTTCGACGGAATTCACGACTCGCTGAAGCGTGCCGCGGCCCGGTTGCCGCGCGTGGACGCGATCGGCGGCAGCGCGGCGGGTGTGTACGTCAACAATGAAGTGCGGGTGGGTTCGCTCTATCGCTCGGTGGCCGCGGACCAATTCGAACGCCGCGTCCGGCGTTTGTTTTTCGAATTGCAGGAGACTTGGGGTGGCGTTCCGTTTGAAGTCGTGAACGATGGCGAAGTCACCGCGCTGGCTGGCTCGATGGCTCTCGAAGACAATGCGGTGCTGGGAATCGCCATGGGAAGCAGCCTCGCCGCGGGTTTCGTCACGCCCCAGGGCAACATCACGAACTGGTTGAACGAACTGGCGTTCGTGCCGGTTGATTATCGTGAGAATGCGCCCGTCGACGAGTGGTCGGGCGATAAAGGCGTCGGAGTACAATATCTTTCGCAGCAGGCAGTGGGGCGTCTGCTGGAGCCGGCGGGGATTGTGTTGCCGCAGGACCTGGCGCTTCCCGCGAAGCTCGAACAAGTGCAGAAACTGATGGCGAGTGGAGACCCGCGCGCACGCCGGATTTACGAAACCATCGGCGTCTATTTTGGGTACGCAGTTGCCGGTTATGCCGATTTCTACGAGATCCACAACCTTCTGGTGCTGGGACGGGTGCTGACGGGCGAAGGAGGCGAACTGATCTTGTCGACCGCCCGCCGCGTTCTCGAAGGCGAGTTTGCCGAGTTGGCCGAGCGCATCCGTTTTCATGTGCCTGATGAGACGCAGAAGCGGCACGGTCAGGCGATCGCTGCCGCCAGTCTGCCCGCGATTCACGTTGAGGAGAGAGTTCATGCGTTTTCATAACGCCGGCGCCGATGTGTTCATCCCCGACGGCCTGGATCCGGAGGCCGCGCTGGCGCGCACCACGCATCTCTGCATTGCCGCCCACCAGGATGACGTCGAGATTATGGCGTATCACGGCATCGCGCAGTGTTTCGGACGGCAGGACCGGTGGTTCTCCGCCGTGGTGGTGACCAACGGCGCGGGCAGCGCCCGTAGCGGCATTTATGCCGGCTACACCGATGACGAAATGCAGAGAGTCCGCTTGAAGGAGCAGCGCAAGGCGGCCTATGTGGGCGAGTACGGGTTCCAGGCGCAGCTTGGCTATTCGAGCGCACAGGTGAAACATGCCGGCGAAGACGGACCAGTGGAAGATCTCAAGCAAATTCTGCTGGGGGCGCGGCCTGAAATTGTCTATCTCCACAACCTGGCGGATAAGCACGACACCCACATCGGGGTAGCGCTGCGGGCGATCGCGGCCCTGCGCGCGGTTCGCGATCAGGTTCGTCCCCAGAAGGTTTACGGCTGTGAGGTCTGGCGCGACCTGGACTGGCTTCCGGACGAGGACAAGCAAGCGCTGCCGGTTTCGGCGCGGTCCAACGTGGCGGCAGCCCTGGTGGGAGTCTTCGATTCACAGGTGAGCGGGGGAAAACGGTACGACCTCGCCACTGCCGGCCGGCGGTTGGCGCATGCCACTTACCATGCTGCGCACGCGACCGACCAGGAGAGCGCTCTGAGCTTCGCCATGGATCTGACGCCGCTCGTTGAAAAGCCCGAGCTGCCGGTGAGCGATTACATTTTAAGCTTCATCGACCGGTTCCGCGCGGACGTGGACAAGCGGCTGAAAGTGGCTGCAAACACAGCACGTTCCGGCGCGTAACGAACTCGCCCATAACCCCTCCGCAACCGTTGTGAACTAGACGCACCCGTTCTGGCGGCTCCACTATGAGCCCGTGAGCGTATGCGACTGACCGGGCTCGACTGGTGCTGGATCGGCCTGTACTTTCTGGGCAATCTGGCGATCGGCCTCGTTTACCGGGCGCGCGCCGGCAAAAGCGTCAGCGAATACTTCTTATCCGGCCGCAATGTGCCGTGGTGGCTGGCGGGCACTTCGATGGTAGCCACCACGTTCGCGGCCGATACCCCGCTCGCCGTCACCGGCATGGTGGCTCGCGGCGGGATCGCCGGCAACTGGCTGTGGTGGAGCTTCGTAGCCGGCGGCATGCTCACCGTATTCTTTTATGCCAGGCTGTGGCGCCGCTGCGGCGTGATGACCGACATCGAATTCGCCGAAGTGCGGTACGCCGGCAAGCCGGCCGCATTCCTTCGCGGTTTTCGGGCGCTCTACCTGGGCATTCCGGTCAACTGCATCATCCTCGGCTGGGTCAACCTGGCGATGGTCAAGATCCTGATGCTGGCGCTTGGCCTCACGCGGCTGGAGGCGCTGCTGGTGGTGCTCGGCATGATCGCGCTCACTTCGGTGATCTCGACCCTATCCGGTCTGTGGGGTGTGCTGGTCACCGACCTGTTTCAGTTCGTCGTCAAGATGACGATGGTCACGGTTCTGGCGGTGGTGGCCGTCCAGGCCACCGGTGGCATGCACGCGATGAAACTGAAGCTGATGCTCCTCGACCAGGGCAAGCGCGGATCAGTGCTGAACTTCATCCCCGATTTCGATTCGGCCTGGATGCCGATGACGACATTCCTGGTCTACATATCTCTGAACTGGTGGGCCACCTGGTATCCGGGCGCGGAGCCCGGGGGCGGGGGTTACATCGCTCAGCGGATGTTTTCGGCTAAAGACGAAAAGCACTCGCTGCTGGCAACGCTCTGGTTCAACATTGCGCATTACGCCATCCGGCCCTGGCCGTGGGTATTGGTGGCGCTGGCCTCGCTGGTGCTCTTTCCCCATCTGCAGGATCCCGAGACCGGATATGTCCGGGTGATGATCGCCTACCTGCCTGCCTCGCTGCGGGGGATGATGCTGGCGGCGTTCGCGGCGGCTTACATGTCCACCATTGCGACTCAGTTGAACTGGGGCGCCAGCTACATCGTCAACGATTTCTACCGCAGATTCCTGCGTAGTGCCGCGGCGGAAACGCATTACGTGGCTGTTTCGCGATGGATGACGGTGCTGCTCACGGTAATTTCGGCGGTGGTGACATTTTATCTTGAGTCGATTGCCGGAGCTTGGAAGCTGCTGATCGTCACCGGCGCCGGAACCGGTCTGGTACTGCTGCTGCGCTGGTTCTGGTGGCGCATCAATGCCTGGAGTGAAGTTTCGGCGATGGCTGCGGCGTTTGTGACTTCTTTGATTCTCCAAACCGCCGGCCGGATGGATAGCGATCGGCCGCGCGACTTCGCCTGGATCATGATCATCACCGTCGCCGTGACCACGGCGGTATGGCTCGCGGTCACGTTTCTGACGAAGCCCGAGTCCGATCAAACACTGGTTAAGTTTTATACGCGCGCGCGGCCGTCGGCCGTGGGCTGGGCGCCGATCGCGCGGCTCGTTCCGGAAATTCGCGGCTCCGGCGACGGATGGTACAGCGCGCTTGATTGGATCAGCGGCTGCGCGCTGATCTACGGGGCTCTGTTCGGGACCGGCAAGATCCTGCTCGGCGACTGGGCTGCCGGCCTATCGCTGTTCGGCCTGGCGCTGGCCGGAGGCGCGGTGGTCTGGTGGGACCTTTCGCGCCGCGGATGGAGCTCGGTGGTGCAATAGCGTATGCCGATCATTCGTTGGCTGCTCATTTCGGCGCTGGTGAAGGCGGCCTCGGCCACTCCGCTGCTGATGCCGATGCCATCAAGGGTAACGGAGACCGGAGGGCATCTCGCCATCAATTCCGGTTTCCACGTAGCGATTGCCGGTTACTCCGATGCGCGCCTGGAGGCGGCAGTGGCCCGCTTTGCTTCGCGAGTCGCACGCCAGACCGGGCTTCCGCTCTCGCCCGGCGAAGGCGCCGCGCTGCGCATCGTCTGCCAGGAAGGCGGGAGTGAGTATCCTGCGTTGAGTGAGGACGAGTCGTACCGGCTCGAAGTAAATTCGAACGGCGCCTCGTTAGAAGCCAAGTCTGTTCCCGGCATCCTCCGAGGCCTGGCCACCTTCGCTCAATTGATCGTTCCCGGGCGGACCGGTTTCGAAGTTCCTGCCGTCCGGATTGAAGATCACCCGAGATTCCCGTGGCGCGGGCTGATGCTGGACGTGGCTCGGCACTGGATGCCGGCCGCCGTGATCAAGCGCAATCTCGACGCAATGGCGGCCGTGAAGCTCAACGTCCTGCATTGGCATTTATCGGACGATCAGGGCTTCCGGGTCGAGAGCAAGCGCTATCCACGCCTGCAGCAGTATGGCAGCGAGGGCCACTTCTACACGCAGGCGCAGGTGCGCGAAGTCATCGCCTATGCCCGCGATCGCGGCATTCGGGTGGTGCCGGAGTTCGATATGCCCGGGCATACCACGGCCTGGTTTGCCGGCTATCCCGAACTGGCGAGCGCTCCCGGTCCTTATGCGATCGAGCGCAAGTGGGGCATTTTCGAGCCGGTGATGGACCCCACCCGCGAGGGGAATTACGCGTTTCTCGATGGATTGATCGGGGAATTGGCCGATTTGTTCCCGGATCCCTATTTCCATATCGGCGGCGACGAAATCGAAGACAGGCAGTGGAGGCAATCGCCTCCCATTCAAAGCTTTGCGCGGGCGCACCAGATGACGTCGAGCCTCGACTTGGCCGCATACTTTACTGGACGTGTTCAGAAAATCCTGAAACAGCACGGCAAAGTAATGGTCGGCTGGGACGAGGTGTTACAACCCGGCTTGGCCGAGGGTACGGTAATCCAGTCGTGGCGCGGGCAGGCTTCGATGGCGGACGCGGCCGCCAGGGGTTATCGGTCACTGCTCTCATTTGGCTACTACCTGGATCACCTGAAGCCCGCAAGTGCGCATTACGCCGTCGACCCCGTTGACGGGATCGCGCCGGAACTGGCAGGGCGGGTTCTGGGCGGGGAAGCCTGCATGTGGTCGGAATACGTGAGTGCCGAGACCGTGGATTCGCGGATTTGGCCGCGGCTGGCGTCGGTCGCTGAACGCTTTTGGTCGCCGCGCGAAGTGACGGACGTCGAATCGATGTACACCCGCATGGAAGCGGTCAGCCGCTCGCTGGAATGGACCGGATTACGGCATCGCTCGGCGGCGGGGCCGATGCTCGAGCGATTAGCCGGCGCCGGTCCGGTGCAGCCGTTGCGGGTGTTAGCCGATGCTTCCGAGGCGCTGGGGATCGAAGGCCGCCGGGGCGCGCGGGCATATTCGAGCGTCGTGCCTTTGAACCGCTTTGTGGATGCAGTTGCTCCAGAAAGCGAGTCCGTACGCCGGTTGGAGCAGGATGTCGCCCGGATACGGAATGACGGCGCGGCTGCCGCGGAACTGCGCAGCACATTCACCTCATGGGCGGGCAATGAGGCGCAGGTTCAATCGCTGGCGGACGGCAACTCATTGCTGACCGAAGTGGTCCCGCTTGCCCGGAGTTTGTCTTCGGCGGGCGGGATCGGGCTGCGCGCGCTGGAGTATTGGGAGAAACATCAGCCGGTTCCTGCCGGCTGGGCGGCGCAGGCGCAGCAGCAACTCGATCAATTGGAGCAGCCGATGGCGGAAGTCCGGCTGGCGGCGGTGCGGCCCGTGCGCCTGCTGCTGGCTGCAATCAGACGGCAACATCCTGAAAAAGCGGGCGTTCGATGCGGTAACGAACCTTTCTGTAACGGGACCACAACGGTTGTGAACTGGACATTCGGGAGCATCCGGCACAACATCACGCTGAACAACAGTGCTTTGGGTGGCCAGAGCGGAGTACGTTAACAGCGAACGGGAGAGGAAAGAAGTGAGGTCATTTATGAGAAAGAGCGATTCTCAGCGAAACGGCCGGATCGGGCGCCTGCTAATTGTCTCGCTAGTACTGGCGCTGATTGCGGTGTGGATACCGGTCGCGGCGGCCCAGGAAGTAACGGCCGCGATCACCGGCAAAGTAACGGATCCCTCCGGAGCGGCAATCGCCGGAGCTTCGGTCACCGCCCGGGATGTCGACCGCGGCACGGTGTTGAAGACGGAAACCAACGAGGAAGGCATATTCAATCTGCCGCGCGTGCCGATCGGCAACTACGAAGTGCGCGTGGAGGCGAACGGTTTCCAAACCGCCGTGCGGCCGCCATTCGATCTCGTTTTGAACCAGGTCGCGCGGCTCGATTTCGCGATGGTGCTGGGCCAGGTTTCGCAGACACTCGAAATCACCAGCGCGGTTCCGCTGCTGCAAACGGAAACCACGCAAGTGGGCACGGTGATGCAGGCGAGCGCGATTGCCAACCTGCCGCTCGAGACGCGGAACTACAACCAGCTGACCCTGTTGGTGCCGGGTGCGGTCTCGATCAGCCCCGCCGCGTTCAACACGGGACAGAAGAACTTCAATGCCGGCCGCGCCAACTTGAACGGCAATCGGGAACAGGCGAATTACTACATATTGGATGGCGTGGATAACAATGAGTTCGTCAACAACGGCGTGGCCTATGTGCCGAGTGTCGACGCAATCGGCGAGTTCAACGTGATTACGAACAATCCGAGCGCGGAATTCGGCCATTTTTTGGGCGGGGTGATCAATGCCACGCTCAGATCGGGCACGAATCAATACCATGGCAGTGCATTCGAATATCTGCGCAACGATTTCTTCAACGCCAACGAGTGGTCGAACAACTTCAACGGCTTGCCCACGCCGCGTCAGCGGTGGAACGAATATGGCGGCACGTTCGGCGGGCCGATCAAGAAAGACAAGTTGTTCTTCTTCGCCGATTTCCAGGGCTCGCGTTTCGAATTGCCGGCGACTCCGCATCCCGTGACGACGTTCACCAGCGGCGAAGTGAACGGAAACCTGAGCGACCTCGGCATTGCGCTGCATTATCCCGGTACCACCGTAGCCATGCCCGCGAATCTGACGCAGGCCACGGTCTGTGGAGCCGGACAGAGGATGGGTGTCGATCCGTGCATCTCACGAATCAGCCCGACGGCTTTGAAGATTGCCGGCGCGCTGCCCAAGCCGGACCTTCCCGGACTGCCCGGAAGCAATGGCACGCGCGACAACCTGAACAACATGCAGTCGCAATACACGCATGCCAACCAGGGCGATATCAAGGCCGACTGGATGCCGACGCAGAGCGACCGGTTCTTCGCGCGCTATTCACAGATGCACAACGAGCAGCCGCTGGTGAATTCGGAGGTGTTTCAATACAGCAGCAATGGCGGCAATCTCTTCCCCATCCAGCAGGCGGTGCTCGGTTACACGCGGACGGTCAATCCGCGCCTGGTGAACGATTTTCGATTGGGCATGACCTATTTTCCGGCGGAAGCCAATATTCAATCGCTGAGCACCAATGCCGGGGCCAATCTGATTCCGGGCCAGCCCACGCCCTACCTGCCAGGCTTG
>DATGII010000226.1:0-53519 GCA_035295805.1 Bryobacteraceae bacterium | reverse complement strand
ATCTCGACATGAGCTCGAGCTCGCTCAGCCCGATCTTGAGCATCGACGGGATGATCTGGGTTGGCGGCAGGTCGCGGAAGCTATAGCTGATGACGCCGATCTGCACACCGTCGATCCGCGAGTTGGGAATCGCCAATGCGGAGGCGGGCACTGCCGCGAGCGCGAATCGTCCGAAATCGCGTCGGGAATAGTTCATAACGTGCTCCTTTCGGCTAACCAGGATGCGCGACGTGTTTCTATTGTCGCATCCGCGAGGTGACGACTAGCGGTCTCTGAGCTGGCCTAGGGCGCCGGGGTAGCCAGAGGCTTGCCCTTTTCGACTACGTAGACAGCGACCAGGCGGAGCGGTTCGGCCCCGGTGTTGTGGGCGTCGTGTTTGGTGCCGCCGGGGATGACGAAGCCGTCGCCCGCTTTGACATTCAAGGGTGCGTGGCCCTCCATCAGGATCTGCCCCTCGCCGGAGAGAACGTAACTGATCTCCTCACCGGGATGAGTGTGGCGGCCGGCGCTGCCGCCGGGAGCGATTTCGACGTTGGCGATAATCGCTTCGCGGCCTGGAACGGAGACGTCGCCGGTTTTGACCACCGTGCGCTTGATGGCCGGGTTCTGCGCCGCCAGGACAACCGCCAGCGCCATCAGCATCGTCAATCTAATCGAAGTTCGTGAATCAATCCGTCTCATATCAGCTCCTCCGGGCCATTGAATGACTGTACACCATCGCGACGCGATTGGCACGGCATACCGCGCGGGGGCCGGATTGCTCCTTGACTTTCGCGGGGGCGGTAATTTATTCTAGCGATTCGACTTGGCGACGCTGCCCGGCCGTTCTCCGTATGTCCAACCATTCGCGGCACGAAGCCGAGACTGTGGAACGCTCGCTGGACTCGACTCTGGAGAGTGTGGATTACGCCGAAGAAATTACGATGGGCCTCGCCAAACGGGCGGGATTTAACGAAGACGACCTGTCCAAGATCGGAATGGCCGTACGCGAGTCCATGGTGAACGCGGTGGTCCATGGCAACCGTTACAACGCGAATAAGAAGGTTCGCTTTTCGGTGAGCAAAGACGCCGAAAGCTTGACGGTGCGGATCGTCGATGAGGGCGAGGGATTCGATGTGGAAAGCGTGCCGGATCCACTGGCTCCGGAGAACCTGTTCCGGAACTCAGGGCGCGGTATTTTTCTGATCCGATCGTTTATGGACGATTTCCGGGTGCGACGCCTCGAGCCCGGCGGTATGGAAGTGACGTTGATCAAGCACACGGTGTCCAAGTAGGATTGCAGATTTCAGCCAGGAGGCATGTTCAGTGAGCGTAAAGTTGACTAGTCGGCAAGTGGGCGACGTAAGCGTGGTCGACGTCGCAGGCCGGATCACGCTGGGTGAAGGATCGACGGCGCTGCGGGATGCGTTGCGCGATATGGTGTCCAAGAACCACAAGAAGATCCTTCTGAATCTCAGCGAGGTATCTTATATTGACAGCTCCGGGATCGGTGAACTGGTCTCCGGATTCACGTCGGTGACCAACAGTGGAGGCCAGCTGAAACTGCTCGGGCTGACCAAACGCGTCAAAGATCTGCTGCAGATCACGAAGTTGTACACGGTGTTCGACGTGCACGAAGACGAATCGTCGGCCATCCGGAGCTTCGCCTAGGGGTGGACGAGCCTATCCGCCGCCGACAAACTGGACGATCTCGATTTGCGCGCCGGCGTGCAGCGCCGTCTCACGCCACAGGGGCTGCTTGATGATGCGGCGATCGAGTTCAATGGCTACACGCTGGGGGTCGAGTTGCAATTCTTCCAGCAGGCCCTGAACCGTCAGGCCGTCGGCGGCGCGGCGGGCTTCTCCGTTCACGGTGATGTCGATGGGCATGCGTTGGTTGACACCCTTGTTTTGCACCCATTATAGTCGTATTTGATCCCCGAATTCCCAGGAACCAATGCCTAGCTCCTACACCGAAGTGTATTTCCCTGTGCTTGTGCAGGGAATCATCGCCATCGGACTGGCCACGGTGCTGATTGCGCTTTCCTATGCGTTGGGAAAGAAGGTTCGCAACGTGGTAAAGGACACGCCGTACGAATCGGGTATCACGCCAACCGGCGATGCCCGGCAGCGTTTCAGCGTGAAGTTTTACCTGGTGGCGATGCTGTTCATCCTGTTCGACATTGAGGCGATTTTTCTCTATCCCTGGGCAGTTGTGTATCGCGACTTGAAGATGTTCGGTTTTATCGAAATGCTGGTGTTCGTGGTGTTGATCCTCTCGGGGTTCTTCTACATTTGGAAAAAAGGCGCGCTCGACTGGTCACAATCCGACCGCGCCGGCGGGAAGCAGTAGCGAATTTCAATCCATGATACCGGACAGTTTGCGAGAACACGCGGTCGTTGCGGCCATTGATGCGTTCGATCCGGAGGCTCTCACCGGCGGCAAGTCCGATCGCGGCGAGCTGACGGTGGAGATTGCCGCCGCCAAAATCGCCAGCGTCTGCGGGTTTCTGAAGTATGATCAGAAGTTTGTCCGGCTAAGCACGGTGACGGCGGTGGACCGGTATCCGGCAGAGCCGCGGTTCGAGGTGGTCTATCATCTGTACTCGGTAGAGCGGAACGAATGGCTGCGCATGAAATGCCGGGTGCCAGGGACGAATCCATCGATCGACTCGGTGACCTCGGTGTGGCGCGGCGCGAACTGGTATGAGCGGGAGGTCTTCGACCTGTTTGGCATCGAGTTTCGCGGCCACCCGGACTTGCGGCGGATTTTGATGCCCGACGGATGGGAAGGGCATCCGCTGCGGAAGGATTATCCGGTGACTGGGACGAGGGTGTAGGGATGAGCGAATCGGGAGTACCGAGCCAGTTCACGGCCGTGGTCGAGGAGCCGCAGCAACAGGGCGGCATCCGGCGTATGGTGCTCAACATGGGCCCGCAGCACCCGTCGACGCACGGCGTGCTGCGTCTGCTGATCGAGCTTGACGGCGAGATCATTACGCGTTGCCAGCCCGACATCGGCTATCTGCACACCGGCATCGAAAAGGAATTTGAAGTCAAGAACTACCAGCAGGGGGTGACGCTGACCGACCGGGTGGATTACCTGGCCCCGCTCTCCAACAACCTCTGCTATGTACTGGCGGTAGAGAAGCTGCTCGGACTGGAGATTCCGCCGCAAGCCCAGTGGATGCGCGTGATGCTCACCGAGCTGACGCGTCTCAACAGCCACCTGGTGTGGCTCGGCACCCACGCCATCGACATTGGGGCGATGAGCGTCTTCCTCTATTGCTTTCGCGAGCGCGAAGAGATCCTGCGGATCTTCGAGATGTTCTCGGGCCAGCGCATGATGACCAGCTATTTCCGCATCGGCGGGCTGGCTCTGGAACCCCCGCGCGGGTGGCAGAAGCGCGTCAAGGCGTTCGTCGACATCTTTCCCAGTCGCGTCGATGAGTATGAAAATCTACTGACGGCGAACCGGATCTGGATGGGCCGGACGCAGGGAGTCGGCATCATCCCGCTCGAGGACATGCTGGATCTCGGAATCACAGGGCCAATGCTGCGCGCGGCAGGACTCAAGGTGGACGCGCGCAAAGACCGCCCGTATTCGAGCTACGAAAAGTTCGACTTTGAAGTGCCCACACGGACCGCCAACGACGTGTTCTCGCGTTACCAGGTGCGCATCGAGGAGATGCGGCAGAGCACGCGCATCATCAAGCAGGCGCTGGAAGGGATGCCCGCGGGACCCTGGAAGGCCGATGCGCCCCACGTCGTGCTGCCCGATCGCGAGAAGATGAAGACCCAGATGGAGGCACTCATCTATCACTTCAAAATCGTAACGGAAGGCTTCCGCGTCCCTGAAGGCGAGGTCTACCAGGTGATCGAGTCGCCGCGCGGCGAATTGGGGTATTACGTGGTGAGCGACGGGACAACGCATCCGTACCGGGTGCACATGCGGACGCCGAGCTTCGGCAACCTGCAGGCGACGCCCAAAATCGTGGAGGGCATCCTGATCGCGGACGTAATTGCGTCGCTCGGCAGCATGGATTTTGTTTTGGGGGACACCGACCGGTGACGTTTTCTCCGCAACTCGAAGCCCGGTTCGAGAAACTACTGAAGATCTATCCGCCGGGCCGGCAGCGCTCGGCGATGATTCCGATGCTGCTTTATGGACAGGATGAGGTGGGCTCGGTATCCGACGAATTGATCGAGGAAGTGGCCAAGCGCATCGGCGTAACGCCGCTGCAGGTAAACGAGGTGCTCTCGTACTACTCGATGCTGCACCGCAAGCCTCTGGGGAAACACCACGTCCAGGTCTGCACCAATATCAGTTGCCTGCTGACCGGCGGAGACAAGCTGTGGGAGCAGGCGTGCGAGAAGCTGGGAATCGGCCACAAGGAAGTAAGCGCCGACGGGCAAATCTCGCTCGAGGAAGTGGAGTGCATCGGGGCGTGCTCGTGGGCGCCGGCGATCCAGGTCAATTACGACTTCTATCACAAGGTCACACCCGAGCAGTTAGACCGCCTGTTGGACGGGTTGAAGAAAAATGTATAACGAGCCAAGCCCGCTGGAAACGCGCATTCTCTCGCGGCGGTTCGGGAAACCGAACTCAGCCTCGATCGATACGTATCTCGCCGATGACGGGTACAAGGCTTTTTTGAAAGCCTCTCGCATGAAACCGGAGGAGATCATCGAGGAGGTCAAGATCTCGAATCTGCGCGGGCGAGGCGGCGCGGGTTTCCCGACCGGAATGAAGTGGAGCTTCGTGCCGCGCAATTCGCCGAAGCCGAAATACATCGTGGTCAACGCGGACGAAAGCGAGCCCGGCACCTGCAAAGACCGGCTGCTGATGGAATACGATCCGCACCAGCTGATTGAAGGCTGCCTGATCGCGGGATTATCGGTGGACGCGCACGCGGGCTACATTTATGTGCGCGGGGAGTACCGCTATCTGATCGACATTTTGGATAAAGCTCTCGCTGAAGCTTACGACAAGGGCTGGCTGGGAAAGAATATCCAAGGGAGTGGTTTCGATTTCGATCTGTACACGCATACCGGCGCGGGCGCCTACGAATGCGGCGAAGAATCGGCGCTGCTGGAGTCGCTCGAAGGCAAGCGCGGCGTGCCGCGCATCCGCCCGCCGTTTCCAGCGGTTGTCGGCGCCTTCCAATGCCCGACAATCCTGAATAACGTCGAAACCTATTGCGCCGTTCCGGCTATCATTCGCGATGGGGGCAAGGCTTTCGCGGACCTGGGAGTGCCCAAGGCGGGGGGGACGAAGCTGACCTGCCTGACCGGCCATATCAATAAACCGGGCGTGTATGAGCTGAAGCTGGGGTTTCCGGTCATGAAAATGATCGAAGAAGTCGGCGGCGGCATGCGTAATGGCAAAAAACTGAAAGCGTTCATTCCGGGCGGGTCATCGTGCCCCGTGCTGACGGCCGCGGAATGCGAAGGCGCGACCATGGATTACGATTCGATGGCATCGCGCAAATCGATGCTGGGCTCGGGCGGCGTGGTGGTAATGGACGAAGACACCTGCATGGTGAAGGTGGCGCTCCGGATCATCCGGTTCTACGCGCATGAGAGCTGCGGCTGGTGTATCCCGTGCCGCGAAGGCACCACGTGGCTGCGTAAGCTGTTGACGCGCTTCCACCAGGGGCAGGGCACGCGTTCCGATATAGACTTGATCGGCGACGTTTCGAGGAATATGCTCGGGCGGACGTTCTGCCCGCTGGGCGACGCGGCTTCGCTGCCGACCACGTCGATTGTCGAGAAGTTCCGGCATGAATTTGAGGATCACCTCAACGGCAAGCCGTGCCCCTACGAGCACGCGGGCCAGATGGTGACGGTATAAATGGCAGATCCGGTAAAGCTGACGATTAACGGCCAGGAAATTCAGGCCGCGCCCGGGACGCTGGTGATCGACGCCGCCAAGCAGGCCGGCATCGAGGTGCCCGCGTTTTGCTATTACGAAGGATTGAGCCTGCAGGCGGCCTGCCGCATGTGTCTGGTGGAAATCGAGAAAACGCCGAAGCTGCAGACGGCGTGCACGGTGCCGGTGGCCGAGGGGATGGTAGTGCGCACCGAGACCCAGCAGGTACACACGGCGCGCAAGTACATGCTCGAGTACCTGCTCACCAATCACCCGCTCGATTGCCCGGTGTGCGACAAAGGCGGCGAGTGCGAACTGCAGGATATGACCTTCCGCTACGGGGTCGGCGAGAGCCGGTTCACCGAGGAGAAGGTCCACACGCCCGAGAAACAATTCTCTCCCGTGGTTTTCTTCGATGCGCCCCGATGCATTCTGTGCTACCGCTGCGTCCGTATCTGCGACGAAGGCATGGGCGTCACGGCTCTGGGCGTGATCAATCGCGGCGTGGTGTCGGAGATCGCTCCCAACAAAGGCGATCATCTGGAGTGCGATGAATGCGGCGCTTGCATCGACATTTGCCCGGTGGGCGCGCTGACCAGCGGCGCCTACCGCTACAAAACGCGGCCGTGGGAGATGACGCACGTAGGCACGATCTGCACCCATTGCGCGGACGGCTGTAAGACCACGCTGGGGACGCGCAATGACCAAATCATTCGCGGCAACAACCGCGACCGCTCCGGAATCAACGGCGAGTTCCTCTGCATTAAAGGCCGCTACGGCTTCGATTTTTACGATCATCCCGACCGGCTGCAGGCGCCGCTGGTGCGCAGGAACGGAAAGCTGGAAGAGGTGTCCTGGTCGCAGGCGCTGACAGCCGTAGCTTCGAAATTCAACGAGGCGCTGGGACGCAGCGGCAGCTTCGGGGTCATTGGGTCGAATCACACCACCAACGAAGAGAATTTCTACCTGCAGAAGTTCGCGCGCGAGGTACTGAAGACCAACCACATCGACCATCACCGAACGGGCGACGTAGTCACGCTGCTCGATGCTCTGAGCGGAAAACAGGATAAGCTGGCGACCGTGGCCGACCTCTACGAGCGTCAAGCCATCCTGGTGATCGGGGCCGACCTGGCGACCGAGCATCCGCTGCTTTCGTTCCAGATCCGCGCGAATTACCGGCATCACAAGGCGCATATTTACGTCGTGACGCCGGCGGCTGTGCGCGAAGACAAGTACGCGACTGCCAAAATTCGAGGACGCGACTACGCTTCACTGCGCGATCAGCTCAAGGCCGAACCGGAACTGGTAATTTTGTTTGATGACTCCGTCAAAGGCGACGACGTCCGCAAGCTGGTCGAATTCGGCGAGTCGCTCGGAATTCCCGTAAAATACGTCCCCCTCGTCGACTACTCGAATTCGCGCGGCGCGGTGGACATGGGGCTGACGCCGGAACTGCTGCCGGGCTATCAAATCTCGGGCCAGCCCGGAATGCACGTCCACGAAATGCTCGACGCGGATCTGGACGTGCTATGGGTCATTGGCGCAAATCCGTTTAAAGGCGGCGGTCAGCGGAAAGCGCGCTTCCTCGTGGTTCAGGATATGTTCCTGACCGATACCGCGCAACAGGCGGACGTCGTTTTGCCGGCCGCCAGCGCCTACGAGAAGAATGGCAGCGTGACCAATGTCACCGGCGAAGTGCAGCGGCTGAAGCGCGGCATCAACACCATGGGCGCCAAGCCCGATCTCGAGATCATGGGCTTCATCGCCCGGGAAATGGGTGTCGCCGCCGCCCTCGGCCCTTGGGTGCCCGATGTAGTCTTCGAGCAGATTCGCAAAATCGTACGCGGTTATCAGGTACCGCTTCCGGTGGTGGCCACCGGCGGCGCGGCGCAGACGATGCCTCTCAACGGACGGATTCCCGTTCCGGGCCGGCCGGACCTGATTCGATCGGATCACAACGGCCTCTTCGATTCGGGAACCCTGGGGCGCTATTCCCGCGTGTTGCACTCAGTGGTGGAAAGCCGGTCGAACCGCCAATGAACGCATTCATCATCATCAGTCTGATTAAAGCGGCGGTTGTCGCTTTTGTGCTTTTGACGGCGGTGGCATATCTGCAGTGGGTGGAGCGCAAGGTGATCGCGCACATCCAGGTCCGCATGGGGCCGTACCGCGTCGGGCCTCACGGGCTGCTCCAGCCGCTGGCCGACGTGATCAAGCTGATCACGAAAGAAGACCTCATTCCGCCGTACGTCAACAAACCGATCTACCTGTTTGCCCCGTTCATCGCCGTGTGCATGGCGCTGCTGTCGATTGCGGTGATCCCGTTCGGCCCGGCCATCCAGGTGGCGGGATACCAGACGTGGATGCAACTCACCGATCTGAACATCGGTGTGCTGTACATCCTGGCGGCCTCATCGATGGGCGTATACGGCATCGCACTGGCCGGCTGGGCCTCGAATAACAAGTACGCGCTTCTCGGCGGCCTGCGCAGTTCGGCGCAGATGATCAGCTATGAACTGCCGATGGCGCTGGCGATCGCTTCGCCCTTGCTGCTTTCCAACACCCTCAGCTTGCGGGAACTCGTCGGCACGCAGGCGGGCGGGATGATTCACTGGAACGTGCTGCGCGGGCCCTTTCCGCAGGTCATTGCGTTCATCATATTTCTGATCGCCGCCTTCGCCGAAACCAACCGCGTGCCGTTCGATCTGCCTGAAGCGGAAAACGAGCTGGTCGCCGGGTTTCACGTCGAGTACAGCAGCATGAAGTTCGCGTCGTTTTTCATGGCCGAGTACTTGAACATGGTGACCGTGAGCGCCATGGCCACGCTGCTGTTTCTGGGCGGGTGGGACGCGCCCTGGCCGGTGCAGTACGGCTCAAATCTGATCCCGAGCATAATTTTCGCGATCGCCGGGTTGACTGCCTTGTATCACGCCGCCAATGCGGTGCGCAAGATGGACAAATACACGTTTCCGGCGTTCGGCATTTTGTTTCTCGTGCTGGCCGGCGTTTTTCTACTGCCGATCGTGCAGAGCTGGCTGCTGCCGCTGATCTGGTTCTGCGCCAAAACCGGCGCGATTCTGTTTGCATTCATCTGGGTCCGCGGCACGCTGCCGCGGTTCCGCTACGACCAACTGATGAGCTTCGCCTGGAAATTCCTGTTCCCGGTAGCCATGCTGAATCTGCTGGTGACCAGCTTTCTGGTCGCCTGGGTTTCCTAAATGGACGTCATTCTCTTTCTCGTTTTTGCGATCATCGCGGTGGTGAGTGCGGTGAACGTGGTGGTGCAGACGCATCCGATTTCGAGCGCCATCTCGCTGATCGGTGTCATGGGATCGCTGGCCGTGCTCTACCTGCTGCTGGGCGGCGAGTTCATCGCCGCGGCGCAGGTGATCGTCTACGCCGGCGCGGTAATGGTCTTATTTATTTTCGTGATCCTGCTGCTCAATGCCGGCGCCGAAAGCAAGCGTGGGCGCTCCTTCATGGTTCAGTTGTTGGGTGTTCCGCTGCTGATCGCGCTGCTCGGATTGCTCGCTTATTTCGTGCAGAGCCGGTTCCCCCGGGGAGTCGCGGTGCATTTCGGAGGCTTCACAGGAGGAACTGCGCAATCGGTCGGCCGCGCCCTGTTCACCACCTACCTGCTGCCCTTCGAAGTGACTTCGCTCCTGATCCTGATCGCCATTCTGGGCGCGATTGTGCTCGCCCGAAAGGAAATCGACTAGATGGCGGAAGTTCCTGTTTCCTGGTTTCTCACGTTGAGCGCCGTGATCTTCGCGCTCGGGGTGGCCGGCTTTTTGTTCCGGCGCAACATCATTACCGTGTTCATGTCCATCGAGCTGATGCTGAACGCGGTGAACCTGACCTTCGTGACGTTTTCCTACCAGTTGAAGCAAGTAAACGGCCACCTGTTCGCGTTCTTTGTGATGGTGGTGGCGGCAGCCGAAGCCGCGGTCGGCCTGGCGATCATCCTGACGATTTTCAAGAACCGGTCAACCCTGCAAATCGATGAAATCGATTCGATGAAGAACTGATGCAACTCTGGCTGATACCTCTGCTCCCGTTCGCGGGTTTCGTGATCAATGGCCTCTTCGGCCGGCGATTCTCCAAAGGCGTAGTGAACATTTTCGCGATCGGCAGCGTCGTCTTGTCGTTCGCCTGGGTGCTCAAGACGATTTTGGGGCTCGGTGACATGACCAGCCCCTACGTAGAGCACTATTTCACCTGGATCCAGAGCGGAAACTTCACGCTAAACGCCGATTTCGCCGTCGATCGACTCACTGCCGTGATGCTGCTGGTAGTAACCGGCATCGGCTCGCTGATTCACATCTACGCCACCGGCTACATGGCCCACGAGCATGGCCCCAATCATGGCGGGTATTACCGCTTCTTCGCCTACATGAACCTGTTCATGTTCTTCATGCTGGTGCTGGTGCTGGGCGCCAACTTCCTGGTGCTGTTCGTCGGCTGGGAAGGCGTGGGGTTGTGCAGCTACCTGCTGATCGGGTTCTACTTCGACAAGAAATTCGCCACGGACGCCGGAAACAAGGCGTTTATCGTGAACCGCATCGGCGATTTCGGCTTTGCCCTGGCGATGTTCTACATCGTCAAAAGCTTCGGGTCGCTCGATTTCGCAACCGTTTTCCAGAAGGCGCCCAGCGCCCCCGAATCGGCCCTGACCATCATCGGGCTGCTCCTGTTGGTCGGCGCAACCGGCAAATCGGCGCAGATTCCGCTGTACGTCTGGCTGCCTGACGCCATGGCCGGCCCCACGCCTGTTTCGGCGCTGATTCACGCGGCCACCATGGTGACGGCCGGTGTTTACATGACGTCACGGTCGTGGGCCATTTACACGCACGCGCCGCTGGCAATGGAATTCATTGCGGTGATCGGAATTGCGACCGCGTTCTTCGCCGCTACCATCGGCATCGCGCAAAACGACATCAAGAAAGTTTTCGCGTATTCGACGGTTTCGCAGCTCGGCTACATGTTCGTGGGCGTGGGATGCGGCGCTTTCGGGGCGGGCATCTATCACCTGGTGACGCACGCGTTTTTCAAAGCACTACTCTTCCTCGGCTCCGGTAGCGTGATCCACGCGCTTTCCGGCGAGCAGGACCTGCGCAACATGGGCGGCCTGCGGAAGCATACCCCATGGACGTTCTGGACGATGATGTGCGCAGGCGTCGCCATCGCCGGCATCCCGCCGTTTGCCGGCTTTTTCAGTAAAGACGCGATTCTGCTCGCCGCGTATCATCACGCCCCCTGGATGTACTGGCTGGGCACGCTCACCGCCGGGATCACTGCATTTTACGTGTTCCGGGCCATGTTCCTCGCGTTCTTCGGCAAATATCGCGGCCATGAGCATCATCCGCACGAATCACCCGCGGTCATGCTGGCACCGCTCGTAGTTCTGGCCGCGCTCTCGTTGGCGGGCGGATACTTCTTCAAAGTTCCGCAGTTTCTGAGCACTGTGTTCCCCCCGATGGAAGAGGGCGAGGACATGACGCTCGTCGCGATTTCTGTGGCTGCGGGCGTTCTCGGCATCTTCCTCGCCTGGTTGATGTATGTCGCGCAGCCGCGTCTGGCCGATTCGCTCAGCATCAAAGGTCTTTACACGCTCGTCTACAACAAGTATTTCGTCGATGAGGTCTATGACGCTGCGGTTGTGAAACCCGTGGTCGGCGGTTCGCGCGTGCTTCTGTGGCGCGTCGCCGATGTCGGCCTCATCGATGGAATCGTGAACGGCATCGGATCGCGCGCCCGCGATGTGGGGGCGGTGCTTCGCTCCCTGCAATCGGGAAACATCCGCAGCTACGCGACTTGGGTGGTGTTCGGCTCGGTGCTCCTGATCGTCGCCATGGGCATGGCAGGAGGCGCACGATGAACCTGCCGACCCTGTTGCTGGTGCTCCCCGCGGTTGGCTTTCTGATTGCGCTGCTGCTTCCGCGCTCGTCGCCGCACGCCAGCCGCACCTGGGCTCTCGTGATTTCGCTGGCCACCTTTGCCGTCTCGCTCGCTCTGCCTGCGATGTTCGACCGCAATACGGCCGGCGAGCAACTCGCGCTTAACGTGCCCTGGATCACCACGCCCGATATTCACTACTACGTGGCGGTGGATGGCATCGGCCTGTGGCTGGTTCTGCTCTCCACATTTCTCACACCCATTTGCGTCCTGATCTCGTGGCGTTCCATCCAGAACCGGGCCAAAGAATTTTACGCATTCCTGCTGTTGCTCGAAGTCGGCTTGATTGGCGTGTTCATCGCCCAGGACCTGTTCCTGTTCTACGTGTTCTGGGAAATCTCGCTTGTGCCGATGTACTTCCTGGTCGGCATCTGGGGCCATGAGCGCCGGATTTACGCCGCCGTGAAATTCTTTCTGTTCACAATGGCCGGTTCGGTACTGATGCTGGCGGCCATCATCTACCTCTATAACCGCGCCGGCACGTTCAGTTATCCGGCCCTGGTCGAGATGCTGCAGTCCGGCCGCCTGGCGTTCGCGCCGAATGAGCAGCTCCTGCTCTTCCTGGCGTTCTTCCTCGCATTCGCCATTAAGGTTCCGCTGTTCCCGCTGCACACGTGGCTTCCCGACGCGCACGTGGAAGCGCCCACTGCCGGATCCGTCATGCTGGCTTCCGTCATGTTGAAGATGGGCACCTACGGAATTCTGCACTTCTGCCTGCCGTTGTTCCCGAGCGCTTCCCGCACCTGCGCGCCGTGGATCGTAGTGCTGGCGCTCATCGGCATCATCTACGGGGCGCTGGTCTCGCTGGTGCAGCCCAACATGAAGAAGCTGGCGGCGTATTCCTCGGTCAGCCACCTCGGGTTTGTCGTGCTCGGCATTTTCTCGTTTACGCAACTCGGATTCGACGGCGCGGTGTACCAGATGCTGAATCATGGCATCTCGACCGGGGCGCTCTTCGCCCTGGTGGGGCTACTTTACGAGCGCCGCCACTCGCTCGAGATCGCCGACTACGGAGGCGTGGCGACTGCGGCTCCCTGGCTCTCGACCGCGTTCCTGATCACGACGCTCGCCAGCATTGGCCTGCCGGCGCTCAACAATTTCGTCGGCGAGTTTCTGGTACTGCAGGGCGCCGCGCTGGCCAATTTCAAGTGGGCCATCTACGCTGCCATCGGCGTAATTCTCTCGGCTTGCTACATGCTCTGGCTCTATCAGCGCGTGTTCTATGGCGAGGTCAACGAGGAAATCCGGTCGCACCTTCCCGATCTGAATTTGCGCGAATGGGCGCTGGTCGTTCCGCTGATCGCCATGATGGTCTGGATGGGCGTCTACTCGCAATCCTTCCTGCCGGCAGTCGGAAAGACTACCGCGCGGGTATTAAGCCAGACCCAGGTCAACGTTCCCTTCCAGGTGCAAGCCCGGCCGCAGACGGAGGTGGCGCGTGCCCGTTAGCAACTTCGTGAACTGGGCGGACATGATCCGGTTCCTGCCGGAAATCATTCTGACCATCATGGGCACGGCGCTGATGGTGCTTGACCCTGTGCTGCACCGCCGGTCGTCCAACGCTTTCGGCCATCTCAGCATTCTGTCCCTCGCGGCCGCGATGGCCGCTTCGGTCTTCGCCTATAGCGATCCGGGTACGGCGTTCGGCGGCATGCTCGTGGTGGACGGGTTCGCCACATTTTTCCGTGTGCTGGTAATCGGTGTCGGCATTCTCACGGTCCTGCCTTCGTACCGTTTTCTCCACCGCCAGGGCGCGGAAACCAGCGAATTTCACGCGCTGCTCCTCTATTCGATCGCCGGACAGTGTCTCATGGCGTCGGCCAACGAGCTGATCATGATCTTTCTCGGCCTCGAGATCTCCTCGATCGCCAGCTATATCCTGGCCGGCTACCTGCGCGACGACAAGCGCGCCAACGAATCCGCGTTGAAGTATTTCCTGCTGGGCTCATTCGCCACCGGATTCTTCCTGTATGGCGTGGCGTTCATTTACGGATCGACCGGGACGGTGAACCTGTCCGCGGTACACGCCGCACTCACGGGTCCGAACCCTCCGTCCCTGGTTCTGATTGGAGTGGCGGCGGCGTTGATGTTCGTCGGTCTGGGGTTTAAAGTTTCGGCGTCGCCGTTCCAGATTTGGGCGCCGGACGTCTATCAAGGGGCGCCCACACCCGTCACCGCCTTCCTCTCGGCGGGTCCCAAGGCCGCGGCCTTCGCCGTGTTCTTCCGGATCTTCATGACGGCCTTCGCGCCCATCGCCAACGGGTGGGAGCCGCTGGTCTGGATTTCGGCGCTGCTTTCGATGACCATCGGCAATTTCGCCGCGTTGACGCAGGCGAATGTGAAGCGGCTGCTGGCCTACAGTTCCATCGCGCATGCCGGCTATGTGATGGTGGCGCTCACGGCTCGCTCCGACGTCGGCACCGCCGCCGCCATGTTCTATCTCGCCGCCTACGCATTCATGAATATCGGCGCCTTCGCGGTTGTGAGCCACTTATCCGGTAAAGGCGAGCGCTATCAGAACGTGGATGACTTCGGAGGCCTGGGGCAAAAACAGCCGCTGACGGCCGCGATGCTCTCAATCTTCCTGCTCTCACTCATTGGTGTACCGCTGACCGGCGGCTTTTTCGGTAAATTCTACATCTTCAAAGCCGCGCTCGAATCGCATCTGGTCTGGCTGACCGTGCTGGGCCTGCTCAACAGCGCGGTCGCCGCCTACTACTACCTGCGTTTGCTGGTGGTGATGTACATGCGCGAGCCGAGCGAAGCTACTACCAATGCCGAGCCGCTTTCCCTGGGCTTGAGCGCCGCGCTGATCCTGCCCGCGCTGGGCACCCTGGTACTCGGCATCTTCCCCTCCTGGGTGCTCGATTTCGCCGGCAAATCGTCCAGCCTGATCAAGTAAGAGCAATCCGGATCTTGTCGCCGCCGTGTCTTATTGCCGGCAGATCGCGTCGGCCCAGCTGACCGCTTCGGTATAAGACGTACCGAGCACGTTCATCGGGATGGAAAGCGTCGCTGCCAGCGGATCGACCTGCTTCCAATCCGCCGCCTCGTACGCCAGCACGAGCTTCCAGATCTCCGCCAGACGGTCACCGGGTTTGGTCTGCTGCAGCAGCGCGCGGACGATCTCGTCGTGCAGGTTCAATTCCCTCAGCAAATCCTCGAGCGGCCGTCCAAGCATCGCATCCAGCCTGGAAAACATCCCCATCAGAAAACAGTCTTCGCGGCGGCTGCGCAAACCGCTGCGCTCGGCCAGCAGTTCGGAGAATCGCGCCCGCAGCAAAGTATTGGCTGCCAACTCGGCCGGACGGTCCGCCGTCAGGTCCATCAGACCCACCACGAGCAGCCATTTGCGGGCCGCCTCCTCCCCCACAAACGTCAGCGCCTGATGGATCGACTCAATCGGCTCGCGGCAGGAGAACAAAGCTGAATTGACGAACTTCAGCAGCTTGTACGCGAGCGCGTGTTCGCGCTTCAATAGCGCCGTCAATTTATTGAAATCCAGTTCCGAATGGTGCAACTCGCTAAGGATTCGCAGGTAGTTCAGCTTCGTGCCCCGGATCTGGCGCGCCGAAAGAATCTCCGGCCGGGCAAAGAAATAGCCTTGGAAATAGCCATACCCCTGCTTGGCTGCCCGCCTAAACTCTTCCCGAGTCTCGACCTTCTCCGCCAGTAGCCGCAACTGGCGTCCGAAGCGCACGGCCGTCGATCTCTGCTCGGCGGGAGTCGTCGCGCGGAAATCTACCTTCAGAAAGTCCGCCAGCGGAATCAGCGGGTGCGCCTCTTTTTGCGGCACAAAATCGTCCAGGGCCAGCTGATACCCTTGCGCGCGAAGTCGCGCGCAAGCCTCGATCACCTCGGCATCCGGTTCCACTGTCTCCAGAATTTCGATGACGGTAGAGCGGGGCGGCAAAACCGACGCCGCATCTTCCACCAACAGGGTGCGCGGGAAATTCAGGAACGCCCGTTTGCCCCCCAGCAGGCGCTCACTGTCGGCCGAGCCGAATACCGCGCTGATCACCTTCGAGGTTGCCGAATTTCCCTCGCTGCCGTCGAACGCGTTTTTCCGGCTCGAGCGGAACAGCAATTCGTATGCGCACACCCGCAGATGCTCATCAAAAATCGGTTGCCGCGCCACCAGCAGTTCCATGAGACACGAGCCCTGTGGACTCTACCTGTCTCATCGTCGGTATCGGCAAAAGTTCTAGTTCGTTGGGGTTTCTGGCGCCATACCGGCCATCGGCCCGGCCCCCGCCGGCGCCCCTAGCCGGCTCCGGTGGCGGCTATAGCTAAAGTAAATCACCTGTCCGATCACAAGCCAGATCCCCAGCCGTAACCAATTCGACCAACCAAGGGCATACATCATGGCCAAGTTCCAGATAATCCCCATGAGAGGCACAAACGGTACCCACGGCGTTTTAAAGGGCCGCGGCACGTTCGGATTCTTCACTCGCATCACCCATACCCCGGCACAGACCAGCACAAAGGCAAATAACGTCCCGATGCTGGTCATATGCCCCACGATGCTCAACGGCAAGAACGCGGAAAACGGCGCCACAAAGAAGAAAAACAGAAGGTTCGAGCGCCACGGCGTCTTGAAGCGCGGGTGAATCTCGGAAAATACTTCGGGCACCAAACCGTCGCGTGACATGGAATAGAACACCCGAGACTGCCCCAGCAACATCACTAGGATGACCGAAGTGAATCCCATAATGATCCCGAACTTCACCATGTTGTTCATCCATGTGTAGGGCGTTTGATCGACCGCGACCGCCACCGGCGCCGCCACGCCCAATTTCGTGAACGGCACGATTCCCGTGAGGACAATCGCGAACAGCACGTAAAGGATGGTGCAGATGGCCAGCGAACCGATAATCCCGACAGGCATATCCTTTTGCGGGTTCTTCGCCTCCTGTGCCGCCGTTGAAACTGCATCGAACCCGATATATGCAAAGAAAATCGTGCCCGCGCCCGCCATAATCCCACTAAATCCAAAATGGCCGAACTCGCCCGTATTGGGCGGGAAATACGGTGTGTAATTGGAGCGGTTGATGAAGAACCAGCCCACCCCAATGAACACCAGCACCACCGCGAGCTTGACGGCCACGATGGCCGCATTGGTGCGGGCCGATTCCTTGATCCCGATCATCAGCAGCATCGAGATTAGAAACACAATCAAGACCGCCGGCAGATTGGCCAGACCCTGTACGGACCGCCCGTCCGGCAGCGTTACAGGCTCGAATGGCCCGGCGCACAACTGCGCGGGCAGAGTGATTCCGAAAGTGTGGAGCAGGGAGACGGTGTAGGCCGACCAGCTGATCGATACCGTGGAGGCCCCGATCGCATATTCCAGCACCAGGTCCCAGCCAATAATCCACGCCAGCCATTCGCCCAGCGTGGTATACGCGTACGTGTACGCGCTGCCGGCAACCGGGATCATGCAGGAGAACTCGCTATAACAAAGACCGGCGAACGCACAGCCGATGCCGGCGATGATCATGGAAAGGGTAACGGCGGGTCCGGCGTTCTGCGCCGCGGCTACGCCGGTAAGCGAAAACAACCCGGCGCCGATCACGGCCCCGATGCCCAGCGCGATCAGGTTCCCGGGTCCGAGAGTGCGCTTCAGATGATGGGTGCCGCCCGCCGATTCGGAAATGATGGCGCTCACGGGTTTAGTGGTAAAGAGACTCATGGAAGTTACTCGGCAAGGCTGGCAGCCACTTCAGACATCGGCTGGGCCGGGCGCACATAGCGCCGATACAGGTATCTCACTCCGTACAACGAACACCCCGCTAAAACAGCGGCAACTGCGTTCACCACCAGAACCCCGGCCGCGGTGAGCAGGAACGCGCCGCTGTCGACGGCCCGCATGCGCGAGAGCCGGCGCCACGCTCCCCAATCCAGCAGGCACAGTCCCATCCATGCCGTAACACCCGCCAGGGCCGCCAGCGGGATATGCGCCAGGATTCCCGAGCCCAGGCGCACCAGCGCAAACAGAAACGTCGCGTGCAGAATATTGGAAATCCGGCTGCTCCCGCCGCAGCGCACGTTGGCGAGGCTGCGCGCCGGGATCCCGACGCTCAGGGGCGCGCCAAACACTCCGGCACACAGATTTGCAATCCCGTATGCGCCTAACTCCGCGTCAGCATCGCTTCGCTTCAGATTTTTGTGCCGCCCCCGGAAGTGCTCCACCACACGGGAGGTCAGCAGCAGGTTGATTGACGTGACGAACGCGAGGGCCAATCCGCTCGGCAGGACCTTCCATGCATCTTCCGGGGTCCAGGAGAATCCCGCCAGGGGCGGCAGCGCCAGTTGCAGCGATCCAACCTCCGCCACGTGGAAATTGAGGGCCCGAGCGGCCCCGCCGGCGACTGCGATGCCTACGAGCGGGGCCGGTAGCAGCGGCGCCCAGCGCGCCGAAATTGCGGCGCTCGCGATCACCAAGCTGCCCAAAATCAGCGGCCGCCATTGCGTGCCGGGCAACTCCTCGAGTACCGAAATCAGCTGCGCGAGCGAGTTGTCGCCCGCCGGCGCCGGCACATTCACTATGACATTCAGCTGCGAGATCACCATAATGGCCCCGATTCCGGCTGAGAATCCGGCCACCACCGGAATCGGGACCCGGCTCGCGTGGCGTCCCAGGCGCAGAACGCAAAAAGCCATCATGAGCACAGACGCCACTATCGAGATCTTGGCTGCGCCCCCGATTCCCTGGGCGCGTACCGCGCTGGCGATGAACGGCACGGTGACGCTCGCCGTGCCGCCGATCAAAACGGGGTTGCGGCCCAGCAGCGCTGTGATCGGCGCGGTGAGAATCGAAGTTAGCACTCCCAACACCGGCGGCAGCCCCATCAGGGCCGCCATGGACAGACCGTAGGGGAGAGCGATCAGGGCGGCGATCAGGCCGCCGCCGCAATCGCCTGCAAATCGCCGCCAAGTGTAACGACCCGTCTTGCGAATCATGCCGTCCTACGCAGTCACCTTCAAAAAGGCGGTTTTGAATTTGTTCATTTCCTCCTGCGTGCCCACCGTGACCCGCACGTGCGTCGGCCAGCTCGGCCAGACGCGGCCGATATAGATCTTCTCTTGGCGCAGCGCCAGGATTATTTCCTCGCCCGGACGCCCGACGTCCACCATGAACTTGTTCGAGATCGAAGGTACGTAGCGGAACTTGTGCTGGTCGAGAAAACTCAGCACGTCCTCTCGCACATTCTTGATGGTCTCCCGGCGCTCCGGAATCAGGTTCTTTACTTTGAGGCTGGCTGTTGCGGCTACCATCGATGTGACTGGCATCGCCCCCGCGCTGTACGGTACGAATTTCTGCAGCAGGTCCGGACGCGCGAATGCCGCCCCCGCCCGCAATCCAGCCATGCCGTAAATCTTCGAGAACGTGCGCAGGATGACGATATCTTTGCCCGCTGCCACCAGGTCGCTGTTAAACGGGACGCCGGCAATGTGCGCGTACGCTTCATCCAGTAATACCACCGAGCCGGCCGGCTTGTTCGCGACCAGCCACTCGATCTCCGATTTCGGGGTGGCCGTGCCGGTCGGATTATTCGGATTGCACACATAGATCAGGCCCGCCCTCGAATCGGCGCCGGCCATAGCCTTCACATCATGCGCGTAGTCCTTCGTCAAGGGGACGCGAATCACCTTGGAGCCGATGAATCGGGCGGCGCGCTCGCCGGCTTCATAGCCCGGATCAGCGGTCACGAATGGTTTGGAAGGCGAAGTGAACGCCAGCACCGCCTGATGCAGCGGCGCGCTCGATCCGGCGAAGATTTGCACCGAATCCTGCGAAATCCCTTCCTGCTCGGCCATTAACTTCTGCAGCACATCGGTCTCGGTGTACAGATACCGCCCGCCCCGGGTTACGATTCCGTGCACCGCCTCCCGCGCCTCCGCGCAGGGACCGAGCGGATTTTCGTTCGCATTGATCATGACTGCATCAGGCGGCACATCCGCGATTTTGGAGAGCTGCGCCAGAGCCGGCTCGTTATAAAACGGCAGGGTCGCGCCCGCGGTCAGCATTGCCGCCAGCCGGCCAAAGCTGCGCCGCGAAAACCCCCGCTCCAGAAACTCTTTTCTTGCTGCGGTCGTAAGGGTCACGTTTCAATCTCCTTATGGGCACACGAATATCCGGCGTCGGCTACGTCCCCGCGTGGAGACGACACGTCCGGCGTGTGGTTGTGTTGCGGTTTCCTCAGAACGGAGAGACTAAGCGCGGCGAGGCGTCGGTAGGATCCTCCAGGCCGCCTGGAACCAGTTTCCAGACATACTGGCTGAAGGAAGACGAGACAAAATCACCCTAACCCAGTTCTGCGGGCAAAGTCAATAGTGCGCGGCGGCTCAAGCGTAGCGTTTCGTAAGCATGGGCCTGGCCCCAATGCCATAAAAGATTTCGATCCGACGACAATGACATTTTTTCGTGACACGAGGCCGCGGCTGCTGTAAGATCGCCATCAGCAATCCCGTCATTGGCATTTCGCCGCGCCCAGCCGCGCCCAGCGGATCGACGTCTTATCCGAAGCATCGCAACCCCGGCCGTTCACCACTAACTCAACTCTTTCGGAGGTTTTGTGAAATACCATCTCATCACGCGTGCCATGTCCCTCGTGACGATGACTGCTGCAGCTATGACACTCACCGCGCAAACCTATGTCGGCGGCGTCCGCGGCGCAATTGAGGATCAGGGTGGCTCTGTCATGGCAGACGCCAAAGTCACACTTACGAACGCTGCAAACAACGTGTCCCGGTCAACGGTCACCAATGCGGCCGGCGAATACGCCTTCTCGCAGGTTGCGCCGGCAACTTACACTCTTACCGCCGAAGCCCCGGGTTTCAAAAAGCTCGAGCATCCGGGCGTCATTGTAAACACTCAGGAATTCCTGACTATCGACCTCAAAATGGAGGTCGGGGAAGTGAGCAGTAGTGTGCAGGTTACTGCCGAGGTTCCTCTGATTGAGAGTTCGAATGCTTCCAACGGGCAAGTTCTCGACACGCAGAAACTGACGGATCTGCCGAACCTCGGCCGAAACCCCTTCTTAATGTCCAAACTTTCGGCGAACGTGACTCCGGTCGGCGATCCTCGCTTCAACCGCTTTCAAGATCAGAGCGGCTCATCCGCGATTTCGATATCGGGCGGCCCGGTGCGCGGCAATAACTATCTGATTGACGGCATTCCGATCACAGATTCGACCAATCGCGCCGTCATCATCCCGTCGATCGAGGCCACCTACGAGATGAAAATGCAGACTGAAACCTATGACGCGACCATGGGCCGCACGGGCGGCGGCGTATTCAACACAACCCTGAAATCGGGAAGCAACGACGTGCACGGATCCCTGTTCGGATACACCCGGCAGACGGACTGGCTGGCCAACCAGTACTTCCGCAATGCCACCGGGACACCTCGTCCTGACACGCCGCAATACCAATGGGGCGGTTCGTTCGGCGGCCCCGTGTTCATTCCGAAGGTCTATAACGGCAAGAATAAGACGTTCTTCTATATCGTCACCGAAAGCTACCGGCAGAAATCGCCACTTTCAGACCAGTACGCCCTTCCCACGGCGCTCGAAAAAGGGGGCGACTATTCCCGGAGTTCCGCTACCATCTTTGACCCGTTGACCTCGCACCCGTGTACAGCCTCCGACAATTGCCCGGCCGGTGTGGCGGTGGCGCGCTCTCCGTTCTCAGGGAACATCATCCCGGCCGCCCGCATCAACCCAGTGGGCGCCGCTATTTTGGGGTATCTGCCTTCGCCGACCCGCAGCGCCAAAACCGACAGCTACAACTTCACAGGCGTCGATACGCTCACCGATCGCGCCGACGAATACACGGCCAAGGTCGATCAAACCCTTGCGAGCTGGTGGCGCGTCAATGCATACTACATGCACTACAAAAGCCGCGAGCCGGGAGGCAACAGCTTGGGCACGCTTCCGGGAGGCAGCAGTAACGGCCCGTATCTGCTCTACCGCAAAGTCGATGCCACCGGCGTGAACAGCATCATGACGCTCAATCCCACTACGGTGTTCACCGTCCGCTACGGCTTCAATCGTTTCCCCAATTTTTCCGAGGGCATCAGCTACGGCTTCAACCCCGGAACGCTCGGCCTGCCTTCCAGCTATGTCGGCGCGCTGCAGGCGCAGTACTTTCCCGAAATCGATCTGCTCAACAACAAAATCAGTTCTACTTCGCCCAGTATCTCGGTTTTTTCTTCGAAAAATCTCTCCGGGAGCGTATCGAAATACATAGGCCGGCACAACATCAGCGCCGGTATCGACTACCGCCTGATCCACACGGATTTCACCAGTCTGAGCTTCGCGGCCGGCGATTTCGCGTTCAACGGCGTCTTCACGCGCCAGTTTCCCACTTTGACCAACGGAACCGGCGCCGATTTCGCCGATCTGCTGCTCGGCTTCCCATCGAGCGGCTCGGTCAATACGACCACCAAGCTCTATGACTACGTCCGTTACTACTCGGGCTTCTTTCAGGACGACATTCGCGTCAGCACCAAGCTGACCATCAACGTGGGCCTTCGGTATGAGTACGAAACCGGCTTGGCCGAAGCTCACAACAACCTGGTCGTCGGCTTCAATCAGACGGCGCTGAATCCACTGGCCGCGAACGTGACTGGCGTGTCACCGCTCGGCACGCTGGAATATGCGGGTGTGGCCGGTACTCCAACCTCATGCTGTAACGTACCCACCACCAAGTTCGGTCCCCGTGTCGGCGCCGCCTACCAGTTGAACGGAAAAACCACGTTACGCGCGGGCTGGGGCATATTTTACGCGCCAACAATCTTCTCAACTGACGCCAGCATCGCCCCAGGCTACACGCAATCCACGCCCTACGTGGCGAGCAATGATGGCAACGCCACACCCGCCAATTCGCTCAGCAATCCGTTCCCGAATGGAATCCTGCAGCCGGTCGGCCATTCCTTGGGCGCGCTCACCGCGATCGGTTCTACGTTCAATTACCTCGACCAGAACCGCACGGCGGGCCGCATTCAGCAATTTTCGTTCGACATCCAGCGCGAGTTGCCGGGCGGGATCGCGCTCGAAGTCGGCTATATCGGGTCGCGATCCGCTCACCTGCAGCCGGCGCCTACCGGCAATGGCAACATGAACATCAACCAGGTGCCGGACAATTATCTGTCGCTCGGCTCAAGGCTTAACTCGGCAGTTCCGAATCCGTTCTATGGGCACGGAGGAACCGGTGTGATCGGCGCCGCGACGGTGGCGCAGGGGCAGTTGCTCATGCCATTCCCCGAATACAGCACCATCGGTGAGGTCACCAATCCCAGCAGCGCGCGGTACGATTCGATGGTCATCACGGCGCAAAAGCGTCTGTCCGCCGGCATAACCTTCCTCAGCACCCTCACGTGGTCCAAGAACATGGACAACGAGTTTGGCAATGGCAACGCGAATTCGTTCAACGGATTCTCCGGGCCGTCGCCGGCTGCGCAGCCGCAGGACTATTACAACCTGGCGAACGAGTGGTCGCTGTCCTCAGTGAATACGCCCCTGCGATTTACGGGCGGTTGGACGTACTACCTGCCGTTTGGAAAAGGCAAGCACCTGCTGAATCGCGGCAAGGTTCTGGATTACCTGGCGGGCGGCTGGGCTGTGAACGGCACTACCATCTATCAGACCGGGTTCCCGCTCTTTGTCTTCCAGCAGAACTTGAATTCGGTGATTGGCACCGGCGAACAGCGCCCCAACGCGACCGGCATCAGTCCAGCAGTCTACGGGAGCATCGAACAGCGGCTCAACGCGTACATTAACCCCGCTGCGTTTTCGCAGGCCCCCGCATTTACTTTCGGTAACCTGGCGCGCTCGCTACCCTATCGCGGCCCGGGCATGGCCAACTGGGACCTCTCCGTATTTAAGGACTTCACCATTCTGGAGCGCTTTAAAGGAGAGTTCCGCGCCGAGGCCCTGAACGCCATGAATACGCCTTTGTTTTCGAACCCAAACACCCAATATGCGCCGAACAGCAGCTCGTTCGGCAAAATCACGTATCAAGCCAATCTTCCCCGCCAGGTTCAACTCGGCGTTTACTTCCATTTCTAGTCGCGCCTGGGGCAGGTCTTCGACCTGCCCCATTTCTTCCCGGCCCCTTCTCCCCTATAATTGTGAACAAGCCGTGTGGCTTGCCGTCTCCCCGATCGAGAGATGCTCCGTTTGCCCACTCGCGTTCTGCTCATCGCGGCCGTCGCCCTTCTCGCCGCCGCCGATACCCGTGTACCTGCTAGGCTGACGGTCGTCCTGGATTTCCAGGGGACCCGCTCCGCGCGCACCGTCTCTGCCATGGAGCGCGAGACCGAAGTCATCTTGAAGTCTTCCGGTCTGAATCTGAGCTGGCGCCTCGCGGCCGATGCCGCCCAAGAGAGTTTTGACGGCCTGGTAGTCGTCCGATTCAAAGGCGTCTGCAAGGTTGAGCCGGTTCCTTATGTCTACGACGAGCTCGGCCCCATGGCGTTTACCTATTCGAGTGATGGCGATGTGCAGCCGTTCACTCAAGTTTCCTGCGACAAAATCGCGGCCACGGTGCGCTCCGCGATGTGGGGCGCCGATTTTCAACAGGCCGATCTGCTGCTCGGCCGCGCGCTCGGCCGCGTATTGGCCCACGAACTGGTCCACATGCTGACCCGTTCCGGAGAACACGGACGCGAGGGTGTACAGCGTCCGTCACTATCCGGACGAGAACTCATTTCCGGTTCGCTGTTTTTGAGCCCCGCCGATATCGCGCGCTTGCGGGAAATCCAGAACCGGTAGCCGCGCGCTAATGTGCTTGCGCCAGACCCCGCGCCAGCGCCTGGTCCGCGGCCGCGCCGGCGCTGTCGCCCTTCAGTCTGCGCGCCACCGACCGATTCGTGTACGCATTCTCATATCCCGGCTGAAGGCGGATGGCCTCGTCGAAATCCGCCAGGGCCTCCGCGTATTGCTTGAGCATCAAGCGGGCATAGCCGCGCGCATTATAGGCCCGGGCCAGCTTCGGATCGAGCTGCAGAGCCTGCGTGAGTGCCTGGATCGCTTCCGCATAGTGACCGTCCTGCATGAGTTGACGGCCTCGCGCATGGTAAGCGGAGGCGTTCACGGCCTCATTGCCCGGTTTAGCCGCTTCCGCGGGCGGTTTCGGCGCAGGCGGCGAGGCCGTGAGCGGCTCCGCCGCGGCCGTCGGAACAGACGCCGTCTGTGCCGGTTCCACCGGCTTCGGTGCAGGGACAACCGGCTTGGCCGCTTCCGCCGGCAACGGGGCCGCCGCGGGTTGTGCGCCGGACGTGTCCGGCAGCACCACGCTCGCGGTATCGGCCACGCTCTCGACAGATCGCGCCTTCGCGACGATTTCATCAATCCTGGCTTGCGTGGCGGCGATCATCTGCGTGATCTCGGCGTTCGCCGGATCCCGTTTCTGCGCCTGGCTCAAATCCGACATGGCCTCGTCGTACTTACCGAGCATGTAATAGGTACTCGCGCGAGCCAGCCACGCCGGCGCATAGTTCCCATCCAGGCTGATCGCGGTGGAGCGGTCCGCTAAAGCTTGTTCGTGCTTTCCCAGAAGATCGTATGAGTTGCCGCGCGCGACGTACGCTTCCGCGCTTTTCGAATCGAGCTCCACGGCGCGCTGCCGGTCTGCCAGCGCTTCTTCGTACTTGTCGGCGTGGGCGTAGACCGCTCCGCGCGCCAGGTATAACCGTTGATTATCCGGCGCCAGCCGCAAGGCTTCCGTAAAATCGGCCGCCGCGCCTTCGCTGTCACCCAGGCGGTCGCGCACCGCGCCTCGGATCCGAATCGCTTTCGCGTCGCCTGCGTTCAGGCGCAGCGCCGAATTCAAGTCCTCCAGCGCCCGGCCATTGTCCCCGGCCGCAGCCGACGCCAGGGCGCGTTCCACCAGCACTGCCTCCGCGCCCGGGTTGGCGCTCATGTATATGTCGAAATCCGCGAGCGCGTCCGGATACTGGCGCATCCCGGCGAGAGCTCTTCCCCGCTCCAGATGGATGTCGGGATTATCGGCCTGCAGCTTCAAAGCCTCGGTGAAATCGGCCACCGCCAGGTCGAACTTGCCGCTGGCTGCGTATGCCTTTCCCCGCCCCGTCAGCACCGCCGCCGTGTTCTGCTTCAGGTACAAGGCCGCGCTGTAGTCCTTGATCGCCAGGTCGTATTGCTGCCCGGCCCGGTAGACGTCGGCGCGAATCGCATAAGCCAAGCCATCGCCGGGATGGATCTGTAGCGCATGGTTCAAATCGGTCAGCGCTTTGTCGCTCGCGCCGCCGGCCAGGTAGTCGCGTCCGCGCGCCCGCCATGCTTCGGAGTTGCCGGCATCCGCCTCAACCGCCTCGGTGTACGCCGCGATGGCTTCCCGGGGCTTACCCGCCTGATCGAGACGTTCACCGCGCCGCAGCGCGGCCTGTGACTTCTTCGGATCTTTGTTAGCCGTCTCGCCGGATGCCGGGCAGCAGCCCGCCATGATAACGATTGATAGTATGATCTGCGCGCAGCGCCGCCGTGCCATCCGCATGAAATTCCAAACATAGTGTACACTCGAAGCCGGAAACATGAGCGACGAACCGTTCGATGCCCCGCGATTGGCGATCAATCGCGTGTACACCCGCCGCGGGGACGAGGGCCAGACGGGCCTCGCCGGCGGACAGCGCGTGCCCAAGGACTCGCCGCGCATCGAAGCTTACGGAACAGTCGACGAGCTGAATGCCTTTCTCGGCGCGGCTCGCGTCACTGCCGTCGAGCTCACCTCCATCCAGCCACGGCTCTCGCCGCTCGTGGCGATTCTTTTGCGGGTTCAGCATGAGCTGTTCAATCTCGGCTCGATCCTGGCCACCCTTCCCGAAGATGTGCATCCGCGCCAGGCGCGCATCACCGACACCGATATTGCGCGCCTCGAATCCGAAATCGACGGCATGAATGCCGGCCTGTCCGTCCTGCGCTCCTTCGTCTTGCCGGGCGGGAGCCGCCTCAATGCCGATCTGCACGTCTGCCGCACCATCTGCCGCCGCGCCGAACGCGCCGTAATCGCGCTAAGCCGCGGCGATACCGTTCCGCCCGAGGCGATCCGCTACCTCAACCGGCTGGGCGATGCGCTGTTCGTTTGGAGCCGCTGGGCGAGTCACGTGACCGCCGCCCCGGAAACCTTGTGGGACCCGAACCAGTGAGTTCATCGGCGCGGACTTTGCCCCGCTGATATCATGGGTTTGTGCCATGGCGTTGATCGCCGTCTCGGGCCATCCTGGGTGCCGGTTTGAAGAGGTGGCGCGCCTTGCCGCGCAGCAACTCGGATTTGAGCTTCTTACCCAGGCGCGAATCCAATCGTTAAGCGAACAGGAGTTCGGCCCCGAAACCCGTATTCCCGACAAAGCGTATCCGAGCCTGGTCACCTCCATCCTCGCCCACCTGGCGACCCGGTATCATCTGGTCTATTGCGCCATGGGAGGAGAACTGCAAGCGCGGCACTTCCCGGGGATGTTGCGTGTGCACGTCGTCGCGCCTGAAAACGTCCGGCTCGGCAACCTGATGCTCGATCATCGCCTCGATCGCGAGGCCGCCCGCCGGCTGCTGCTCGAGCTGGAGGCCGCCGACCGTTCCGCGCGTAAAGCCAGATTCGGCAAAACGCGGGCCACGGCTGATCTGTTCGATCTGGTTCTCAGCGGCGAATCACTCGGCACCGAACAGATGGCCACCCTCGTCCAGACCACCGTTGGGTTGCTTGGACTCAAGGAACGAGGGTTTCTCTCCGCCGCCGCCCAAGCCCAGCTTCAATTCCAGATGCGCCTCCGGCTTTCCCGCTACGGCATCGTACCCCCGGACAAGATCACCATCCGTCGTAAGATGTTTGCCCATCAGAGCGAGGAGATGTTTGCCAACCTGCTCGATTTCTACCGCATCGGCTGGGAGTATGAGCCGCGCAGCTTTCCCGTTCAGTGGGATCGTGATGGCTCCGTCCGCGAGTCCTTCACGCCCGATTTCTACCTGCCCGAATTCGACCTCTACGTCGAGCTGACCACCATGAAACAGTCCCTCGTTACCAAGAAGAACCGCAAGGTGCGGCTTTTGCGCGAGCTGTATCCCGACTTGAATATCCAGGTGTTCTATCAAAAGGACTTCGAGAACCTCATCTTCAAATACGGACTGGCCGAGCGGACGGTTGAAGCATGAGCGCGGCTTTGATCCCCGGTGTTGATCGCATCCTGTTCACCGAAGACCAGATCGCCGCCCGGATTCGCGAAGTGGGCGCCGAAATCTCCCACTACTACGTGGGCAAAACCATCAAGCTGATCGGCGTTCTGAAAGGCTCGGTCTTTTTTCTGACCGCCCTGGCGCGCCATATCGAGGTGCCGCTCAAAATCGATTTTCTGGGCATCTCGAGCTTTTCCAACAAGAACGGCGCTCCCGGCGTGGTGCGCATCGCCAAAGATCTGGATGAGTCCATCGAAGGTGAGGACGTGCTGTTGATCGAAGATATTGTCGATACCGGCTTCACTCTGCGTTATCTGCTGCAAACCCTTGCCGGCCGAGCGCCCAACTCCCTTTCGGTGTGCACCTTTCTGGACCGGAACTCGCGCCGTATCGTACAGGTTCCGGTGAACTTCCGCTGCTTCGAGATCCCCGATCGTTTCGTGGTGGGCTTCGGTCTCGACTACAATCAGCTCTACCGCAACCTCGGATACGTGGCCGTCATGAAGCCGGATCGAAGCGCGTGAGCACGCGAAGATTCATCAAACTTTAGCTTGTGGTTCGAGACGGATCGGATTTAAAATTAAAGAAAGTTTAGAATTCAAGGAGCGTCCCCAATGCGGTCCCGGATTCTCTACATTTCCCGAGATTCGGATGATGCTCAGCTCCTCTCCGAAATGACGCGGCCGCTTCCGCTCATTCTGGAACACGTACAATCACTGCAGCAGGCGCGCAAACGATTGGAAACTCAAGATTATGATATCGTGCTGACCGAAGCCGAGCTGCCTGATGGAAAGTGGCTGGACGTGTTGCACCTGGTGCGGGAGAGCTCGCACGAGCCGGAAGTCATCGTTACCGATAAGCAGGCTGACGCCCGATTTTGGGCGGAGGCGCTCAATCTCGGCGCCTACGACCTGTTAGCGCAGCCGTTTTATCAGCCCGAGGTCCAGCGCATCTTATTTAATGCGTGCTCCCGATCGACAGCGGGCGCGTCCGCCCGGTGAGGATCGAGACGGTTCGCGGCGCGCCGCCCTATGGCCGCCGGCGGACCGCCAGCAGGAACACCCCGACCAGCGCCAGCGCCGTCGCGAACGTGCCTGCCACCATGTAATCGAAGGGGCGCCGCGCTCCCGGAAGCGCGCGCAGAAGCAGCATCACGAAAGCGACGAACAATATCGCAAACGCGCCGATGAGTGCAAAGGGGCGTTTCGTTTCGAGCGTCACAACCTTCATTGTATTGGCTCACGGCGCGGCGCGGGTTGATAAACTGGGAATTGAGTGTGCGGCGAAGCTTCATATCGATAGTTATCTTGGCGTCTCTGGCGGCGTCCTGTGCCGACCGGCCCGAGCGTGCGACTGCTATCGGTGAGGCGTTTGTCGGCCCCGCTATCCTCAAGATCCGCAGCGATATTCCGCTGCAGGCCCGGGTAGTCACAACCGTCAAACACGGAGACCGCCTGGACATTCTCCAGCAGCGCCGCCGTTTTCTGCGGGTGCGCACGGCTTCCGGCGTCGAAGGCTGGACCGATGAGCGCCAGTTACTCGCCGCCGAGGACATGCAGAAGCTGAAAGACCTGGCCGTGCGCGCCCGAAGCATGCCGGTGCAAGGGCAGGCCACGACATTCGGCGATCTCAACGTTCACACGCAACCCGCGCGGCAGTCGCCCAGTTTTCTGCAGATCAAGGAAAACGAGAAAATCGATGTCCTGATCCACACGCTGACGCCCCGTGTGGATGTGGCGCGCAAGCCCCTGATTCCGCCAGCCCCGAAGAAGCCGAAGGCGGAGGAGAAGAAGGCTCCCAAAGAGTCGAAGTATCCGACGCTGCCGCTTCCCAAGCCGCCCGGCCCGCCTGCCAATTGGGTGGAACTCTCCAAAACCGATTTGCCCTCCGATGAGCTTGCCGGTGAACAGGACGATAGGGACGAAGCTCCGGCTGCGCCCGAGTCCAAACCCGTGCCCACCGATGACTGGAGCCTGATCCGGACCAAGAGCGGCGAATCGGGATGGGTGCTGACGCGGCGGCTCGTCATGGCCATTCCGGACGACGTCGCCCAGTACGCCGAAGGGCGCCGTATTGTTTCTTACTTCGCTCTGGGTACGGTGGAAGACGGCGACCAGAAGAAGCAGAACTGGCTTTGGACTACGATTAACGACGGCGCCTACCCCTACGATTTCGACAGTTTTCGCGTCTTCATCTGGAGTCTCCGCCGCCACCGTTACGAGACCGCGTACATCGAGCGCAACCTGCGCGGCTATGCTCCGGTGTTGTTGCAGGATGTCGATATGTCTTCCGCAAAGATCAAGACTGGGACGGCGTCCGCCGCCCGGTATCCCGGCTTTTCGATTTGCGCGGAGAGGAAAGACGGCAGGCGGTACCGGCGCGACTACGCCTTCATCAGCAACGTCGTGCGGTTTGCCGGGGAGCATTCGTGCGAAGCAGTGGAAGTTCCCGCCAATGTTGAGTCGCCCGCTCCCCTCAAGGTGGCGGCCGAGCCCCAGCCGCAGCTGAGTTTTGCCAAGCGGGCGCGCCAGCGCCTGCGCACCCTCGCCAAGAATTGGTTCGGGCGGTGAGTGCTGCCCTTGCTGCGGCCGCCGCCGGCCCTGCCTTGAAGTCTTCATTCCAGCACCGGTTTCCTACTCTTCCTGCCGTTGCGATGCGCTCCGGGTTGTGCTATCTATGGGTGAAAGCAAGACATTTTGGTCCTGTAATGAAGCCGTCCCGCTGAGCGGCGGCGGCCCAATCAAAAAGCTTTTCGAGAAGGTGGCATTCCGTGGAAGCTGTCAACCGTAAACTCATCCGTCCGTCTTTGAACGAAATTAAGGAGCAGATCACCCCCGCCCGCCGGCAGCAGCAGAAGAAGCCTGTTCCTCCCGATCAGACCAACGCGGAGAATTTTTATTACGTGAAACAGATGCAGGCCAAGACGCCCATGGTCTTCGTTCTGCGCGACGGCGAGACTCTCCACGGAGTCATCGAGTGGTATGACAAGTGCTGCCTGAAAGTGAACCGTACCGGCGAGCCCAACATCCTTCTCTATAAGCCCAGCATCAAGTACATGTACAAAGAGAATTGACGGGCTTTCCGGCCGCCGCCCGACCGGGCCGCTCGGCTAGTCCAGCGCTTTGCGCGTCGTCAGCCGGTACTCGCGCCGTTCCCCTGCTTCTTCGTAGCGCCGCTTTTCGTCCTTGGTTTCCGGAATCACGGGCGCAATCGGTGTGGGCCGCCGCCTCTCATCCAGCGCCACGAACGTGAGGTATGCCGAGCAGGTGTGCCTCTGCTCTCCCGTCAAAAGATTTTCGGTCATGACTTTGACCCCCACCTCCATCGAGGAGCGGAAGACGCGATTCACAGACGAGCGCAGCACGATCAGCTCGCCGATGTGAACGGGATGCAGGAACTGGAGCCGGTCCACCGAAAGCGTCACCACCGGGCGGCGCGCATGCCGGATCGCGGCCATCGCGCCGGCCAGGTCGACCAGGTGCATGACCTTGCCCCCCAGAACATTCCCCAGCCCGTTGGCGTCGTTGGGCAGCGCCAGCTCCGAATACTCCGAGATCGAATCGCGTACGAGTTTGCCCTCGGTCATCCCCTTCACGCTAGCACGCGGGGGCGCCGCCATTTCCGGCCGCGGACCTGGTCCTGGTGCTAACCATCGACCACCTCCTCGTGACGGCGCAGAGGCCGGGCCGCCCTCTTGAGCGGACGGCTCGCCGCCGCTGCGGAGCTCTCGCGCACATGGAAGGGAGTAGAAGAAAATCGGAGGGGAATGCCTGAAACAATAAAAAAGCCCCGGAAAACCGGGGCCTCTACTAGAAAAAAACTGTTTGCGAGCCCTGCGTCAGGGCTTCGTCAACTTACTTCTTTTTCTTCGGAGCAGCCTTTTTCTTGGCGGCCTTTTTGGTTGCGCTCTTCATCGATTGATTCTCCCTAACATCAAATTTTGCGACTACAAAAATCGCAATGTGATTCATATATAAGGTTGTTCACGATGAAAGTCAAGAAAAAAATGAATTCCGTCCCGGTTTCGATCTGTATCGGGTTGCAGCGTGCGGGGCGCTTCGTAGCCGCTCGAAGTTCATGCGCTGTGGGATCTCTGCCTCACGCCTACTTACCTGCTCCTTTCACACGCGGCGGCGGACCAGGCGTCATGCTTTTGAAAGCCGCGCTTGGCTGCGCGTCGCTGCGGCGGGCCTCGTTCCGGGCGCGCGCTATAATGGCCCAGATTGGAGGCCCGAACTGCAATGAGCGGCAATTATTTTCGAGAAAACGAGTGGTGGGTGAGTCCCTATAATTTCGCGCCCGAGGTGCGCGCGCAGTTCAACCTCCCGGCGCGCGTCAGTATTCATGACGCCACGCTGCGCGACGGCGAACAGACTCCGGGCGTGGTCTACAGCGTCGCCGACAAGATCGCGATCGCCGAAAAGCTCGCCGAAATTGGCGTCGACCGCATCGAGGCCGGCATGCCTGCCGTCTCCGATCAGGACTTCGAGGCCATCCGGCAGATCTCGCGCCTCGGCCTGAACTCCAAGATCTACACCTTCGCCCGAGCCATGAACGCCGATATCGATAAAGCCGTCGAGTGCGGCTGCCACGGTGTCATTATCGAAATCCCCATCGGCTACCCCAAGCTCAAATACCAGTTCAAGTGGACCTGGGAAGATGTCCTCAAAAAGAGCGTGGGTGTGATTGCTCACGCCAAATCCTGCGGTCTGCACGTCGTCTACTTCCCCTACGACACCACGCGCGCCCGCCAGGATGATCTCTCGAACCTCCTCCGCGCCATCATGCAGGAGGCTCCCCCCGACGCCATCGGCGTCGTCGATACCATGGGATGCGCCCTTCCGGAGGCCATCAAGCATATGGTCCGGCTGGTGAAGTCCCTTACCAACCTGCCCGTCGAGGTTCACACGCACAATGATTTCGGGATGGCGGTCGCTACCGAGCTGGCCGGCGTCGAAGCCGGCGCGGAGTGCGTGCACAGCTGCGCTAACGGCCTGGGCGAGCGGACCGGCAACGCGGCTCTCGAGGAATTAATCGTGGCCCTGCACGTCCTCTATGGGTATGAGACCCGGTACGACCTGAGCAAACTCCCGGAGCTCGGGGCGCTGGTCAGCCGCCTCAGCAGTTTCCCCACCGCCGCCAACAAGCCCATCCTCGGCGATCGCAACTTCACCCGCGAATCCGGCATCGGCGTCGACCTCGTCGTCAAGGAGCCGCTCGCCATGTTCGGAACCCATCCGGCCCTCACCGGCCGCCGCGGCGAGGTCGTCCTCGGCAAAAAGAGCGGCAAGGCTTCCATAACGTACAACCTCGAACAGATGGGCATCACCGGGGTCGATGACGACGCCGTCGGCGAGATGCTCCGCCGCGTCAAGGAAAAGGGCATCGCCAAACGGGGTCTGCTTACCGCCGAAGAGTTTAAGCAAATCGTCGATACGGTCCTCAGCGCGGCGCGCACCGCCGCCCGCTCATGAGTCGCTACGTTCGCTATCGCTCCGGCCTGGGCGCCGCCTGGGGCCTCGTCGCAGGCGATTTCGTTCATGAGCTCAAGGGCAGCCCGCTCGACGGCGCCGCCGAAACCGGCACCGACCGCAAACTCTCCGAACTGACCTTACTCTGCCCCTGCGAGCCCGGCAAGATTGTCGCGGTCGGCCGCAACTATCGCAGCCATCTCGGCGCCCGCGCGCATCCGCAGAATCCGGAGATTTTCTACAAACCCATCAGTTCGCTCCAGGACCCTGACGGTCCCATCGTCATCCCGCCCGATGCCACCGACGTCCACTACGAAGGTGAGCTGGTTCTGGTCATCGGCAAGCGCGTGAAAGATGCCTCCGGGAAGGCCGCCCTCGCCGCCATCTTCGGAGCCACCGGCGGCAACGACGTCAGCGAGCGCCAGTGGCAGCATGGCGAGCGCAAGGACATTCAATGGTGGCGCGCGAAGGGCTCCGACACCTTTTCCCCCGTCGGGCCGGCGCTCGTCACCGGCCTCAACTATGACAATTTGCTCGTCCAGACCCGTCTGAATGGCGAGATCGTGCAGAAGGAAAGCACCGCCGATTTCATCTTCGATTGCGCCACCATGATCAGCTGGATCAGCCGATGGGTCACTCTCCTGCCGGGTGATCTCATCTTTACCGGCACCCCGGGCACCACCCGTAAGATGTCCCCCGGCGACATCGTCGAAGTCGATATCGAAAGCATCGGCGTCCTGCGCAATCCCGTAGCCTGATCCTAACCGCCGCTGCCAAACGGCAGCACCATGCTGTAGACCAGGATCGCCAGCACAATCAGCGTAGCCCCTACGTATGTGCGGTCTCGCTCCAGCGCAAACGCCGCCAGCGCCAACGCCACGCGCGCCACCGGCGTGGCAATCAGCAGCAGCAGGCCGAGTTGGATCAGCGCCTCCGGACGCGGATGGGCCAGGCTCTTCAGCAGGGGTCCTACCTGCCGCAGTTCCGTGCTGACCCCGCCAAATTGGTGATATGCGGGCGCCGCGCGCCCCACTTCCGCCAGCCACCACACGCCACCCGCCAGCACGATCGCCGCCGCCAGCAGCACGCCCGCGCGCAGTAGCGTCCCCACCATCTGCTCGAGGCGCTCGTCGGTCACCGCAGGCCTCCCGAAAACCCGTTGTAGATCATCTCCACTGCCAGCAGCCCCACCACCGCCGCAAACACCATTCGCAACACACGCGTCGGCGCCGTCATCAGCCGCGGCGCCCCCGCCAGTGAACCGGTAAGCACGCCCAGCATCACCGGCATGGCCAGCCCCGGGTTGATATAGCCGTGGCTCAGATAGACCCCCGCGCTCGCCGCCGCCGTCACCCCGATCATGAAGTTGCTGGTCGTGGTCGACACCTTGAATGGAATCCGCATCACCTGATCCATCGCCAGCACTTTCATCGCGCCCGAGCCGATGCCCAGCAGTCCCGACAGCATGCCCGCCCCGAACATCAGGCTGAATCCGCCCCTGACGTTGCAGACGTGGTAGGAGACCGGACCGCGAACGCCCGGATAGGCGCCATCCAGTCGCAGGCGCCCTGCCAGCGGGTCCGGGGTCGATGCCTTCTCCCGCGGCGGCGGCTGCAGCGAATGCCACGCCGAGTAAAGCAGTACTCCCCCGAAGATAATCGCCAGTGCTGCCGCCGGCACCACCGTCGTCAAATGCGCTCCCGCCAGCGCCCCGAGCGTGGTCGCGATCTCCAGAAACATGCCGGCGCGGATGTTCGAATATCCCTCTTTCACGAATGCCGCCGCGGCTCCGGAGGAAGTCGCAATCACCGAGACCAGCGTGGCGCCGATCGCGTAGTGAAAATCAACACCCAGCAGCAGCGTGAGCGCGGGCGTCACCACCACGCCTCCCCCCAACCCGGTCAGCGCTCCCAAAAAGCCCGCCGCGGCCGAAATCACATACACCACTCCGGAAAAAGCCAGCAGATTCATCGACGGCTTCAGTGTAAGACTGTTTGGGGATTCAGGCCAGCTGTAACAAAAAGAAAAGGGCAGGTTCGCACCTGCCCTTACCGTCGCCCGGGAGGCAACGGCCTTCGCTAAAACCGGTCCCGCTGCCCCGGCGCCATTCGACGCAGTCAGGACCGAATTAATCTTACTGTAGCCCCGGAACCGGCTACCGGAAATACAACAAATCCCGTATTTTGTCGGGCCCATATCCTTTTGGAGAATAGTACTTTAGCCCTCCCGATTCTGAAACTCTGCTGGCGATAAGATGGTTGCAGAATGACTGAGGGATTTGTGCGGAATTGGCTGGCGGCCATGCTCCGAAAACTGGGACGACGTTCGGTATTGCGTGTCGGCTACGCGGCGGTCATTGCCGTGCTGATCCTTTCTGCGGTGGAAGCGTATCACATTCAGGGCGCCGTCTCGCAGCGCCAGGCCGATATCTTCCGCCATTATGTGGAGGAAGAGCAGAACCTGACCATCCTGCGGCGCAATCTGTGGCTCGAAGGAATCTACGTCCGCGATTTCTTCATCCGGACAACTCCCGAACAGGCAAAAATGCTGGCCGGCCAGCTGAACGAAATTGAAAACGAGAATCGCCGCGCGTTTGCAGAACTGGCTCGCATCTCCCCGCAACAGGCTGAATTTCCCAAGCTGGCCCGCCAGCTGTCCGAATTCACTTCCTTGCTGCAAAACGTGCCGTCTACCATGCTCCAGGCGTCCAACGCCGTGCAATACGAGTTCGTGCAGCGCGAGATCGTGCCGCGGCGCGGCGAGTTGTATCAGGCCCTGATCGCCCTGAGCACAGCCGATCAGCAGCGCCTCCAGGACGACGAGAATCGTTTTTCGGATTCGCGCCATGAAGGCGGCCAACGCCTCCTCCTGATGCTGGGCCTCAGCGTCCTGCTCAGTGTGTTCGTCGCGGTCGTCAGTGTCCGCCACTCCGATCACCTCGCCGATACGGCCGAACGGCATTATGCCGAAGTCGAACAGGCAAGAAGCGAGCTGCAGCGGCTCTCCGCGCGCCTGCTCGAGGTCGAAGAGGAAGGCCGCCGGCAGCTGGCGCGTGAACTGCACGATGAAATCGGCCAAGCGCTGGCGCTGCTTCAGATCGAAATCTCCCGCGCGCAGTCCGCATCTGCTGCCGGCCAGCCGGGCCTTCCGGAACGGCTTGAACGCGCTCGCACGCTGGCCGAGCAGACGGTGCAAACCATTCGCAATATTTCCTTGCTGCTGCGCCCCGCGCTGCTCGATGACCTGGGCCTCGCCCCGGCCTTGCAGTTTCAGGTCGAGCACTTCCTCCGCCGCAGCGGCATCGCCTGCGAATACGTCGAGGAGAACGTCTCCGATCGCCTGCCCGATTCCGTCAAAACCTGCGTCTATCGCGTAGTTCAGGAAGCGCTCCACAATTGCGAGAAGCACTCCGGCGCCACCCGCGTGCGCGTCACCATCCAACAGTTTCCCGGAGTCCTCAAGCTCGAAGTCACCGACGATGGCCGTGGCTTCCAGATCAACCGCAAAGGCATGCCCACCGTGACCACCGGGTTGGGCCTGCTCGGAATTCGCGAACGGGCCGCTATCGTGGCCGGCTCGCTGGAGATCGATGCCGCCCCTGGACGCGGAACTCGTCTGGCGCTCCAGATTCCGATCCCGGAAACCGGTGCTTCTCCCTCTGCCCCGGTGGTTTCTAACGAGGTAACTGCCTAATGCCTACCCGTATTTTGCTTGCCGACGACCATACCCTCATGCGTCAGGGCCTGCGTCATATCCTGGAAAACCACACCGAATTCGAGATCGTCGCCGAAGCCGGCTCCGGTATTGAAGCCGTCGAAGCTGCGCGCCGGCATAAACCCGACGTCGCCATTGTCGATGTCGCCATGAAAGAGATGAACGGCATCGAGACCACGGCTCAGATCATCAAGCAGTGTCCCAGCACGGCCGTGCTGATCCTCAGCATGTACAGCGACGAGCGGTACGTTCTCCGCGCCGTCAAAGCGGGCGCGCGCGGCTATCTCCTCAAGAACTCGGCCGGCGAGGAACTCATCCATGCGATCCACGAGGTTGAGCGCGGCCGTGCCTTCTTTAGCCCGGCCGTGGCCGAGATCTTCCACGACGGGCTCGCCCGCCTCAAGGACCTCCGCGACGCCAACGACCGGTTTGACCTGCTGACTGACCGCGAGCGCCAGATCTATCAGCTCCTCGCCGAAGGCAACAGCAACAAGGACATCGCCAACCGGCTCAACCTCAGCCTTCACACGATCGAGACCCATCGCTGGCGCATCATGGAAAAGCTCGACCTGCACAGTACCGCTGAGCTCGTCTTGAGCGCCGTCCGCCGCGGCGTGGTCAGCTGATCGCCCGCGCCCCTAAAGCCTGCCCCCGGAAGAGCCGATCGCTTCATTGGATTCCCCTGCCCGGGGATGATTGACGTGTCTTCAGAACTGAACCCGTACGGGCCGGACCCCTGTTCGCATACCAGCCGCGGCCGGATGCCTTCCCAGCATCCGGAACCATCGTGTCCGAACGAGGAACGCTACCGCGCGCTGCTCGCCAATATCCCCGATGTCCTCTGGACCATCGATTCCCAGTTCCGCTTTACCTTCATCAGCTCCAATATCGAGCGCATCAGCGGATTCTCCTTGGAGGAAATCCACCAAAGCGGCGCCCGTCTTTATCTGGACTGCGTTCATCCGGAGGATCGCACACGCGTTATCGAGGGCCTCCGCGCCCTCTTCGAACACGGCCGGCCTTACGACATCGAGTGCCGGGTACGCCGCAAGCCCGGTGATTGGATCTGGGTGCATGATCGGGCGTACTCCACTTACGAAAAAGGAGGGGTGCGGTATGCCGACGGCATCCTTACCGAAATCACCGCGCGCCGGCAGGCCGAGGAAAAGCTGCGCAAGACCGAGGAGCAGTATCGTACCCTCTTCCAGGGAATCAGCGACGCCGTCCTGCTGGTGGCAATCAACCCGGACCGCTCGCTCGGCCGGTTTCTCGAAGTGAACGATATCGCCTGCGAACGCCTGGGCTATTCCCGCGAGGAACTCCTCCGGATGACGCCGCAGAACATTGATGAATTGGGGCAGGCTATCCCCCTGCCCTCGAGCCTGGTCGGGAACGGGCCAATAGTCTTTGAAACCGTGCAGATCACCAAAGAGGGCCGGAAGATTCCGGTCGAAATCAGTGCCCGCCTGATGGAATTCCAGGGCCGGCCGGCTGGGCTCGGCCTGGCCCGCGATATCACGCGCCGCAAACAGGCCGAGCAGATGCTGCGCGAGAGCGAAGAGCGCCTCCGCTCCTTAATCGAGTCCACGCAGGACTGGGTGTGGGAAGTCGATGTTCAGGGCCGCTATACCTACTGCAGTCCCAGAATTACAAATCTGCTGGGGTATGGACCGGAAGAAGTCCTCGGGCGGACTCCGTTCGATTTCATGGATCCCGAGGAAGCCGCGCGGTGCCGGGCTGCGTTTGTCTCGATCGTCCGGGAACGGGCACCCATTCGCAATCTGGCTAACACCAATCTCCATAAGAACGGCCACCCTGTAATCCTGGAAAGCAATGGCCTCGCCATCCTCGACGAGAACGGCCAACTCACCGGCTATCGCGGAATCGATCGCGATATCACCGAACGCCGCCTGGCCGAGCGGGAATTGCAGCGCGCCAAGGAGGCCGCTGAGGCCGCCAACCGGGCCAAAAGCGAGTTCCTGGCCAACATGAGTCATGAGATCCGCACTCCCATGAACGGCATTTTGGGCATGGCGGACATAATGCTGGAAACCGAGCTCACGGCCCAGCAGCGCGACTACCTCGGCATTGTCAAGGACTCGGCCGAATCTCTGCTCACCATCCTCAACGACATCCTCGATCTCTCTAAAATCGAAGCCGGTAAGCTCGATTTCGAATCGGCTCCCTTCGACTTGCGCGCCGCCCTGGGGCCCACCATCCGCGCGCTCACCCTGAGCGCGCAACGGAAGAGCTTGCAGTTGAATTATTTCGTCGCGCCGAATATTCCCCGGGTACTGGTGGGCGATCCCGGCCGCCTGCGCCAGATCCTGCTTAATCTCGTTGGCAACGCCGTCAAGTTCACCGAACGCGGCCGCGTCACTGTGCGGCTGGAGCAGGATTCGGCGGATCGCGAATACGTCTGGCTGCGCCTGAGCGTTGCGGATACTGGCGTGGGCATCCCTTCGAGTCGGCTCGAGGCGATCTTTGATCCCTTCGCTCAGGCCGATAATTCCACCACCCGGCGTTACGGCGGCACCGGCCTGGGCTTGACGATTGCGCGAGAGCTGACCGAAATGATGCATGGGCGGCTTACGGTCGAGAGCACCGTCGATGTGGGTAGCACCTTCCACTGCACTCTGCGTCTGCAGCTCGCGGACCCGCTACAGACCGCAGCCATACTGAATCCGGTACCGTCGCCGATTTCCGCGGCGGCGCGTTGCAATCCGGCTGCCTGTGGCCCGATCCTGGTCGCCGACGATAACCCCGTGAACCAGTCCATCGCCGCGGCTCTGCTCCGGCGCCAGGGGTACCAGGTCGAGCTCGCCCTCAATGGCCGCGAGGCCGTTGAGACAGTTCGCGGGAAACCCGTCACCGCCGTCCTGATGGATGTCCAGATGCCGGAGATGGATGGATTCGAAGCCACTGCCGCCATCCGCCGGCTCGAGGCCGGGACCGGAACTCACGTCCCCATCATTGCCATGACGGCTCACGCCATGAAAGGGGATCGCGAGCGCTGTCTCGACGCCGGAATGGATGGCTATGTCAGCAAGCCGGTGCACGCCCACGAGCTGCTCGCCCTGCTCGAGAATCTCATCTCCCGCGCCTAGCATCCGGAATCGGGCTGATCGGACTTCATCTGCGTCGATCGGCGGCCCCACACTCGGCTTCCGCCGGCCTACAACGACCCTAAGTATGCAATCAGGTCCGCCATCTGCGGCGCCGCGAATCGCGGCCACGCCACGTTGCGCTGTTTCATCCGCTCGAGCATCGCCGGGCCGTGCTGCCATAGGATCGAGATCATCGTGATATCCGAGTAGCCTTCGGGGGTCTTGCCCAATGGAGGCGCCCCGCTCGATGGGTCGTTATGGCACCCCGCGCACCCCTTTTCCGCGAAGACTTTCTTCCCCGCCGCCGCGTTGCCTCCATTGCGGAAGTACTGGCGGGCCCACAGATATCCCAGCAGCTGCCGCATTTCTTCCTGCGAGAACGTGGGCGGCGGCTGTTTCATCCCGGCCTGATGATTCCACATCGCCACCGCGATACCGGTCAGGCTCTGGTTGCGCAGCCGCTCCTCCAGCGCCATCGCTCCTTTGTGGCACTCGGCGCAGCCCTTGGATTGAAACAGCGCAGCCCCCGATTCCGAAGGCGGAAACTGGAATTCGGTCGCCAGGGCTTTGGTCTCCGGCAGGTTTTGCAGATAGACCAGGATGTCGGTGAGTTCCTGAGCGGTCAGCGGGGTCCACCGCAGCTTGCGTTCCGCGTACGCCTGCCGCATGCGCGGCCCGTGATTCCACATCTGTTGGGCAAGCACGATCGGATCGGCCAGCGATTCCCACTTCGCCACCGGCGGCGCGTTGGCTGCGTTCGATTGCGTGATCCCGTGGCAGTCGAAACAATGGTGCGCCGTCAGCGCCCGCTTGCCGCGCCCGGCGTCTCCCGGCTTCTCGAAATACCGCGCCGAAACAAAATACGCAAACAGGTCCGCCGCCGCTTCCGGCGTCAGCCGCGGCGGGGGCACGCCCTGGGCCCGCATCGCCTCCCACATTTCCGGCGCATGGTTCCACATCAGCGTGACCATGATCGTGGGCGTGAAATCCCGCCCGATATGCGTGCCGAGGTCCGGCGCCAGCGAACCACCCCGCCCGTTGAGACTGTGGCACTGAACGCACCGCTCCGTCGCAAAGATCTGCTCGCCGCGGCGCGCATCGCCTTCGCCCGCCGCCAGGGCGCTTCCCGCCGCCACCAGCACCGCTGCCGTGATTCGAAGCCTGCTCATGGCTGATCTCCTTATCGGCTCAGCCGTATTCCCGTAATGAAGGCGTGCGTCCGGAAGCCTTCATACAGGTACAGCGGCTCGCTCATCCCGTACCATTGCCACTCTGCGTACAAGGATATATTCTTCCGCACCGGCAGAGAGAGCCGCCCCATCGGCTCGTAGAATTGCGTCGGCCGGCTCAGCGACGAGACGAACAGCGAACCGCCAAACGTCAGCTTCGGCGTCATGCCTCCGTACTGCGGCAGCATCACATCCACCGACGACGTCGCAATATGCGCGTTTTCGTGATAGCTGGAAGTGGCCGATGTAAAAAATGGCAGGTTCCGGTAGGCGATGTCCGAGTGCAGCGTGTAGCGGTCGTATTCACCGGTAAAGCTCAACCGCTTTCCACCGTTCGGCGTCCAGTAAAGGGCCACCGAGTTGTCCCGGCTTTGGAAATCGTACCGAATGCTCGGCGCCGGGTTCTGGTTGTTCAACACCGTGAAGTTGCCCTGGAGCGACAGCGATCCCGTCGCCTGGTACCGCACCTGTGCACGGACCTTGTTGTAATCATTCAGGCTGGTCCGGAAATAGACGTTGTCGCTCGACGATCCTTCATAGTCAACCGTCATCGAGAGCTTTTGCCACGGCCGGAACGTAAGGCCGCCCCGCCCGATCTGACGTTTCAGTTGGCCCAAGGCGAAATTGCCCGATTGGCTCAGCGTTCCGGCCAGCACGGTTGCATCACCCCACGTGTACCGCCAGCCCCCCCGCAGCGCGAGCTTCGCGCCGAAATCGTACATGACGTCGATCTGCTGCTGGTTGTAATTGACCACTTGCTCGTTCTGCAGCGCCGTGGCATTGGAAACCTGTGTCGAGGCTCCCACGGGCGTCAGCGTCTGGGTGAACAACCCGAATGCGGCATCGTGATAGCGATCCGTCATCCACGATTCCACGATTCGCATCCGCTTCAGCGGCCGCAGTTCGAATCCGGCATTTCCGCTCACGTGCGGTTGCTTGGCCGCGCCCGTGGCCAGGCCCATCTCAGTCGTATAAAAAAGCAGCGAGCTGGCCACCACCAGATTGCCCGAAGCCAGGTCCGAGTAATTCACATCGATTCGAGGCTGGCTGAACAGGAACTGGCCGGAGAAGGTGAGCCACGCGGCCGGCGTCGCCGTGAACAGCCCGCGGCTGTAGATGCTGTCGCCGCGGATTCCATAGATTTGCCGGAGGTTGTTCAGGTACAAACTCTGGCCGAGGAAGGGCGTTGCTCTGTCGCCCGGATTCAGATAGTTCTCCGAGGCCTGCTCGTCGTCTTTAAAGGTGGTGCCGCCTTGCTCCACCGTCGCGTGCCACTTGTTGTATTCGAACCGTACGCCCGCCCGGTAGTTCCGGGTGCTCTCGCGGGGAAGAATCGGCACCGCGAATTCGTCGCTGGCGTCCTGGAGCCACGTCGCCATGCCGTGCCCGAATTCCGAGCTGTGCGCGAAATCGAGGTAGGGAATAATCCGCTTGCCGGGCCGCAATTCGAGCGATGCGTTCAGCATACGACGGCGCACATCGAACGATTGCTCGTCGAATCCGTTCGGCGCCAGCGGATTGGCGAACGAAGGCAGCGCGTTAAAGTACCAGATGTTCCGGTAATCGAAATTGAAATCGTAAACAGCGGCCTTTCGCACTTCGACGTGCGCCGTGTTATACGGGTCGCCCCATGCATAGCCCCGCGCGTCGATCCGGTCGAACAACCGCTTCTTCGGATCTTTGATCGTGAAATCCACCCCGAACAACCGCGGCCCCTGGTCGAGATCGATAATGCTCCGGTACGCCGCCTCGCTGCCCTGCGGGCCGGTGAGCCAGCGAAAGCCCAGGTCCAGGTTGCCGGTGAGCCATGGCTCCGTCGCCGGCACCGGATTCTCCGCCGGAGCGGACGTAGCGCCGGCGGTCTTGCTGCCGGCGTCGGTCGCAGGTGGCTGTTCCGGAGCCTGCGCCCCGAGCGGAAACGTCGCCAGGAATACCAGTAGGATTCTCATTTCAGCAAATCCCGGTTGATATATGACCCGTGTACCTTCTGGTGGCACAGCGTGCAGTTCTGGAATCGCGGGCTCCGCAAGTCGTGGAACGCCGGCGGACTTGTGCCTAAGGTTGCGGCCGGTGTCGGCGTCGGCGGGTTCGCATGGCATTCCAGGCACACGAACCGCACCTGCGGCCGAGTTAGCATGCGCGGGTTCGCCGACCCGTGCGGCTGGTGGCATGCCCCGCACCCTTCCAGGTTGACTGCGGCGTGCGGAAAAATGAACGGTCCGGCCTTTTCCCCGTGGCAGTTAAAGCAGCCCGGCTCGTTTCCTCGGAAGGTCTGGGGCATGTGCGGCAGAAGGCTGCCATGCGGATTGTGGCAGTCCACGCACGACATCGCTCCTTCCGGCAGCCGATGTCTATACGGCCGCTGGAAACTAGCCCAGACTGCCGCGTGGCACCCGGCGCACAGCGAGTTGACCGCCGTGGGCGTCCGCGGCACCAGACCCTGCGGTCCATTCTTGTGGATGGAATGGCACGCCACGCACGCAACCTGATTCTTCGCATGGCTGCTGTTGATCCGCCCCGCGTGCGTCGGCTGGTTTTGATGACATGTGAGGCAGATGCGATCCGCTTCCGCCGGCCGCAGCTTCGCCGGCTGGCGGATATCCGCCGCCGATACCGATTCCACGTGCTTGCCGGCCGGCCCGTGACACGATTCACACGCGTTCTTTTCAAAGCCGCGTTTCTTGTCCGTTTCCACTTCCTGATGCGGGTTCTGCTGGAACGCCTTATAAATATCTTCGTGGCAGGTCTGGCAGGTTACCGAGCCAACGTACGCGGCCGGCTTGTTGTCGGCGGATACAGCGGGAGCGCCCGCCGTTTGCTGGGCGCCCCCACTGGCGAGACTGAACAGCATGGCTGCCGCCGCCAGACTGAGACGGCGGCAGCCCGCTGCTTGGAGGAGGATCACTGGCCTCATCTCTTATTTCCCGGCGTGCATTTTATCTACATCGAATTCGGCCCCCGTCGCATGGCAGACGTCGCAGGTCTCGCCGAACTTCGGGTCCGTGTTCAAGTTCGCGTGCGCCACCGCGGATTTCGCAAAATGGCAGGCAGTGCAGGCCGAAGTCGTCGCCGGAGCCGGGTTCAACAGCCCCTGCGGATCCACCACATTCCGCTTGCCCACAGGCAGGATCCCTTCCGTCGCAGCCGGCGTCTGCACGTGGCACATATAGCACTTGGCTGTATCGGCCGTCGCACCCGTCGGTCCCATCGCCGGATAGCGGACATCATTGAACTCGTTGTGCGAACCGCCGAATCCGACAATCGTGTAGGTCAGGCCCGCCTCGCCTAGAGTCTCGCCGGTGTGAATCTTGTGCACCATCATCGCGAAGTTGATCCCTTGTGGCGGTTGCGCCTTGTCCGCCGCGTTCGTCGTCGTGGCGCGCAGTGCGGCATCCGTGTCGTTTGGGTTATGGCAGAGTACGCACATTTGCGGCTGGTTCCGGTTCTCGCCGTGTACCGACAGGCGCGCGTGGCATTGATTGCAGTTGTTGATATTAACCACCGTCCGCCGCGGCTGCACGGACGAGCCGTCCACCGAAAAATAGAACACAACGTTCGTCGCGCCGTAGTTCACGTTCTGCGCCTGCAGCGTGTTGGGATTGACGGTGAACGTGCGACGGCCTTCCATGCCCACCGCGTACGTCCCCGTCGCGGTCGCCGGAATCGCATGCGTGAACGTGTATGTGCAGGTGCCGTCCGGGCTGCAACTGGCTTTCGGAACCGGGTTCTCGGAAACATAACCGGGCGTCTTTGTATCAACTCCCAGGGCCGGATCGCCGTAATCCGAAGTCGGACCCGCCAGCACCAGAGCCAGCCGGTTGGAGCCTCCCGTCAGCGCCGACATCGGCACTCCATTGCCCGCAAAATCCTTCACCGTGAAGGTTACCGTGGGATTCTGCCCTGGCCCGCCGTTATCGACTCTTTGAATCCCGAAGACCAGACCCGGGTTCGCCGCCGATTCCTGCGGATAGACATGCGCGCCTTGAATCGAAGCGTCGAATTCCAGATCGCCTTGCGGGATATGGCACTGGGCGCATTGCGTGTCGCTGACTTCCGGAATGTTGTCCGCCGAATGATTTTTTCCCGTCGCGAAGTTCACGTTATCGTGGCAGGAGCCGCAGGCCGCCCGCGTCGGGGTTGTCAGCCACGCGTTGGTCTGCGCCGCGCCATTCTTCGGGTTGTGGCACACCTGGCAGCGCCGCACATCCGCCGGAAACACCACTGTCGACCAGTCATTGACTGCATTGCCGAAACCCACAATCTGGTACGGTGTCCCCGCCTGCACGCTCGGAAGTCCGCTCCCGTCGTGCAGCTTGTGAATAAAGACCTTGAAGTCCAGAGTGTTGTTCGTCTCCGGGTCGGTCGTCTGCGGCGTGTGGCACATGATGCACAGTTCCACGCTCTTGCGCGACCCGCCGTGCGCCGCCAGCGAATCGTGGCAACGGTTGCAGTCCGCCGTCCGGACGATGTCGCGCGGTGCCGGCTTGCCGCCGGCCGGCACGAAATCGAATGTGGCGTCGTCGTAGTTCGTGCCCAGATCGAACTCTGTCAGGTTCCGGTTTCCATATATCCCAATCCGATGCGTGGCCGCCGCATCAAACCCTGCCGGAGCCTTATTCCTGAACGTATAGACGTATTCCCCAGTCGCCACCAGTTGGGTCGTGCCGCCCGAATCCGCTGTCGCCTGCACCGCGGTCCGCCCGCTCCCATATACCGCGTCTGTCACGTTGCGGGTGATATATGACTGGAACTGCTCTTGCCCCTTCGGGACGGACGCGATCAGAAAACTCAGAGTGATCGGCCCCGGAGTCGTGATTCCGTCTTTATCCAGAGGCACACCCTTCGGATCAGCCACCTTATAGTCGACGCTAATGGTGCCGTCCTGACCGATGGTTGCCGAGACGATGTTGATCGCCAGACCCGGACGGATGAATTGCTGCACCAAGGGGTCCAGATAGAACTCCTTGTCGTGGACCGTGAAATGGTTCCGCTTGGTCGCGCTCGTCAGCGCCAGCGATCCCGCCACCACCAGCACCACTCCATAGCGCACCGCTTTGGGAACCGATATAGGAAGCCGCATACTCTTCTCCCGTAATAATGACCCTCAAGCTTGCTCACCCCCACCGGGCATCCGGGAACCGTCCCCACGTCCCATGGAGGCCTCACACTGAACACCAGCGTGTGGTATCAAGCACTTCCGACTCCAAATGGGGCTTGACGGACAAAAACGGATCTAAGGGTCTGTATTATCTTAATGTTGGAAAATCCTACATGCAACCGGGAAAATCACGCGATTTTCCGGGTCTGGGTGTAAAGACCCCGCGGTTCTGCGTGAAAAAGCTCGATTCGGCGGGGCTAGGGAAGGTTAGCCGTTGAAGAGAGGAAGAGTCTCAGCCGGATATGTGATCCGGTTTTCCCGAACTGCGGCGAAAGTGGTGAGCCGATGAGGGTTAGCCTTGCTTTCGCTCATGATGTGGGCGACCGCGTGGCCGTTTACCGTCAGCGCATCGGCGATCAGCGACCGATGACACCGCCACGGCACCGATTCCGCGCACATGATGGCTGTCCGGCTGGAGCGGTCCCGCTCCTCCAGCGCTCGCAGGTTCCCGGCGAATTCCTCGGTCTGCATGTAATCCGCGTACCCCCGGAAACTCAGGTTCTTCCAGCCGGTATTCGGCGAATCCTTACGGGGGCGCCGCAGTCCGCCGAGCCCGGGCATGTGCTCATACCGGATGCCTGCGAGCGCAAGACTCGCGGGCAGAGTCTCGCGGTTGAACTGGGGATTGTGCCGCGACCGCGGCACTGTCCTTACGTCCACCAGCAATTCCACGCCATGCGCCTTGAGCAACGCGAGAAATTCTTCGATCGGCCGGTTCGAATGCCCGACGGTCAGCACCTATTACATTTTCTCAACCGAGGCGCGGCGCGAGCGGAACGGCAGGTGAATCCGCAGGACGCGTTCCCGCCGCCGCTCCTCCTCCAGCGAGCGGGCGCGCGCATGCAGCAGGTCATACAACGAAAGCATGCCGACCAACTCGCGGGAATCCTCGCGCTTCACCACCGGAAAACGGGTAATCCCGGTGTCCGCCATGCGGTATACCACTACACGCAGCGGTTCGTCCGGATAGGCCACCATGGGATCCCGTTGTGCATAGTCCGCGATCGGGCGGTTTGCGGCTGCGCGATCCTGCATGATTTTCGCCAGATTCTTGCGCGTCACCACTCCGATCAAGTGTTTCTGATCATCGACCACCGGATACAGTTCCTGGCCTTTGCGTTCCTGCTCCGGAGGCCGCATAGTCGCAATTGTTTCGCCCGCGGCGGCCGCCGGAAGCGCCAGCACGTTCTGCCGCATCACGTCCCGCACGAAGAGAATCTCCAGCGGATCCACGGCATATTCGCGGCTCAGGTGATAGCCGCGGCGCGCCACCTTCTCGGTGAGAATCGACCGCCGCAGCGCCAGCACCGTAAAGCCGTGCGAAATCGTCACCGCCAGCAGCAACGGCACCAGCATGTTGACGTCGTGCGTCAGTTCCAGCGCGAAGATGACGCCCGTGAACGGCGAACGCATCGTTCCGCCCAGGATTGCTCCCATGCTCACCAGCGGCCAGAACCCGACGCCTTCATTGGGCAGAAACGTGGCTTCCATTCCGCCCAGCGCGCCGCCCATCATTAACAGCGGCGCCAGCACGCCTCCCGACGTGCCCGATCCCAGCGACACCGCCCAGATCACCGACTTGACCAGCAGAATGCCCAGAATCATGTTGCGCGGCACCGAACCTTGCAGCAGCGCGCCAATCGTGTCGTAGCCAACCCCAAGCGCTTGTGGAAATACCAGGCCGCCCAGTCCGATCACCAGCCCGCCGATCATCGGCCACCACATCCAGTGGATCGGCAGGCGTTTGAACGCGTCTTCGGAGGCGTACACCATGGCAGTCAGAAGAGCCGAAAGAGCGCCGGCGAGCAAGCCTACCACCACGCAGCCGAGTAGTCCTTGCGGTCCAATGAAGACCGGATGCGCGGGCACCGGGAACAGTGGTCCGAGGCCCAGAATGTACCGGCGGGTTGCGCCGGCGGTAACGCTGGCCAGGGCCACCGGTATGAGGCTTCGCGGCTTCCACTCGAACAGCAGCAGTTCCACCGCCAGCAGCACCGCGGCCACCGGCGATGCGAACGTCGCCGACATCCCTCCCGCCGCGCCCGCCACTAGCAGCGTCTTGCGCTCGGTGCTCGACAGGTGAAACAGTTGCGCAATCATCGAGCCGAACGCGCCGCCCGTCATGATGATGGGCCCTTCGGCGCCGAACGGTCCGCCCGAACCGATCGAAATCGCGCTCGACAGCGGCTTCAGAATCGCTACCTTCGGCTGAATCTTGCTGCCATTGATGAGAATCGCTTCGATCGCCTCGGGAATGCCATGGCCTCGAATCCGCTCCGATCCATAGCGCGCCATTAACCCGATAATGAAGGCCCCGATCACCGGCACCAGGATTTCCCAGGCCCCCAGATGATTGCCCGCCGGCGACACCAGCGCGCTGCCGCCGCGCTGATAGAAAAACAGATTCGTAAAGAATCCGATCAGCCGTAACAGAGCGAGCGCCACGTAAGCGCTCACGATACCGATCCCGATCGCCAGGAAGGAGATCCCGATTACGCGCGAGGACGTCGTGAAATCGCCGAGCGCCTCCATGCCGGTTTTGGGTGGGTGGTGTTTTTTGAAGTTGCGAATCACGTTAACGAGGCGAGGAAACATCCTGTTCCTTTTGGGATTCTGATTGGGCGGTGTCGAGGTGGCCCAGCACGCCGCTGAGCGCTTCCACCAGCGCCGGTCCCGAGTTGCGCAGTTCCTCGCGGTGGATCACCGAGAGCCGGGTCAGCTTCTCCTGCCCGCGCGGCGTCAGCCTTACCTTGACTTGCCGCCGGTCATCGGTGCCCCGCACTCGCTCGATCAACCCCCGCTCTTCCATCCGGTCGATTAGCCCAACCGCGCTGTGATGCCGAATCAGCAAGTGGTCCGCGAGCGCGCCGATGGTTGGCAGCTCTTCGGCTTGTTCCAGCGATCGCACCGCCAGCAAGAGCTGATGTTGTTGGGGCTCCAGCCCTTCTTCGCGTGCCGCCATCTCGCTGAAGTGGAGGAAACGCCGAATTCGGTAGCGGAATTCTCCGAGCGCCGAGTAATCTCCGGGGGAAAGGGTTGCCGGGTCGGCTGGCATCATTTATATCGTATCACGATATGATCGCAGCGCGAGCCGATTTCCCCCTAAAGGATTTTCCTAATTGGGCCAGATTTCTCTTGATTCCAAGCGTAAGCTTGTTTACATTAAAGAACGTCTCAAAGAAAACCCTAACCCGACTAGGAGAATTCTGGTAGATGACGCCGCTGATGCTGCCCTCCCCCGCTTCCCCAGAAAGAAGCCGTCTCCTGCCCGTAGACGTCTTGCGCCGACAGGCGCTGGCACGCCTCTACGAGCGCCGCGAAACTGTGGATAACCTGATCCGCTCGCTGGAAGATTACCAGCGCAGCCAGTCAGGCGCCAAGTCCGCGTGCCTGGAAATTAACGATATTAGTGTTCGACGGAAGTGCTCGTCAGGTTCCGCTCGATTGCAAATTTGACCAACCCCACCAGATCGTGGACATTCAGCTTGCGCATGAGGCTCGCGCGATAGGTGTCCACGGTTTTGGGGCTGATCTCGAGCAGATCGGCAATGTCCTTGGCGCGGCGGCCGTTGACGAGCAGGGAGAATACCTCCATTTCGCGCGGGCTTAAGGTCGCCAAAGGGTCTGCGTCGCGACGCGATTCGCCTTGGGTGAAAAACCCGGCTCCCCTGAGCAGGGGCGAAACGTAAATGCCCCCATCCCGGACAAAGTTGATGGCATCGATCAGGTGGCGCGAAGGGCCGTCTTTCAAAAGGTACGCGTCGGCGCCGGCCCGGATGGCCTCGGTCACCGTCGCATCCTGCCGGCTGATGGAAAGAATGATCAACTTGGTCGTGCACCCAGCGCCGCGCAGCCGACGGATCACTTCCACGCCGGTGAGCCCCGGCATATTCATATCGAGAAGCGCGAAGTCCGGCTTGAGCTCGCTGATCATATCGACCGCCGCCGCACCATCGGAGCACTGCCCCAGCACGCGCAGCCCTTCCTTGGCGCACAAAGCCGCGATTCCCTCCCGCACGATGTTGTGATCATCGGCGAGAACCACGGTCGTTTCTTGCAGTTCCGGCATTCGTTTCCCTCGCTAGGTGGCGCCTACTGCTCCGCCGGAGAAAATGGTACGGTAACCTCTAGTTTAGTGCCATCCGGTCCGCTGTCTACAATCAATTTTCCTTCGAGACTCGCGGCCTGGTCGCGGATGGAGCGCAATCCGATTCCACTGTTCACGGTCGCCGCGGCGGCGAATACCTGCCCGGCATCGAACCCCACGCCGTTGTCCTGAAAACTGAGAACGAGCTGTCCGCCGCGCTCGGCCAGGCCCGCCTCGACGCGTGTGGCGTGCGAATGGCGAATGAGGTTCGACACTGCCTCCTGGGCGGCGCGGTATAGCAGGATCTTGACGTTCAACTCAGGTTCGCGCGGCAGCGGTTCGATATGCAGCGATGCCTCAAAGCGCTGCGGAATGCCGCTTAATTCCCATAACTGCTCGAGCGCCGCCGCCAGGCTGAGACGCTGCCACTCCGGCGGATGCAACCGTTTCGAGATCGAGCGGACCTGCTCCAGGGCGTCGGCCGTCAGCGTAAAAATCCGGTCGAGCGCCTGCTGTACCGGACCGCTGCCGGCGGCAAACTGGGAAGCAATCACCTCTGCCTGCAGCCGGATCGCCGACAGCTGCTGGCCCACGCTGGTGTGCAGTTCGCGCGCCAGACGCTCACGCTCCAGTTCGATCTGCCGGAATGCCCGTAGACCGCGGCCCTGGCGCTGCCGCACCCGCTGCGCCAGGCGTTCCTCGGCTTTTCGTAACCGGAAATAATGGAGCAACAATTGCCCTTGCAATCGGAGTAAGGCAGTCTCCGCTTCCCCGCGGAAGTGTTCCGCCGGGTGCACCTGGCGGGCTCCGATCAGCTCGGTGCCGCCCAGATCCAGCAGCCGGGAATAGATCAGCTCAACCGGCTGGTCGGAGCTTCCGGGCGTTGACCTCCAGCGAGGGATCGTGCCCAACAGGTTAGGAACCGAACCAAGCGTATTTCGCGTATAGGCACTCATCCAAAGCACACGCCCACTCCGGTCGCACTCCATCAGGAATGGATACGACAGCCTGCGCGCGCGACTCGCCCCACGTGGCCTCCCAGGGCCCAAAGGATCTCCTTCTGGTGATGGAGGTTGCTTAGAAATGATGCCAGTTTGATCCGAAACCTTCAATCTGCGATCGTACCTAGTACGTTGGCTACTAAATGTAGTACTTGCAGAAAGATCCGTCTGTGTATTATAAGTAAATCACTGATGCCGGGCGCTCTCAGTTACGTACCCCGAGCCGCCATTTTCCTGGCCGGCGTTGCCATCGGAACCCTGTCAAGCCGCCGCACTCCGGCTGCAAGCGAGCCGGGAGATGTTCGTGATCTGCAGCGTTCGGTTTCGGACCTGGAAGCGCGTCTGAATGCACAGCAAGCCGCGCACGACAACCGTTTCACGCAGATCGAAACCCGGCTGGACGAGCAGGCCGCCAAGCTTGCGAACATTCCCTCAACCACGCAAATCGTCAGCGCGATGGAGCAGTTGCTATCGAAAACGATGGCGTCCCTCGACGAGCGGCTCACCACGCAGGCTCATTCGATCGAGGTTCTGAAGACGACCGTTTCGCAGACCGACAGTCTGCTGGAGCGCGTCCTGGAGTCGCTGGATTCGCTGCAGAGCTACTCGGAAGCCGGCGAGCAGACAGCGGACTCTTTGCTGGAACGTCCCGCGGTCTAGGAAGCCACTCCAGTCTTTCCCGGATTTTTCCTGCTAACGATTGCCTGATAGTGTTCTAGGCACGATCTGATTTGATCGCGTTTGAAAAAGATCTTACGCTCGTTTTCAATACTCATGGACCTGCAAAGAATTTTGGCCCAGTTGCGGGGCGAACTGGCGAATCTCGACGCTGCGATCGAGAGCCTGCAGCGCCTGCAGCGGACGGGCAACCGCCGGGGGCGCCCACCCTCGTGGCTGGGCGCGCTGAAAAAGCCGGGACGGCGGCCGCGCAAGAGCAAACCGAAGCGCTCCGACGGCCGGCCGGAGGCCGAGTAGCCCGGGCGGACCGGCCGAAGTAAAATTCTCAACATGAAACCAACTGACCTCGCCCGTCTCTGGGAAGAACATACACAACACGAATTCGCGACGCGCGACACAGAAGCCACGCTGGCGACGATGGTTGAGGATGCATATGTAAACCATATTCCGGTACTGACCGGCGGATGCGGCAAGGCCGCGCTGCGCGAATTTTACGCTCGTGAATTCATTCCCAGCATGCCGCCGGATACGACGTTAACTCCGGTCTCGCGGACGGTGGGAGAGGACCAGTTGGTGGACGAGATGATTTTCTCATTCACGCACACGCAGGAAATGCCGTGGATGCTGCCCGGAATCGCGCCGACGCACCGCCGGGTCGAGGTACCGCTGGTCGCGATTGTACGATTTCGCGACGGCAAGCTGGCTCACGAACACATCTATTGGGACCAGGCTTCTGTGCTGAAGCAGATTGGTCTGCTGACCGACCCTGCGCTGCCGGTATTCGGCGCCGAAACCGCGCGCAAAGTGGCGGATCCGCAATTCAGCGTGCCGACGCCGCAGCAGTAGCCGGGCGTGAACGGGCGGCCGGAGGCAGATCTTCCGCGCGGCTACCGCTTCCGTTTCGCCACGAGGCGCACGCGCCTGGTCTGCGAGATCGCGCCCGGAGTCAGCGCGTCGTTGACGATTTCGGTCTGCTCTTGCTGGTGGCGCTTGCCGGAGCCTGAGGCCGGGCTCGCGCTTTCGGGGCGGCCGACGTAGCGGATCTCGCGTCGGCTCGGCTCCAGCAGCGGCGCGA
>DATGII010000225.1:0-9780 GCA_035295805.1 Bryobacteraceae bacterium | reverse complement strand
CGTCGATCTTGGAATTAATCTTGGCCAGCGCCACAGAAAGCGGCGCCCCCGCCAACGCAATCTTCGCGAAATCCCGTCGGGAATACATGCCTAGCAGCCTATCACCACCAGCCCCCCGAGTGGCGCGGACGGTCTTGCCGTCTGCGCACCTTCTCACGCGTGCGCGAGGGAAGCCGGATGCACCACCGTCTCAACGACCGGCGCTTGTAGGAGCGTATTCCGAATCAAGCACTTATCGACCGCCCGGAGCAGGCCGGCCTCGTGTTTGGCGTCGAGGGTCGGGGCGAACACCTCAATCCGAAACACCCCCAACCGTGCCGGCTGCGCCGCCTTTTCGGCCGAAACCTTAATTTCCAGCTCCGGACACTCCAGCGACCGCGCCTTCAAATACTGCACCGCATAAAACCCCGCACAAGTACCCAAAGCGGCCAGAAGGAATTCGGGCGGGTTCATACCCCTATCAGAACCGCCGTTTTCGGCCGGTTGGTCGCAAACCACGCGATGTCCCCGCGCGCCCGCTTCGAACTGCACATTTCCGAGATGTTTGATCGTAACTTCCATACACCCGAGAAGATGCAGTTCGCGCCAAAAGGTGACACAGGACGCGCGGCGACAGCCGCGTTCCTCGCAGCCTCGTCGTGGCCCCGATGTGCGCCGCGAACAGAGCCGCGACCGTCAGGGAGCGTCCGCGCTAACCTCACACTCCCGCCACGACCCATGAATCTCCGGCTCGTACCCCCGCCGGAAGCACTCCACCATCGGCCGCGGCGTCAACACCTTCACCGCCAAACGCCGCGGCCGCGCCCGCTTCTGCCTGTACCCCTCCGGAGTCCACAAAAACAGCCCGTCCCCCCGCACCAGCCATGGCGTTTGCTCCATCTCCACGAAGCAGCCGTCCGGCAACGAGTCCAGCCTCGCTTCGTAAATCACTTTCCGGCCCCGCTCCGTCCGCGCCGGGTGCAATTCCAGATCCATCTCGTCCGCGCTCAGTGGCGCTTCCGGCGCCATCCCCTTCCATCTTCTCCAGGCCGCCTTGAACTCGTTGAATTTCTCCCGCCGGCACTCGGCACACGGTCTGTGTCCGGCGGCAAAGGCCACCGCCTCGTCCAGAAAGAACAGTTCCGTGTAGCGGTTCGGCGCCATCACCGTCCGGTGCCGCCCCTTGAACTCCAGCACGCACGTGATCCACCGGCGGCTCAAGTACGGCCGCACGATTTCGCGATTTCCGTTATGCAGCGCGCCGCCCCGGTTGCCCATAAACGTGCCGCGCGCCGGCGTGCGAAAAAGAGTGCCGAACGGATCGACCCGGTTCTGTAGCGGCATGCGGCCTCCGAACCTGACAGCATCGCACACTGTTCGGCCGCCGATACAATGAAGATCCATGCAAGCCTACGAACTGCATCCCGGCTCCGCCACTCTCGACGGACTACGCCGCGCCGAGCGCCCCGACTCGCGGCCCGGCCCGCGCGAAGTCCTCATCCGCATCCGCGCCGCATCCCTCAACTATCGCGATCACATGATCGTTACCGGCCGCTACTTCACGCCCCTGACCCGCCCCACCATCCCGCTTTCCGACGGAGCGGGCGAAGTCGCCGCCACCGGCCCCGGCGTAACCCGCTTCCGCACGGGCGATCGCGTGGCCGGCGCCTTCTTCCAGGTGTGGTCCGATGGCCCTCCCGTGAAGCGCCACCCCGCCCTTGGCGTCCCCCTCGATGGCACGCTTGCCGAATACATCGCGCTTCACGAGGATGGCGTCGTCGCGATCCCGCCGAGCCTCTCTTTCGAGCAGGCCGCTACCCTGCCCTGCGCCGGGGTCACCGCCTGGAACGCCCTCATGGTCGCGGGCGGGAAGCCCGTCAAACCCGGCGACACCGTCCTGTGCCTCGGCACCGGCGGCGTCTCCATGCTCGCCCTTCAGATCGCCAAGGCTGCCGGCGCGCGCGTGATCGTCACCTCATCGAGCGACGAAAAACTCCAGCGCGCCTGCGCGCTCGGCGCGTCCGATGGCATCAATTACCAGCGCCACCCCGATTGGGAAAAAGAAGTCGACCGCCTCACCAGCGGCTGCGGCGCCGACCACATCATCGAAATCGGCGGCGCCGGCACCCTCGATCGCTCCTACCAGGCCGCGGCCTTCGGCGCCAAAATCGCCCTGATCGGCTTCCTCGCGGGCGCGGCTGCCCAGAATAATCCGGTCTCCCTCATGCTGAAAAGCGGCAGTCTGCAGGGCATTGGCGTGGGCAGCACCGCTATGTTCGAAGCCTTGAACCGCGCCATCGAAATCAACCGCATTCAGCCCGTCCTCGATACGGTCTTCCCCTTCAACGACGCCCCCGAAGCCTTCCGCCGCCTCGCTTCCTGCGATTTCGTCGGCAAACTGGTCGTCGCCGTCTGATTCTCTGGTGGCGCCGGCGGTTTCGCCTGCGAATCGGAACGCGTCTGACGGACCTTCGACGGCCTGCTACAGCGCGCGCAGCAGCCGCCCGCCGTCCACCACCCACGTCTGGCCCGTCACGAACCCCGCGCGGTCGCTGGCCAGCAGCACCGCCACTTCGGCGATCTCTTCCGGTTGCCCCAGGTGCCGGATCGGCTGGCCCGCAATGCGCTGCTCCCGCCGCGCTTCGTCTTTCCAGTAATACTCGCTCAGCACCGTCTCGATCAGCCCCGGCGCAATCGCATTGACCCGCACACCCTTCGGCCCTAATTCCAGCGCGTACGATTGCGTCATCATGTTCAGCGCCGCCTTCGTCATGCTGTACAACATCCCCTCGAATTGCGGCCGGATTCCCGAGATCGACGAGATGTTCACAATCGACCCGCTGCCCCGCTCGCACATTCCCGGCGCCACCAACTGCGTCAGCCGGAACGCGCTCTTCAAGTTCACCTCGATCATCTTGTCGAACATGCCATCGTCCAGCGTGAGGCACGGCGCCTGCGCCACGTTCGTCGCCGCGTTGTTCACCAGGATGTCGATGCGTCCGAACTCCCGCGTGACCGTATCGACCATCGCCTGGATCTGATCGGCTCGCCCCACATGACACACCACCGGCAGCGCGGCCGTCCCAAGTCCGCGCGCCACATCCCCGAGCGTCTCCGCGTTCCGCCCGCAGATTGCCACGCGCGCGCCTTCGCGCACGAACGCCTGCGCGATCGCCTTCCCAATCCCCCGGCTCGCGCCAGTGACCAGGGCAGTCTTATCCTTGAGCATCTGATTATTTACAATCCATCACTTTGATGCCTGCAATGCTGGGGCAGACTTGAGAGGTTGTTGAAAAACAAATTAGGGCCGCCGATAAAGCGGATCGACGCGGATAACTCTTCTGTTTGCAATCTGCGTTGATCTGCGTTCATCGGCGGCCAGTTGGTTTTCTGCTTTTTTCAAGAAGCTCTTCAGTGTGCCGGCGGCTTTACTGAGCCGCTGCTGGCAGCTCGACCGCCAGGGAGCCGTCGCTTACCCCTTCAAAAACGCCTGCAGTTCCGCCAGCGTTTCTTTGGGCGCGCTCTCCTGCAGCGAATGGTTCCCCGGCAATCCCTTGCCGCTCACGTTGACGCCCTCATCCTTCCAGATCTTGAGCACGTCGTAGAGCTTCCCCATCGCCCCATTCGCGGCCCACAGCGTCAGCAGCGGGCATTGGATCTTTTTGCCGGACTTGATATCCGCCGCATCGTAGCCGAGATCGATCGACGCCGAAGCCCGGTAATCCTCGCACATCGCGTGGTTCGCTTCCGGCGTACGCGTCCGCAGGTACTCGCGCTGCACATCGTCCCGCGCTCGTGCCAATTGGGCTTTGATCCCCTCATCCAGTTCCTTCTCCGGACCGGGCGCCGGGCGCAGATAGTTGAACCAGTGAAAATAAGCTTGCACGAACTCGATCGTCACATGCGAATACAAATAGTGTGCCGGCACGATGTCCAGCACCGCGAGCTTTTGCACGGCGTCGGGATGATCGAGCGCCATGCGCCGGCCGACGCGCCCGCCGCGGTCGTGCCCCACCATGAAGAACTGCTGGTGCCCCAGGTGCTTCATCACGTCGATCCCGTCCTGCGCCATTGCCCGCTTGGAGTAGTTCGCGTGGTTTTCACCGTCCGGCGGCTTGCTGGAATCGCCATACCCGCGCAGGTCGCACATCACCAGGGTGTAGTCCTTCGCCAGGTCCGGCGCGATGATCCGCCACGTGATCAGCGATTGCGGCGCGCCGTGGAACAGGAGGACGGGAGGCCCCGATCCGCCAATCACCGCATTGATCTCGGCCCCTGACGTTTGGATCCGCTCATTGCGGAACCCGGCGGGAAAGAGCTTTTTCCACGCGGGCTCTTCGCTCGTCTGCGCCCGCCCCACCGGAACGGCCAACGCCGCCGCTCCCGCCGCCAACCATTCCCTCCGTGTCGCTGCCATCTTCATCTCGGACATCTCTCCTCCAGGTGGGGCAGACCCCCTCGTCTGCGCGCCGAATGCCAGTATCATATGTTTCCGTTCCGGAATGCAACGCAGTAGCCTAGGCGGTCTTGCCGCCGGTCCCGGTCGCCTGAAGCATCGGAGTCTTATCTCTGCACCACGCAGTCCACCGCCGAAACCTGGTTGGGCCGTACCTCCACCTGGCGGATGCAAGAGCCAACCGCGACGGTATGGGTTCCGACCGTGGCGTTCATGGTCTGGTTCGTTATGTATTCGAAACCGGAAGTTCGATCCACTTGGAAGCTTTGACTCGCGGGAGTGGAGGTAACCAGGATCCGGCCCCAAGGATTGGTGGGACTGAGGCGCCCCAGAAGGCCCCCAATGAACTGAAGGAAGGTCCGGCTCTGGACGGCCGGAGAGTCGATTTCAACCGGCGTCCGGGCAGAGGCCGCCGGCGGCTGGAAGCCCGCGGCAAATCGCGCCACGCGCCGCCCCGGATCCGGCGGTTCGAATGCGAACGCGGCACGGAGTTTGCGGTTGCGGAGATCGAAACAGTATTCGCGCACCAGGGAATCCACCAGATCGCCGGGATCAGCATCGAAGGCGGCTTGCGATCCGAAGATCTCATCCAATACGGCGCGCGCCTGCGCGGTGCCTCCGGCGATCAGGGTCCGCGCCGGATCGGCTACCGCGATATTACTGAGGCGCGACCACCGGGAAACGATCAACTGTGCCATTGCGGCAAGCGGCAGTTGCGGAACCAGGACGATGTCGAACCTGCCGGCTTTCAGAGCAGTCACCTTGCGCTTGAAGTGAAAGCTACCATCGGAGGCAAGATCGTGCGCGCCGATCGAGATCCTCTGAACAGCCCCTCCCGAGAGGGAGGCAATCTCTGGAGCCTTATTGGCCAACACTAACTGCAGGCGCTCCTCCCGCCCTGAGAGACTCTGCAGCCCCCAGACTACCGCATTCAATTCGGCACTCTGACCACGTACGAGTAGAGTTCTATTCATGGTCAGTGCCAGGCGGATGCTTTGGAACGGCCCGCGGGCGGAAATCGGGCCCGCTTGTACTTCAATGGTGGTCGGGCCGGCAACATCTCCCGGGCTCAGAAATACCGCCTTCCTGGGAGACTGCGCGACCAGCACAGCCGGTTTGCCGCCGATCGATGCAGTGACCGTCGTGGACAGCGGGAATCCGCCCCAAATAGACACCAGCCCACCCGCGGTGGCTTCCAAGGGGAGAAGGAGATCGACTGGGTGGGAGTCATCGGGACGGTCGGCGGGGGTGGGAATGATAGCCAGCTCGCCCTCGGCTACGATGCCGCGGCGCCCGTCGCGCAACCGCACGGTTTTGTCGCCCGGCCCTAGGTTAGCGGGAATCGTCCACGAGACGCGCAGCGAGTCGCCCGATGCCACGGTACTCCGCTCAAATCTGGCGTTGCCCGGAAGATCGAGGGTGTATTCCGCAAGCTGGTCGGCGTCACGGCTAATCTGCTTCTGGTCAGCGCCCGTCGGGAAAAAGTGGATGGTTCCCTCTACCCGGTCGCCCGCCGACATATCGCTGGGAAGGTCCAATTGGATCATTCCCTGTGTGAGGCGGAAATAGGCGCTCTCCAGGCCATTGTGGCTGCGGACCTCCACGCCCAGACTCTGCGCCGCGGCGACGCCTGGGAATAGGCAGACAATGACCGCGGCGGTGCGCTCCCAACTCATGAGTCCTCCCGCGCCCGGTTCGCGCCATAGGCAAGGTCGGCAAAGACAAGGACGGAAATCAGGAAACTCCAGAACTGGCCGCGCGTGGGCCAGAACAGCCGGGCGCTCTTCGCATCGAATATCCCATTACTCAGCATGATGCTCGCCTCTTGATAAGCCAGGTACCCGAAGTATAGCGAGAGGGCGCAGAAAACCCATCCGGCGGCAGCGCGGCGCATCTGGCGCGGCTCGAGTGTGTGAGGGGCACTGCCCTTCAGAACGAAGCCGCCGATCCCGCCAATTACTACGGTGGCCAGCGTAATCAGCAACTTGTTCATCTCGGCCCAGATATCCAGCTGCTTCTTCTTGTACTCGTCGGACAGAGATGAGCTGATGGGCTGCACATCTTGCACGGAGTTGACCAGCGCGCCGATTCCGTGGATGAGGAAAGCAGCCAGTACCACGACGGCGTAGAACCGCCAGGAGCCAAAGCGGATCTGAAACCACGAGGGCGGTTTTCGGCGCACCGGCTCAATTATACGGCAGGCTTTCGTCCCGTGGACTTATCTAAATTTCGAATAGACGGCCCCACGGCATTTCTCGCGCCGGAACCGGGGAGACTGGCCAGCTTGCATCATGTAAAATGCTCCCGGCCAAAGAAATGGGTCACGGCGTTTGAGGAATCCTTACTTCGAGCCCGGCCGAAACCGCCAGATACGAATCTTGAGAGGCAGGCCCACTGACACCACGCTCCCATCCGGCGTCCAGTTAGCGGACAAGGTGTCTCCCGCGTAGTTGACCGGAATGGGAGTGATCTGGCGCGTCGCCAGGTCCAGCACCGCCACTCGATAAAACCACGAATCCGAAGGGGCTGTGGTGATCAGCATTTTGCCCTCGCGATTGATAGAACGGGCGCCGGTCGGCACGGGAGCGATTTCCTGATCGTTGGCGAGCGGAATGTCTTCGATCTTGCCGGTGTCGAGGGTGAGTCGGGTCAGAGTGGGCTTGAACCGTACGTCCTTCGTGATCACCAGGTACCTGCCGTTCGGATCGACGCTTACGTTCTCGCCCGCGGCGATCTTGCGCGCGGGACCATCCGCCGCGGGCATCGACCAGATGGCCCCATCGGCTCCAAAGTAGATCGTCTTCCAATCGGGAGAGGCGGCCAGGGAAGTAATCGGCCGCCCCTTTGCCCCCTCCAGCGTTCGGAGCACGCGGCCGTCGGCGGCGGACGCGATCACAACCCTCTGACGGCTGCCGTTTCCTAACACCAGCGCGACCTCATCACCGCCCAGCGCGGTTGCCGGCGATGAAGTCTCCTCCGCGGTGTCCAACAGGGCAAGAAAATCCTGGCCGGGCTTGCCAACGAGGAGCCGTCCACGGCCGGAAAACTGCGTATCCAGCAAAAACCGGCCGGTGGCTGTTTCCACGGGCTCCATGTATTGGCCCGCCGGCACATACGTGTCGGAGGAAGCCAGAATTTCCGGACGTCCTCCCGTAGCCGGAAAGCGTAGAATCTCGTGGGGACGATCCGCTTGATCCAAGTACAAAACCCCGTCGCGGGCGGACTCCAAAAACCACGTTGGCTTGGTCAGTGTCATCACCGTTTGAATCTTGCCCTTGCCCTCACGAGGCACGAACACGAGGCGGTGCAAGTCACCCGCCGGGATATCCAATAGAACACCGCGATTGTCTGCGGTGGTGGCGATGGGGTAACTTTCGTTGTTGTTCCGTTCGGGCAAATCGGGAGCGAGCCGGCGAGTCTTGCCGGTCGCGATATTGGTGATGTAAAGGTGGGAGGAGGGATCAGTCGGGCTCGACATTCCATTGAAGACGGCTTCCTTGCCGTCAGGGAAGACGCGCAATGGCGTTGTGGTGCCGATCGGTATCCATCCCGGTAACGGCTCCAGGCGCTGCGAATCGGGCAGAAAGTGGTAGATGCGCCAGCGCGCGCCGGCATCTTCGCGAATCAGCAAAAGGCTGCCATCGGGTAGCGCTTCCGGGCTGCCGGCATGCTCCAGGACGAGGCGTTCGGCGCCCCCGAGCGCGGGTACGCTGTAGATACCCGCGGGCACTCCCACGATTCGGTCGTAATACAGTTTGGAGCCGTCGGGCGCCCAAGTGATCTCATTGACGAAGCCGTGCTGCCGGTCGTGCGTCAGTAACGTCCAGTTCCCGGTGCTCGGGTTCGAGACGGCGACCTGGGTCAGGTTATCCACCAGAGCCTGAAAGGCGAGCGTGCGGCCATCGGGAGAGATGCGCGCACCCATGGAGGCGGCGGGACCGTTGATCATGTCGGCCGCCCATTCTACGCCTGGCTGCTCTCCGATCCGCCAGCCCAGCAAAGCGGCGCTGGCTGTCAACAGGAGGCCTGCCGCGATTACGGCCCGCCACGTGATCCGGCTCTTCCTCTCCCGCGTGCCAACAATCTCTGCCGGAGAGGCCGCCATTGGTTCGGTACTGCCCGCCAGACATTCTTCAATCTCGATGCGTGCGTCTCCAATCGCTTGCAGTCGTGCCTTGGTCCGCTTTTGTAAACATCTGCCGATGAGGGTCCGGATACAGGCCGGAGTCGAATCGCGCAATGCATCCAGATCCGGTTCCTTCGTCAGGATGGCGGCTAATTGGTCGGTCGTGGTTTCGCCGGGGAATGGTACTCGCCCGGTCACCATCTCGAACAAGACGCATCCGAATGCCCATATGTCCGTGCGTTGGTCCACGGCTTGACCGCGGGCTTGTTCCGGAGACATGTAGCTGACCGTGCCGAGGATGACCCCGGCCGCAGTAGCCCCGGCAGTAAGTGTCGGCACGTTCGAATTGCCGGCCGAGGGAAGATCCGGGGAGAGAGCCTTGGCGAGGCCGAAATCGAGAACCTTCACGGAATCGTCGCCTGTGAGCTTGATGTTGGCGGGCTTCAGGTCGCGATGAATGATGCCACGGTCATGTGCGTATTCGAGAGCCTCCGCGATCTGCCGCGCAATGGAGAGGGCTTCCCTGAGCGGAAGGGGCCTTCGCGCGATTCGCTCGGCCAATGTGGGCCCCTCGACGAGTTCCATGACGAACGCGCGGATCTCGCTGGATTCTTCCAGACCGTAAATGGAAGCGATGTTGGGGTGGTTCAGGGACGCAAGCAGTTGAGCCTCGCGCTCGAATCGCGCCATGCGCTCCGGGTCATTCGCCAACTCCTCGGGCAGGACCTTTAAGGCAACTTCCCGTTTCAATCGGGAATCGCGAGCGCGATAGACTTCACCCATCCCGCCGGCGCCCAGCATCCCAATGACATCGTAGGGCCCAATTTTTGTGCCGGGTGCAAGGGGCATGTTCGAAGAGAACTTCAGTTTAGCCGATCTCTCCAAGTTGACGCCTCAATCTGCGTTGATCGGCGTTCATCTGCGGCCCAATTGAGTATGCGTTCACCGCTCATGAGCCGAAATCGTGTCAACGAAATCAACCACTTCCGCTCCCCCGTCGGACCTACGCCCATTCCGGCATGTTACAACGAAATCAGGGAAGAAGGTTCTTTCCTCCAAAAACGCGGCGCTCGCCGCGTTTTTTCATTTGAAAGGTGTCTTATGACCGAACAAGTTTCCCCTGAAATCCAATCCGCCCCAGCCAATCCTCCGCGCCACGGGGGAGGACCTCGCACCCCTGCGGGCCGCGCCCGTTCCTCCCTAAATGGTTTAAAACACG
>DATGII010000224.1:0-4281 GCA_035295805.1 Bryobacteraceae bacterium | reverse complement strand
GAGTCCGATCGCCGATTTGAACAACAGTCCCGACTACAATCTCGCCGGCGCGATCACCGCGGCGTTGTTCCTCAACCGCTTCGTCGTCCGCGCGCGGTCGTGGGTCCATTTCGACATACCGGCCTGGACCGACCGGCCGCGGCCGGGCCGTCCACGCGGCGCCGAAGCGAACGCCGCCCGCGCTCTGTACGCTCTGCTGTCCTTCCGTTTCCCGGCCACCGGAAAAAGAAAAAAAGCTTAACGCGGGGGATGCAAAGAATGCTCGCAGGCCGCAGAAGGAAAATGTTGGCGCGCTTCGCGCGCCAAAGGCACGCACGCCGCAACTGATGAAGGTTCTCGCTCAGCCCGGTTTGGCGGGAGCGGGTTTGTTAGGTGTGGGCGTGGGCGTCTTGCCCGGTGCTGCGGGCGCAGCCGTTGCCGGCGCATTCGCCTTTCCTGGTGGGGCCGGCGCTGCAGCAGCCGGTGCTTTCGCGGGGGCGGCCGGTGCGGGGGCCGGGACCGGGACGGGCGAATCCGATTGCGTTCTAAGCCACGCAATCAGATCGATGCGATCCTGCGCGCTTGGCAGACCGGCAAAGGTCATCTTGGTGCCCGGGACCACGGCCTGGGGCGATTTCAGGTAGCGAAAGAGACTTTCAAACGTCCATGGCGCATGGCTGGACGACATCGCACTCGAGTAGCTGAAGCCGGAGCGCGAAGCCCGCGCCCGGCCCACGACGCCCCAGAGATTGGGACCGATCTTATCCGGACCACCCTTGGCCAGATCGTGGCATTGCTGACATTTCTGCGAAATCTGCTGGCCCTTGGCGGTATCGGCCTTCGGAAGAACCGTACCGAAATCCGGGAGCGGCTCCTCGGAGGGCTGGGCCGGCGCGCCCGTGCTCGAGGCGGCGGCGGGTACGCCCTGCACCACATAGCCGGGTTTGAGCGGCATGGGGACTTCGAAGAACATTTCCGTCCCGATCTTGATGGCGACCACGAACAGAAGTGTCCCAAGAACGGCACCGGCGATCTTGTTCCACTCAAAGGAATCCATAAGGTCCGGGCTCCTGCTAAGGGCTGAATGCGTAACGGTCTGCCGGGAATGCAAGCTAAGGCGCGAGGGCCGCGCACCCGTGTCCCCCGAAAACCGGCGCGCGACATTACCGTTCGGCTTTGGAGCGTCATTGCGGCGAAGCGTCGCATAAATTGGAAGTGGGAGTGCCGCCGTTGAACAGTGTCGTCATTATTCCCGCGCGAATGGCGGCGACGCGGCTTCCCGGGAAGCCGCTCGCCGATATCGGCGGCGTGCCGATGATCGCGCGGGTCTGGCGTTCGGCCGTTGCCGGGGAGATCGGCCCCGTCGTTGTGGCCGCAGGTGATGCGGAAATCGTGGCAGCGGTCGTCTCGGCGGGCGGCTCGGCCGTACTCACTGATAAGCAGCTGCCGTCGGGAACGGACCGCGTCTTTGCCGCGCTCCAACAGTTCGATCCCTCGGGAATCCACGATGCCATCGTCAATCTGCAGGGCGACCTGCCTTTGCTCGATCCGGTTTGCCTGCGCGTGGTGATGCGGGTTCTCGCGGAAAGCGGCGCCGATATTGCGACGCTCGCCGCATCCATCACGGAGGCGGCGGATTTCGATAATCCGAACGTCGTGAAACCCGTCATCGCGTGGCAAAGCGGAAAGTCGTACGGGCGCGCGCTTTATTTCAGCCGCAACCGCGTCCCATCGGGCGCAGGCGAACTCTATCATCACATCGGAGTCTATGCGTTTCGCCGCGAGGCGCTCGCCAGGTTTGTGACGCTGCCGCCGTCAGACCTGGAAAAAAGCGAAAGGCTCGAGCAGCTGCGGGCGCTGGAAGACGGAATGAGCATAGCCGTCGGTCTCGTTGATACGCCGCCGCTTTCCGTGGACACGCCCGCCGATCTGGAAAAGGCCCGCGCCGCTCAGGCGAGCCAGATCGCGTAAAACGCTGCGGTCGCAATGCTTATCGCGAGCACGAACGTTCCGGGCGTGGCGCATTGCGCGTGCATTCCTTGTTGCAATTCCGGTGGCCGATTAGCCGGGACTGAGCGAGAAGGAAGTCCGTTTCATGGCCGTTCCATCCTGGGATTGCAGTCTCCATCTCACGCAAGGAACAGGCCGGACGAAGGCCTAGGACGGCGGCCTAGATTGTGCGGGATGGTCCCAGACCAGCACCCCATAACGATCGAGATCGGCGGGGCTGAAGCAGCAAAAGATGACATGCGCGATGCCGTCCTGCTTCTGTACAGAAGCGCAGACCGCGCGGAATGCCGTCTGCGCCGCGAGATCGGCAGGCCAGCCGTAGATGCCCGTGCCGAGGCAGGGAAAGGCGATTTCCGCGATGGCGTTTGCCCGCGCCAGCGCAAGCGAATTCCCGTAGCAGTTTGCCAGCAGCCGGATATCCGATTCGCGCTGGGCCTGTTCGCCGCTCCAGATCGGCGCGACCGTGTGAATGACAAATTTCGCTGCGAGCGCGTGGCCCCGCGTGATCGTGGCTTCGCCGGTCGGGCAGCGGCCGATTGCACGGATTTCTGTTTCCATCCCCGGACCCGCTTTGCGGCGGATCGCGCCGTCGACGCCACCACCCATGACCAGGGGCTCGTTGGCAGCGTTGACGATGGCCTCGGCGGCAAGCAAGCTGATGTCTGCCTGTATGACGCTGAACTTCGCCGTCATTTACGCTCCGTCCGCCCAGGTCTTGAGCAGGTGGTGCGCAATCGCGATCGGCGGCGGAATGCGTATGCCTTCGAAATGTTCGCCCTCGAGAAGCGCCCGCACCGTGTCGCGGTCGAGCCAGCGTGCGTCGGCGAGTTCGGCTTCGTCGATGCGAATTGCGCGATCCAGTGCCTCAGCAAAGCAGCCGATCATCAGCGACGAAGGAAACGGCCAGGGCTGCGCCGTCACATAACGTACAATCCCGGTCCGGATGCCGGCTTCCTCGAATATTTCGCGGCGCACCGCTTCTTCGATCGTTTCGCCGGGTTCGATGAAGCCTGCGAGCGCCGAGTACATGAAGCCGGGAAAATTGCGGCCGCGTCCCACGAGGCAGGAATCGCCAAGAGTCGCGAGCATGATAACAACCGGATCGGTGCGCGGAAAATGTTCGGCGCCGCAGCTTTGGCACAGGCGGCGGTAACCGCCATCCATGAGTTCCGTTCGCGATCCGCAGCGCGGGCAGAAACCGTGGCGCTGGTGCCAGTCGATCAGCGATTTGGCCTGGCCGAGAATGGCCACGTCTTTGAGCGCCAGAAGCGCCGCTGCGCCGCGCAATTCGTGGAATTTTCCAAGACCGGCGAGCGGCCCGCTGTTTTCGGGATCCTCTGCCGCCGAAACGTCGAGCGCGAAAACCGCGCGATCGTCATCGAGACCGAGGAAAATGCAGGGCGCATTTGCCGCTGCGAGCGGCTCGCAAAGGCCCGGCGCAAAGAAGGCGGCTTCGAGCGGGCTCTTGTCGCCGCCGGTTGCGAACGCCTGAAGCCGCCACATCGGGTGAATGAGCGAGCGCGGGTCGCTCCGTCGCGCTTTGATCCATTCGATGTCAGTTCGGCGGTGGCTGGCGCGATCGAGGCTATTGCCGGTGAAAGGGATAATGCGCGCGGGCTCGGGGGTTCTCGTCATTTCCCCAGATTGTCATGGCCCGCAAATGCGGGCTACCCAGTTGGAGCGGCACCGAACCCGGCGAGCACGACAAACGTGATTTCGAAACAATATCCGGACGTTCGCGGTGCTGCCGGGAGTCACTCGCGCGCGGACGCGCGCGCAGTCTGGGTGGCCCGGACGCGGTTACGCCCGGACGCGGTTACGCCCGCGCCGGGCCATGACAATTAGGAAGGAGAACTAAGTTAGCCCGCGACGCGGCCCTGCCAGACCGGCCAGCAGGCGGTCTGCCCTTCGGCCTTTGCCGCCTCGTACAGGCGGAGCTGGGCGTCTTCGGCGTCTTTGCCCGCTTCGATCGCCGTGTGATCTCCGGCGCCACCGCACCAGACATAGAACTGGTGCCGCCCGGACGCGTAGTAATCGGAATGGGCCGCGCTGGTGAAGTTGCCGGCTGCCGCAATGCTGGCTCCTGCCATGGCCGCGCAACCCAATATTGCGGGCCAGATCCGCCGAGTCTTCATTATGTTCTCCTTGTGCGACGGCTGGCCCCGCTCAACCGCCGGCGAGAAGCTTCGGCCTCTCAATGAGCCGGCGCATGCGTTCGCGGGATCGCTCCAGCAGGACATATATAGAGCCTGCCACAGCTGTTGTCACCTGTTTCCCTTTTCATTCCAGAGG
>DATGII010000223.1:0-26827 GCA_035295805.1 Bryobacteraceae bacterium | reverse complement strand
CGCCGGCGGAACCTCTGGCCCTTCCGGTGCTGCCGGTGACAGCCGTCATCGGAGGGCAGCACGCGGAGGTAATCTTCGCCGGCCTCGCGCCCGGTTATATGGGAGCCCTGCAACTCAACCTGCGGGTGCCCAACCTGGCGTCCGGCGATTATCCGCTGGTGGTGACGATCGGGGCGGCGCAGAGCAATGCGCCGTTGCTTCGGGTGGCCGGCACCGGCAGCGCGAGCCCTTCGATCGTGCGGACAATTGCGTACCATCAGATCACGTCGTATGCCGAATCCGACGCCAACGGCTACCGGGGCAGCACGGCGATCAGCGGCAATGGCGCGCTGATCGCGTTCGCGAAAGATGTGAGCCCGACGCGGGGACAGAATCAGGTCTATGCCATGAATTTTGCCGGCACGAATCCACACCTGGTGGATTCCTACACGGCTCGATGTTTTTGCGGCTCCACGATATCGATCAGCGACGATGCCTCCAAGATCGCCATCACCGAGGGCAGGCAGATCCGGGCGGGAGGCTCCGCCCTGTTGACCGCCGAGGATGGCGCGGTTTCCGGAATCAGCGGCATGGCTCTGGAAGGCGACGGCAAGAGAATTTTCTTCCTGGTCGGACGCGACACCAACTTTGGCCCCGCGCCGCATCCCGTTCCGTTCCTGCGCGGCCTGTACGTGATGAACTGGGACGGTTCCGGCATGCGGCAGATCGTGGGCCCCACGGCGGTTGCCGCGCTGCTGGGAACCACGGCCTCCAGCTATTGGATCCCCGAGTTCGCCAGTACCGGAAACACTCCCAACGGCACCCTTAGCGTCAGCGCCGACGGCGCGCGCATCGTGTTTGCCGCCAAAGCCGGCGGATCCGAGGGCATTTTCGGAGTCAACCTGGATGGCAGCAATCTACATCTGATACTCGGTCCCGTTCCATACGTCTACCGCCTGGCGATCAGCTCCGATGGCACGAAAGTCCTGTATGACGCCCGAGTCAGCGGCTCGCTGGTGGATACAGGCGCGGTGAATTTCGACGGAACCAACCGGGTCCGGCTGCGCCAGGACGGCATCGGCAACACCCCCGGAGTGCAATTGACCGCGGACGGCAGCCAGCTTTTGGCGTACGACATCCTCTACAACACCGACGGGTCGGCCGCCTTGCAACTGGGCACTCTCCTGAATTGGTTTACGATGGCCAGTCCCGCATCCGGCAGCGCCGTGATGAATCAGGCAGGGACCCGCTTCGTCTATTCATGGATTCCTCCGAAAACCTTTTCTCAAGGGTTCAGCCAGCTGGTGACGGCGGAGATCAACCCCGGTAACCTCGGATCGGCTCCAGCCGTCTCCAACATCTCCACCACTCCGCACTACGCCGTCGCCGGAGGCAATCCGCTCAGCACCGTCACCGCTAGCGTGACTCCCTACGACCGGATCTTGGGAGTCAACTACGCGCTGGTGCGCAGCGGCCTGGTCGAGGATTCCGTAACGGCCGACATCGGGCTGGGACCGATCCCCAGCGCCAATGGAGTTTTCAGCGCAAAGAATGTGGAAGCGCAATCGAAGGCCCCGGTGGGGCCGCGGCTGTTACGCTTGTTCGCGTGGGTGAAGGATGCCGGCGGTGCGTGGCATGGAACGCTGATCGACTTAACACCCTACTCCGTCGTTCTTACGCCGCCCGGCCCGGGCGAAGAGCCGGCCGGTTCCGTAGTTCTGAGCGCGTCCGCGTCCAGCCTTGATTTCGGCACCGTTTCGGTGGGTCAGACCAAGGATCTGACCGTCACTGTGACGAACACCGGCTCGGCGTCGGTTACCCTGACGGGAAGCGTGGCCGGCCCCTTCCGGTTGCAGCCGGCCTCGTTTACCTTGAGTGCGGGGGCGCAACAGACCGTCACCGTCCGCTTCGCCCCGGTGGACGCGACACCGCAAAACGCGACCATCACCTTCCGGGGAGACGACGCAGCCGCATCCACGATGACGGTGGCGGCACTGGGCGCCGGCCGGTCCGCGACGCCGGCGGCAGTGGTGATTACCTCCGACAGCTTCCAGCGGGCGGATTCCGCGCACAACGTGCTCGGCGTGACTGACCTTGCGTTGGGCGGCACCCGCACCTTCTGCTACATACCCATCTGGACCGGCGACAGCATCGCATCCAATTCCCTCCAAAACTGGGGAACCGGCGCCGGAGGCGTGCAATTCGGCCAGCCCTCCTCCGGCAGTTCCTGTTCGTTCCGCGGGGTTAACATGGGCCAGAGCTTCAATATTCGGGCGGAGGTACTCGTGCCGGCTGATTCCGCGGGCAACAGCACCGTGGCCGGCCCCTATTTCCATAGCCGCGGAGCCGCCGCCGCCGACGGCATCATGGGAGGAGATTCTGCCGGATACTGGGTCGAGTTGGAGAGTTCCGGCAGGGTGACGATTCTGGATTTGCATTCGACCGTCGCGTTCGCCAGAACGAGCACGCCCGCCGGCTTCGACCACACGGTCTTTCACACTCTCGAAGCGGCTGTTACCGCAACTACTCTCCAGGTCACACTGGATGGAAGCTTGCTTTCCTTCATCCTGAGCGATGGCACGACGGCCCAGACCGTGACGATTCCCGCCACCGCTGGTTCCAACGACGGAACAGCGGGGATTGGGTTCCAACGTGTTGGCCCGATCGGCGGCCAGCGAGCGCGCAACCTGGTTGTGACCGAGTACCGGGCGCTGGCTGCTCCGTAGGCGCGCTCCTCCCGCTCGGAATGCCGGCGGCTAGCGTGCGATGCAGGGCTCGGGATCCCAGCCTGCGGCGTCGGGCTGGCGCTTAAAATGCGTGCTGCGCTGGAAGGGCTGGTTCAGATATTGCGGATCGTCCACCAGCGTGGTCACGATCAGCCACTGATCGCCATTGGCTTCCTTTTCGAGGGCGTCGAAATGTTCGGTGATGACGGCATCGCCGCTATACGGCACGCCGTTCTTCTGCAAATAGCCGGGACGCACGTGGGTGGTGATTACTTTCAGGTCGCCGCCGCGAACACCGCCTGCGCCGCGCCCGCGGCCGCCCGCGAATTCCCATTGCGCAACCGAGAATCCCTGCCAGTCCGGCGGAGTGCTGGGCGGCTGCTGCCGGCCGAAGTGAAACAAACGGGTTTGCTGGCCGGTGTCGGTTTCCACTTTCAGAGTATTCTCGTCCTGCCAGGTGATGTGCAGGCGGCCGGGCATGCGCAGGATGTTTCCGGCGCCGTATCCTTTGCAGGCTTCGCCGGCGGACTCGTCTTTGGCGGGGTCCCAGGCGAGCGCTACTTTGCGCCCCTCGGGATTGAGCGGAATGCTTGGAAAATCGCCTTTGGCGGGAGTCATCATGCGAAAGCGCCAGTCTTCGGTCACCACCGAAACCCAGTAGCCGGTCAGATCGATTGGCGCGGCGGCTTTGGGCGTCTGCGGGGCGCGGCCCTGTCCGTGCGCCAGAACGAGGGCAAAAAGGATTGCCGAAGTCAGGCGCCTCATTTCTTCCTCTCGGTGAGGCTGCGGTATACCGCTTCGATGAACATGTCGGTGGTCCAAGGGCCGGTGGTGGCGCCGTAGATACCGTCGTAATCCAACGTGGGTTTGGCGGCTTTGACCTGTTCCAGCGTCATATCCTTGCGAATGAGGGCTTGGACGCGGTCGCGGATGATGGTGGCCATGTCGCGGTAATAAGCCACATCCGCGGCGTCGCACAAATGCCCATGGCCGGGCACCACAATCGTGCCGCCCTCGAGCCGGAACTCGGGAATCGTCATATCGAGGATCCGATTGAGCGCGTCGAGCACTCCCTGAATGCTGCCGCCGTGCGCGAGGTCGATGAAGGGATACCGGTCCGGCGTGAAGACGTCGCCGGTGCTGATCACATCGGAACCGCGGAACCAGACGACGCTGTCGCCGTCGCTATGCGCGCGGGGCATGTGCAACATCTCGATTCCTTCGCCGTTGAAATAATTGCTGAGCTTCATGGAGTCGATGTGGTAAGTATCGGTGGGCAGGGCGCCGAAGGGCAGCTTGGCGTCCGTCATGCGATTCAGCACCGTCTCATACGCCATCACCGCAGCGCCCACGGCGGCATCGGAAATATTGCCCGCCACGTTGCCGCCGGTGAAGGTCTTGCCTGCCTTCGCGATTGCCTCGTTGCCGCCGGTGTGGTCGGGATCCACCTCCGTATTGATGATGTAGCGGATCGGCTTCGGAGGCTCCTTGGTATCCACGATGGCGCGCATCGCGGAGCGGCCCTCGGCGCCATAGGACAAAACCTCGACGCCGTTGGTCGCCGTCTGGCCTTGAAGCCGGCGGATCGCTGCGAGGACTTTGTCGGTCATCGCCGCGGCGCCCGTGTCAACCATGAGGATGCCATCGCGGCCGGCGGAAACCGTGATGTTGCCGCCGCCGCCGACCAACATATAGATCGAGCCGCGTACCGGGAAAATGTGAACGTCGGAATCCGGCGCTGGCTGCGCGGCCGCAAGCACCGCAATGGGCAGAAAAGCGAGAACTCGCCGGCTCATACTCACCGTTCCACCACCAGCTTGGCCGTGGCGCCCTTCACTTTCTTGCGGTACTCGGGATACATGGTCTGAGCGCCGCCGCGCGCGGCCTCACGCGGCACACCATAGCGATCGGCAAAATCGTTGAGAGCGTTGTTGGCCCCGGGCAGCACGTTCGGCACCACGCCCTTCGGCCGCTCGACTTCCGTAACGGCGTCGCAGGGGTACGGCGGAACGTGCTGGTGCAGGTCCAGCTGATAATCCGTGGTGCGCGCAAACGGCTCCGTGAGATACACCGGGTCGTTGACCAGCGTCATCACGGTGAGCCAGTCGCCGTGCCGGATCCAGTGCTCGGTGACGGTGGCTTTTTCGCTGCGCGCCATGCCGTTGCGGCGGATATAGCTTTCTTTAAGATGCGTGACGTACGTGGTGAGAACGTCGCCTTCATATTTTCCAGTGGAGAATCCGGCCCACGTATGCGGCGCCCAGTCGGCTGGATGAGGACGGCCATCCATGTAGACGGGTCGATCAACCGAGCGCAGCCATTCGGCGTGCCAGGCGATGATCTCGCGCGACGAGGGATCCACTTCCTTCCAGATTCGGAGATTCGACGGACCGCGCCAGATATAGTCGGCGCCGTGCGGCCGGCATTGCCACTCGGGCAGCGTCAGCAGCGAGGCGCTCCAGGTATCGGCGCGCATGCGGGCCGCGTCGTTGACAGGAAGGCCGAGATAATCGCCGAGCTCGGGACCGGGGACGCGCTCCGGCTGATCCTCGTAAAAGCGCGGCGCCCAATCCCCGGAGAAATCCATTTCGGCCCCCGCGGGCAGGCCGCTCAGCGTGATTCCGAGCAGAATCAGGGATGCCGAAAAGACGGCGCGCATAGACCCTCCTGAAGTTGATCAGAATCAATATATCAAAGCGCCGGACAGGGTATTGCGCGGGAGCGGTTGCTTCGGCCCGCGCACCGGCGCAGTAAGACTCCGCTTCATTGCGACAGCGCCGGCGCCAGGCTCGCCGGCGTTATACTCAGGATCCGGTTGCGGTCGTCATCTGAGAGGCCCTCCGCTTTCGCGAGATTGCCCACGGGATCCTCTTCTCCGAACGGGTAGTCGGTTCCGAATATGATGCGGTCGGCGCCGACACGGCGGACCAACGCTTCCAATACATCGTTTCCGTAGACGCAGCTGTCGTAATAAAGGGAGCGCAGGTATTCGGTCGGAATCTTCTTGATATTCTGCGCGCTCATCGGATGCATGGTGTAGTTGCGGTCAAGCCGACGCGTGTAATGCGGCAGGTAGCCGCCGCCGTGCACAATCACCACCTTTACGCCGGGAAACGTCTCGAAAATTCCTTCGTAGATAAGCGACGCGATCGCCATGGTCTCTTCGATGGGCTGCCCGACTCCGTTCCACAACGCGAATTTTTGAAAGCGCGGATCGGTCACGCCGTGCGGATGGATCAACACCGTCAGATCATGGTGAACCACCGCTTCCCAGAACTCCCGGAATTTGGGATCGCCCAGATAGAATCCGCCGGCGTTTGACGAAACGTTGGCAATCCGGAGGTTGAGTTTGCTCACCGCGAACTCCAGCTCCTTGATCGCGGCGTCGATGTGGTGCATGGGAATCGTGAAAGTGCCGGTGAAACGGGCGGGGTATCGCTCCACCCATTCGGCGATGCGCTGGTTGGCGCGGCGGTCCAGCTCCGCCGCCAGCGCGGCGTCCGCCCACCAGGTGCTCTGCACGACCGTCGCGGTGGAAATAACGCTCCGGCTGATGCCCTTCCGGTCCATGTCGCTGATCTGGATTTCGGGGTCGAGCATTCCCGCCATTAAGTTGAACCCGGGAGTGCCCGGCGCCATGGGGCGCGCGCCGAAACCGGTGGCTACGCTATGCGGCGCGCATTGTTTGAGGGCTTCGGGCTCGAGGACGTGCGCGTGAAAATCGATGACCGGCGCGCTCATGTCAGGCGGAGCAGCTTGACCAGGTTACCGCTGAGAACCGCCTCCTTCTGCGCGTCGGGGATTTGCGCCTGGAGAATGGCATCGACCGTGTCGGGCCAATCGAACGGCATATCGGTTCCGTACACCACCTGGCTGGCGCCCATCTCCGCGACCAGGTGCCGGACGCCCTCCGCCGAAAAGATCATCGAGTCGGCCAGAATCTGATCGCTCAGATATTCGTGCGGCCGCTTCTTATTCGCGCACTTTGCGTTCTGGCGCACGTCGCAGGTGACTTCCGTGCGCCCCAAATACGAGGGCAGGTAACCGCCGGCGTGCGCGGCGCAAATCTTCAGATTCGGGAAACGGTCGAGTGTGCCGTCGAAAATCAGATGAGACAGGAAAACCGTGGTCTCCAGCGGATTGCCGATGACATTGCCGAGATCGCCCGAACCATCCAGGGAGCCGGGCTTGGCAATATTCTCGGCATTGTTCGGATGCATAAAGACCAGCACGCCCAATTCCTGCACCTTGGTCCAGAACGGGTCATACTTGGGATGCGAAAGCGGCTCGCCGTTGACGTGTCCGCCAATCGCGACGCCGCGCATCTTCAATTGCCGGACCGCGTGATCGAGCTGCTCGACAGCGAGATCGGGAAACTGCAGCGCCGGCGAGGTGAACGCGACGAAACGGTCCGGGTGCGCCGCGACCCATTTCGCCAGGCCGTTATCGTGCGTCTCGACAATTTTCGTCGCAAGATTACGGTCGGCCTGATACCACCAGAATGTGTTCACCTCGACCACCTGCATATCGATGCCGCGCTTGTCGAGCTCCTGGATGCGGTCCTGCCCGAGCGGGCGGCCGCGCGCGAATCGCGCCAGCGGACCGTCCTTAATTACATCCGCCACTTCGGGAAAATTCGCGTGCGCGTGGATGTCGATCACCTTCACGCGCTTGCCGCCCACGCGCACTTCCCGCCGCGTTTGCGCCGCCGCTTTGAGAAATGCTCCGGCTCCCAGCGATGCACCCGCCAGGCCCGTGATGAATTCCCGTCGATTCCGCATCCTCTCCTCCTCCTCGCCTTCGGCCTATTCTATACTCTCCGAGCGCGCCTGGTTGCCCGCTGCGGCCCGAGCGGATAAGATCAACCGGGAGGCCTCGATGAAAACCTGTCTCGCCGGATTCTTATTTGCACTGCTGGCGCCCCTGGCTTTCGCCCAGCAGGATGTCCCTGAAATTCAATTCGATTCCATCCCCGATTTTTTTAAGCTGCCTCCGGGAATGAATTTCGGCGAGGTGCCGGGCGTCGCCGTTAATTCCAAAGGACACGTTTTCGTCTTCACGCGGTCGAACAGCGCCAATGGTCCCGCCTACGGGGCAGCCGCGGCGCAGCTGCTTGAGTTCGGCCCCAGCGGCGAGTTCGTCCGCGAGATCGGCAAGGGGTTGTACGCGTGGTCCGAAGCGCACTCGGTGCGCATCGACAAGAACGACAACATCTGGGCGATCGACAAAGGCTCCGACATGGTGATCAAGTTCAACCCCGCCGGCCGCGTGGTGTGGGTCTTCGGACGGCGCACCGAGGCGGCCGACGAGGGCGCGCGCCCGTGGGAGCACCCTGATCCGCCGCTGGCCCCGATCGACGGCATGTTTCGCCAGCCCACCGATGTCACCTGGGACTCGGACGGTAACATCTACATTACCGACGGATACGTCAATTCGCGCGTCGCCAAGTACGATAAGAACGGCGAATGGGTGAAGTCGTGGGGCACCAAGGGCACCGGGCCGGGCCAATTCCGTATCCCGCACGCCATTGTCGCCGACAAGAACAATAACCTCTATGTCGGTGATCGGACGAACCACCGCATCCAGGTCTTCGATACCGACGGTAAATTCCTGCGGATGTTCAGCATCGACGTGCCGCCAGTGCCTGGAACGCACGCCGTCTACGGCAACACGCCGGCCGGCGAGCGCCTGGCCGCGGTCATCGGCGCTCCCAATTCCATCTGCATTACGCCGGGACCCAACCAGGTGCTGTACGTCGGCGAAAGCACCTTCCCCGGGCGCGTCTTCAAAGTTTCACTCGACGGCAAAGTGCTCGGCGTGATCGGGCGCTCGGGGCGCCTGTTGAAGCAGTTCTCCGGCGTGCACGAACTGGCGTGTCCTTCGGAGAACATTGTCTACGCCGCGGAGACCGCTAACTGGCGTGTACAGAAGTTAATTATCCATCCGCAGGGAAGGCCCTCGGGGAGCGCGCACTAGCGCCCCAAATTCCAACCTGCCGAAGTCCGGTCGCTACTTTTCTGCCCGGAACGTGACATTTCCGCGACCTCGGCGGGATTTCCGCGTCCATTACGCTAATACCGCTGGGTTGAGAATTTCCGAACCCTGGCTCATGACAAAGGTCTCGACCGGATTCATTCCGGTTCCTACTGCGAGGACAGATGAAGCCTTACACAGCACCATCGATCGTTATTCTGACGGCGTGTTTCGCCGGCCTCCTTTCGGCTCAAATCACCGGCAACGTCACCGGCACGGTTCTTGATGCGTCACAATCGTCCATACCTTCCGCTCAACTTACCATTACGTCCGTGGAAACAGGCGAAAGCCGGAAGCAAAGCGCCGACGCGGAAGGCCGGTTCGCGTTCAACCAGCTCAAGATCGGAACCTACACCGTGCAAGCCGAGGCAGCCGGGTTCCGAACCGAACTGACACAAGCCGAGGTGAAAGCGGGAGAGACCACCGGGATCGCCTTTTCTCTGGAGCTCGGGCAACTCAGCGAATCCATCTCGGTCAACGACGTAGTGAGCGCGCTCGACGTAACCAACGCCCAGGTGCAGCAGGCGATAGAGAGCCGTGAGGTGGCGGAAATCCCGGTGCAGCGCGATCCGCTGCGTTTCGCGGCGACCGCGGCCGGGGTCATTCCGGTGACCAACAACAACCCGTTCCTGAGCCAGGGCAGTTTCAATTCCAACGGCGGCCGCGGCCGCGCGAACAACATCACGGTGGACAACATCATCGCGACCGATCTGACCATCAGCGGCAATGGCGGGAGCCAGCTCGGGCCGCTCTCTTTCTCGCAAATCGCTGAAGTGCAGGTGATCACGAACAACTTCAACGCGGAATACGGCCGCAACAGCAGCGCCCAGCTGATGTTCATCACCAAATCCGGAACGAACGACTTTCATGGAGAGGCGTACGATTTTTTGAAGAACACCGATTTGAATGCGCGGGCCTTTTTCGACCGCACCGGCGCGCCCGATATCGTGCACCAAAACCAGTTCGGCTACGCGCTGGGCGGGCCGATCCGCAAAAACAGGACGCACTTCTTCACAACCTATGAAGGCACGCAGATCCGCGGAGCCGGCGGCACCCGTGTGGCGAACGTCCCCACTCCGGCGATGCTGGCGCAAGTTACCGATGCGACCTCGCAGAAGGTGCTCGACACGTACAAGCTGCCTGGCGCGCAGGTGATCGGACTAAATAACGGACAGGTGCAGCAATCGGGTGTCAATTATCAAAAAGCGTTCCAGTTTTCTTTCCGCCTGGATCAGCAGTTCTCCGAGAAAGATACGCTTACGGCTCGCTATGGTCACTACCAATCCAGCACCGGCACGCCGGGCAATACGTTTATTCTGACGAACCTGGCGAATTTCGGGCTGGCATCGGTGAACGGCCCGCGCGAATTCAACCTCTCCGAGACCCACCTGTTTAGCCCCACGGTGGTGAACGAGTTCCGGGCGGCCTACGGCCGCAGTTCACCGACGTTCGGGCTCGATACCACCGTCCCGGTCGGGCTGCCGCGATTCCAGTTTGCCAATAGCCAGATCGATACCTTCGGCCACTACAATGGCGGACCTCAGGGAAGAGTCCAGAACACGTTTCAGTATTCCGACACGGTGTCGCTCGTCAAGAACGCGCACAATATCAAGGCAGGCCTCGACGTGCTGCGGTATCAGTTGAACAGCGATGTGGATAACACGACGCGCGGCTTCTTCCTGTTCGACGATTGGGCGTCATTCGCCGCGGGCCAGCCCACCCAATACACGCAGCTATTCGGCAGCACGCTGCGCGGAAACCGCGAAACGAACCTCTTCTCATTTATCCAGGACGATTGGAAGGTGACGCGCAAACTGACGGTGAACCTCGGATTCCGCCTGGAATATGCGGGGCCCGTCAGCGAAGTGAACGGCATCATCTCCAACCTCGATCTCAACTGCCACGATGCGATGGGAGCGGCGGGCACGGGCCCGCTCGGCTGCATGGTGCTGCACAAACCGGTAGGCCGGGCGAATTACAACCCGGCGCCGCGCGTGGGATTCGCCTGGAATGTGGCGCCCAAAACCGTGATTCGCGGCGGCTATGGAATCGCTTACGATTTCAACTATCTGAACCCGGTCGCGAATATTCGCTCCCTGCCGCCTTTTGTACAGACGCTGCAAATCACGGGCAAAGCCAGTTTCACCGGGCCCAACAGCTACGCCGGCCTGATCGCCGGAACCGCCCCGCTGCAAACCGCCAGCGCCGCGCTGGTAGGAGCATTCAATCCGTCGCAAACCAATTTCGGCTCGCTCTCGACGGTGATCGATTCCAATTTCCGGAATCCGCAAGCCCAACAATGGAGCTTGGGGATCGAGCGGGAAGTGGGTCCGGAGCTGGTGCTGAAGGCGAGTTACATCGGAACCAAGACCAACTATCTGCAGCGCACGATTCCTCTGAATCTCATCAACCCGGCGTTGATCACGCCCGCCACCAGTTTTGACGGCGAGACCGCCAGCTTGAGCGCCTACCTGGCGCTGAATGCTCAATCCACCGCGCCCGCTAACGGGCGAAGCGACCGCATTGATCCGCGCTTCAATGATGTGCGGCTGATTGATAGCGGCTCCAATTCCAATTACCAGGCGTTCGAGTTCAGCGCGGCGAAGAGGTTGACCCGAGGCTATTCCGTGCAGGCCTCCTACACGCTGGCGAAATCGATCGACGACACCTCCGATGCGCTCGGCGTGCTGATCAACGACGCCGCCGTGCAGCAGAATCCTTACGACGCGCGCAACAACCGCGGGCCGTCGCAGTTCGATATCCGGCAGCGTGCCGTGATCACGCACCTCTATGAACTCCCGTTCGGGAAAAATACCGTCAACCCGGCCCTGAAGCGCATGATCGGCGGCTGGGGGTTCGCTGGTATCAGCAGTTTCCGCACCGGTTTTCCGGTGACGTTCGATGGGCCTTCACGGCGCGGCGTTTCGGTGCTCAGTCTCACCGGCACTTCCATCAGCCCGGTGCGGCCGAATACCAGCGGCGCGTTCGATTTCCAGCCCGCGCCCGCCGGCAGCGCCGGAGCGCCGAACGGCCTCACCACGGGCGCAGCTCCCATTTCCGCCTATGCCGCATCGCTCGGTCTGTCTCAGCCGTTGATTGGCAACTATGGAAACCTCGGCCGGAACGTCGCCCGGTTGAACGGTCAATCCACCTTTGACTGGAGTTTCTACAAGAACACTCCCATCAAAGAACGATTCAACCTGCAGTTTCGCGCGGAGATGTACAACCTGTTTAATACCCCGACCTTTCAGCAGGTGAACCGGACGTTTACCAGTCCCTCATTCGGCCAATACGTGGACACGGCCGTGGATTCGCGGAACATGCAGATGGCGCTGCGTCTGGTATTTTGAGGCGCGGCACGCTAGGGCGCGGTTTCCCACACCACCGGCCGGTTGCGCCTTTTCCAGTCCTCGACCAGAACCTGGTAGCGTTGTTCGAGCAGCGGACGCTTCAATTTCAGCGTCGGAGTCATCAGACCGTTGGCGATGCTCCAGGGCCCGTCCACCAGCGCAATGAACGCGACTCGTTCATGAGGTTCCAGCTGCCGGTTCATTTCTTCCAGCAGCGCGGTCAGGGAGTCTTCCAGTACGAGCCGCGCCTTCGCGTCGCGGCACCGCTTGCGGGCTTCTTCGGAGAGTAGCGTAACGGCGAACGGGTTCGCCAACCCCGCGCCCATCAGGCAGCAGGCTTCTACATCCGAATGGGCGGCCAGTTTGCTTTCGATCGGCGCCGGCGCCACGTATTTGCCCTTACTGGTCTTGAACTGCTCCTTGATGCGCCCGACGATTTTGAGCTGACCGTCGGAAGCGATCTCGGCCACATCGCCCGTATGAAAAAAGCCGTCCGGCATGAACGAGTCCCGGGTGGCTTGCGGGTCCTTAAAGTACCCGAGCATGTTCATCGGGCTTTTTATTTGCAGCTCGTTCTGTTCGCCCAGGCACGTTTCGACGCCCTCGATCGCCGCGCCCACGAACCCGGGCCGCACCGTGCCCCGGCGCGGCAGGTGCGTGATTAGCGTTTCCGTCATGCCATAGCCCTCGGCCAGCTCCAGTCCCAGCCGCCGATACCAGCGCAGGAGTTCGGGCGGCAGCGGAGCGGCGCCGCACGCGGCGTGGCGCACCGTGCTTAAACCCAGCCCCGTCAGAATGCGGCGCTTGACCAGCCGGTTCAGCCCGGGAATGCGCAGCAGCTTCTCCAACTTCTGCTGGGGCATTTTCGCGAAGACGCCCTGCTGGAATTTCAGAAGCAGCCGGGGTACCGAGAGAAATATCGTCGGCCGCGCGCGCTGCAGGTCCGGGATGAAGGTCTCCAGGCCCTCGCTGAAGAAAATTCGCCCACCCAGCAGGATGAAGAGAAACTCCACTCCCACGCGCTCCACGATGTGCGCCAGCGGCAGATACGAGAGTATGCGTTCGTCCGCGGTCAAGCCCAGTTGACCCGCCAGGATCTTGGCGTTGTACGTGAATGCCGCAAACGTATGCATCACGCCTTTGGGCATGCCGGTCGTGCCCGAGGTGTAGATGATCGTTGCCAGGTCCGAGGCCGGCCGCGCCGGCGATTCCTCCAGCGGAGACGTCACCGATGCCACCTGCTCCCACGACGCGCACCCGGCTTCCCGCGCCGAAGGCAGCGATACCGCGCAGACCCCCGGCGGGAGAGCTTTTTCCAGCATTTCCCGCTCATCCGTTGCGCCCAGAAAGCACATCTTCGCCTCGCTGTGCTCCAGGATCTGCCGCGCCGATTGCGGCCGGAGTGAAGAATAAATCGGTACCGAGACGTGCCCCGCCATCCAGATGGCCAGGTCCGAGAGAACCCACCAGGCGCAGTTCTTGGAAAGAATTGCAACGCGTGAACCGGGCTCCCAGTTCTGCGCCTTCAGGTAAGCCGCCATCCGGCGCGCCTCACCCGCGGCTTCGGCCCAGGTCCATTCGCGCAGTTTGCCCCCGTCGTAAGGCTGCGTCAAAAATACCTGGCCGGGGCGCTCGCGCTCCCATCGGTACACGCGATCCAGCGGAAGATCGTCCTGGGCCGCCACTGGGATCATTTTGTCCGATCGTTCCTCTTGCGTTTTAACTTACCCATGGGTAAGATATCAAGTGCGAGGCCCGCCTGTCAATCGGGCCGCCACCCCAGCCCATGCCGAGAAACGCGACCGCCTCCGCGCCGCACTTAAAAGCCTTCGCCGACCGCCGCCGCGACCCGGCCACCAAGCGCGGCGCCGTGCTGAAAACCGCCGCCCAGCTTTTCCTCGAAAAAAGTTATGCGCGCACATCCATGAACGATGTCGCCGAGCGGCTGAAGATCACCAAGCCGGCTCTCTACCACTATTTCCGCAATAAGGAAGAGATCCTGCTGGAGTGCTACCGGCTGGGCACCGCGCTCATCGAAGAGACGCTCAACGATATCGCCTCGCGCTGCGGCGCCGGGCTCGAGAAGGTGGAAGCCTTCATCTATTCTTACGCCAACGTGATGACGGTCAACTTCGGCCGCTGCGTGATGCGTCTCGATGACGGCGATCTCTCGCCGGAGGCGCTGGCCGAGGTTCGCAATTACAAGCGAAAGATCGACCGACGCCTGCGCTCGTTCATTCAGGAAGGCATCGCGGACGGATCGATCACGCCGTGCGACGCCAAGATCGCGGCATTTTCAATCGCCGGCGCCGTCAACTGGATTTGCCAGTGGTATGAGCCGGAAGGCGCCCTTTCGGCGGAGGAAATCGCGTCTCAGTTCGCTCGAACGTTGACGCAGGGGCTGGCGCGCCCGAACGGCTCGGGCCTTGTTCATAAGGAGTCGAAATCATGACTGCTGAACCTGCTTTGCGCTCCGCGGGAGTACCCGCGCAACCAAACCCCGCTTCCGCCCTGATTCGCAAGGCCGGCGTCTTGGGCGCCGGGACCATGGGATCGCGCATTGCGGCGCATCTGGCCAATGCGGGCCTCCCGGTCGTATTGCTCGATATCGCTTCAGCCCAAGGCCCGCGCAACGGCGTAGCGGCACAAGCCCTGGAGGCTCTCAAGAAAAGCAAGCCCGCCGCGTTTTACGAATCTTCCGCGGCGGCGCGCATCCGCATTGGCAACTTCGAGGATGACGCGGCGCTGCTGTCCGATTGCGATTGGGTGATCGAGGCGGTTACCGAAAACCTTGCCATCAAGCGGGCTCTGCTCGATCGCATCGTGCCGCATCTGAAGCCGGATGCCATCCTCACCACCAATACCAGCGGACTGCCGGTCGCTTCGATTGCCGCCAACCTGCCTGCTGACCGGCGCAAGCATTTTTTCGGCACGCACTTTTTCAATCCGCCGCGGTACATGCGGCTGGTGGAGATCATCCCTGCTCCAGACGCCGATCCCGACATCATCGCCGCCGTCGCCCAGTTCGCCGGCCTGCGCCTCGGCAAAGAAGTCGTCATGGCGCGCGATACGCCGAACTTTATTGCCAACCGGATCGGGGTCTTCATTATGCTGGAAACCGTCCGGCTGATGCAGTCCGAAGACCTGACCGTAGAAGAAGTGGACGTGCTGACCGGCAGCGCGATTGGCTGGCCGCGCACCGGAACTTTTCGCCTCGCCGATCTGGTGGGTATCGATGTGCTGGCGCATGTCGCCAAAAATTTTCCGCGGTCCCAGGGCCAGGCGCTCGTGATCCCGCCGTTCGTCGAAGCCATGCTGGAACGGCGCTGGCTCGGCGATAAGACCAGGCAGGGGTTTTACAAAAAGCAACGCGGGCCGGACGGCAAAGACGTGCGCCTGGCGCTGGACTGGAAGACGCTCGAATACCGGCCCGCCGCGCGGCCGAAATTTCCTTCCTTGGAAATGGCCGGCAGCGTCGAATCTCTTGCCGAGCGCCTGCCCCAACTGCTTGGCGGCGACACAAAAAAGGACAAGGCCGTGCGCTTCCATTGGAAGCTGCTGACCGCGCTCTGGAACTATGCTGCCGATTGCCTCCCGGAGATCGCCGATAGCGCAGCCGCCGTGGACCGCGCCATGCGCGCCGGCTTCAACTGGGAACTCGGCCCCTTCCAGCTCTGGGACGCAGCCGGCGTGCGCGCCACCGTCATCCGCATGCAGGCCGCGGGCGAGCCGGTGAGCCCGGTCGTGCAGCAACTCCTCGGTACGGGCGCCGACTCGTGGTATCGCGAGCAGGGCCGCGAGTGCTTCGATCTATCGAGCCGCGCGTATCAGCCGATCGCGCAGCCCGAGGGCGTCGCGCGCGTGGCTGACTTCCGCGCCGCGCACGGCGTGGTGCGGCATAACCCCGGAGCGTCGCTCGTCGATCTCGGCGATGGCGTCGGCTGCCTCGAGCTCCATTCTTTGAAAAACGCCATCGGCGAAGATGTCGTGCGCATGCTCACCGAAACCTTGCGCCCCGATAGCGACGCGGTCCGCAATTTCTCGGCGTTCGTCATCACCGGTGATGCGGAGAACTTTTCGGTCGGCGCCAACCTCATGCAGTTGCTGCTGGCGGTGCAGGAAGGCGAATGGGACGACGTGGATTTGATGATCCGCGCCTTCCAGCGTATGACGGCAGGCATTAAATTCTGCCCCCGCCCGGTCGTCACCGCGCCCTTCGGCTTTTGTCTGGGCGGCGGCGCGGAAATCGCCCTCCATTCGGTGCGGCGTCAAACAGCCGCGGAGCTTTACATGGGACTGGTGGAGTGCGGAGTCGGTCTTCTGCCCGCCGGCGGCGGCTGCAAGGAGATGACCCTGCAAGCCGTGCAGGCCGCCGCCTCCGTGCGCGAGGGCGGGCGCAGCGAATCGGTCGAATTGCTGGAGGCCTTGCGCCGCAACTTCGAAGCGATTGCGATGGCGAAAGTCTCCACCTCCGCCTGGGAAGCGCGCCACCTCAACTATATCGGCCCGGCCGATCGCATCACCATGAATCGCGACCGCCTTCTGCTGGATGCCAAGCATCGGGCGCGGGATATCGCCGACGCCGGCTACGCCCCTCCCCTGCCCCGAACCGATATTCCCGCCCCCGGCCAGAGTGTGCTGGCCACGTTCAAGCTCGGCGTCCACACCATGCGCGAGGGAGAATTTATCAGCGAGCACGATGCGAACGTAGCCAATAAAGTGGCGCATGTGCTGTGCGGAGGCAGCATCACGCCCGGCACGCCCGTGAGCGAGCAGTATCTGCTCGATCTCGAGCGCGAGGCGTTCCTGTCGCTGTGCGGCGAACGGAAAACCCAGGAGCGGATTGCCTTCACGCTCAAAACCGGCAAGCCGTTGAGAAACTGACGGCGGGAGAAGAGTCATGAGAGAAGCAGTCATCGTCAGCGCGGTTCGCACCGCGGTCGGCAAAGCGCCCAAGGGGACGCTCCGCGCGACGCGGCCCGACGATCTCGGAGCGTTTGCCATTCAAGGCGCGCTGCAGCGCGTCCCCAATCTTCCCAAAACGGAAATCGAAGACGTAATCATCGGCTGCGCCATGCCCGAGGGCGAACAAGGGATGAACGTGGCGCGGATCTGTTCGCTCCGCGCGGGCGTGCCCATCGAGTCCGCCGCCATGACCATCAACCGCTACTGCGCCTCGGGCCTGCAATCGATCGCGCTGGCGGCCGAACGTATCCGCGGCGGCAGCGCCGACGTGATCGTCGCCGGCGGCACCGAATCGATGTCGCTGGTTCCGATGGGCGGCAACAAAATTTCCATCAATCCCTGGCTGATGGAGCACTACCCGGATTCCTACCTCTCGATGGGATTGACCGCCGAGCGCGTCGCGCGCCGTTACGGTATTTCGCGCGAACAGGCCGACCAGTTCGCGCTGGCGAGCCACCAGAAGGCCCTGGCGGCCCAGGCTGAAGGGAAGTTCACCGACGAAATCGTGCCCGTGCCGGTGACGTTCGCGGCGCCCAACGGCGGCCCCAAACTTCAAACAACCGAAATCGAATTCAAAGCCGACGAAGGCCCGCGGGCCGATACCTCTCTCGAAGCCTTGGGGAAGCTGAAGCCCGTGTTTCACGCCAAGGGAACGGTCACGGCCGGCAATTCGTCGCAGATGTCGGATGGCGCCGCTGCCGCCGTCGTCATGGCCGAGGAACGCGCCCGCGCTCTGGGCCTGAAACCGCTGGCGCGATTCGTAAGCTTCGCCTATGCCGGATGCCTGCCGGAGGAGATGGGCATCGGACCGGTTTACGCGATCCCCAAGGCGCTGAAACTCGCGGGCCTCCGACAGGATCAGATCGATGTGATTGAGCTCAACGAGGCGTTCGCTGCGCAATCGCTGGCCGTGATCAAGACGCTCGGCCTGGACTGCAACAAAGTCAACGTCAATGGCGGCGCCATCGCTTTGGGGCATCCTCTCGGCTGCACCGGAGCCAAGCTGACCGCCGCCCTGCTCCGCGAACTAAAGCGGCGTAACGCTCGCTATGGCATGGTAACGATGTGCGTGGGAGGCGGCATGGGCGCCGCCGGAATTTTCGAAAATTTGAGCTAGATTTCCGTGCCGCTCCATGAGCGGTCCTCTGGAGGAATTGAAATGGCAACCGTCAAAACGCAACAAGTAACCGCAAAGCCCGCCAAAGGCGGCAGCTTTCTAACCGAAGAGCGCAGCCCCGAAGAAATTTTTACCCCGGAGGACCTCACCGAGGAGCACCGGCAAACCGCCAAGACCGCCGCCGAATTCACGCTGAAAGAAGTCATGCCGGTCGCCGAAGAAATCGAAGCCAAGAACTTCGAACTCACCCGCAGCCTTCTGCGCAAGACCGGCGATCTCGGCCTGATGGCCGTGGATATTCCCGAAGCCTACGGCGGCCTGGAGATGGATAAAGTGACTTCGGCCATCATCGCCGAGTCCATCACCACGCTCGGCAGCTTTTCGGTGGCGTTCAGCGCCCACGTCGGTATCGGCACGCTGCCTATCGTCTGGTACGGCACCGAGGCGCAGAAGCGAAAATATCTGCCGAAGCTGGCGACCGGCGAATGGATCGCTTCGTACGCGCTGTCGGAATCGTCCTCCGGCTCCGACGCCTTGAACTGCCGCACGCGCGCCGTCCTGTCGCCCGACGGCCGGCATTATGTCCTCAACGGCGAAAAGATGTGGATCACCAACAGCGGCTTCGCCGACGTGTTCACGGTCTTCGCCAAAATCGACGGCGAGAAATTCTCCGCGTTCATCATCGAGCGCAACACGCCCGGATTTTCCGTGGGCCCCGAAGAACACAAGCTCGGGATTCGCGGCTCTTCGACCTGCCCGCTGATCCTCTCCGATTGCCAGGTCCCGGTGGAAAACCTGCTCGGCGAGCCTGGCAAGGGCCACCACATCGCGTTCAACATTCTGAACATCGGCCGCTTCAAGCTGGCCGCGGCGGCCGTCGGAGCCGCACGGAACAGCATGCAGGACGGCATTCACTACGCCAGGGAGCGCAAGGCGTTCGGCAAACCGATTGCCGAATTCGGTTTGATCCAGGAAAAAATTGCCGAATGTACGGCGGGCGTCTACGCGGGCGAATCGCTGGTCTACCGCACGATCGGCATGATCGACGCGGCGCTCGCCGATATCGACACCGGCGCCGACGGAGCCTCGCGCGAAATCCAGAAGCGCATCGAGGAGTACGCCGTCGAATGCTCGATCCTCAAGGTCTGGGGCTCCGAGATGCTGGACATGGTGGTCGATCACGTGCTCCAGATTCACGCAGGCTACGGATATGTCGAAGAATATCCCGCCGAGCGCGCCTACCGCGATTCCCGTATCAATCGCATCTTCGAGGGCACCAATGAGATCAACCGCCTGATCATCACCGGCTGGCTGATGAAGCGCGCCCTGGCCGGGCAGTTGCCGCTGCTGCCGGCCATCAAGAAGCTGATGGATGAGGTCATGGCGGGTCCCGTGTCACCGCAGGAGCGCGAAGGCGCGCTGGCGGCTGAACACCACCTGCTCGCAAGCGCCAAAAAGCTGGCGCTATTCGCGGCAGGCGTAGCCTCTCAAAAATATGCGCAGGCGCTGCCGGACCAGCAGGAAATCATGGGCGCGCTGGCCGATTGCATCATGGAAGTCTACGCCATGGAATCCTGCCTGCTGCGCGCCGAAAAGCTCCGGACTAATAACGGTGAGGCCGCGGCGCGCCAGGCGATTGCCGTCACCCGCTTCTACGCGGCCAACGCCATGGAACGGATCGAGCTCGCCTCCCGCAAGGTGATCGCCGCTTCCGCCGAAGGCGACATGCTGCGCACGCAAATGGCGATTTTGCGGCGGCTGTCCAAGCACGAGCCGGCCGATACCGTCGCGCTCGGCCGCCAGATCGCCCGCCATGTCATCGAGGCGGGACGCTACACGCTGTGAAGCCGGAAGTCTTAAACCAACCGCCCCCGCTGGTCGATTACAACTTGTTTACCTCCGACCGCACGCTGCGCGAGGCCGTAGCGCGCGAGGGCGGCGGCTGGGCGTGCGCGCAGCTGGAAGCGTTCGGACAGCGTTTGGGCACGGCCGAAGTCATGCACTGGGCCGCGCAGGCGAACGAAAATCCGCCGGTGCTGCACACGCACGATCGCTACGGCCGGCGCCGCGATGAAGTAGAGTTTCACCCGGCCTGGCACAACTTGATGCGGCTGTCGGTCGAGCACGGCGTCCACAACCTGCCCTGGGCGAATCCGCGGCCCGGCGCGCACGTGGCGCGGGCGGCGCTGGCGCTGCTGGCGATGGAGAACGAGGCCGGCCACGTCTGCCCGATCTCGATGACGTATTCCGCGGTTCCCGTCCTGCGCCAGCACGCCACTCTGGCCGCCGAATGGGAGCCGCGGCTCCGTTCCACCAGCTACGATCCATCCTTCCGCCCGGCGCCGGAGAAAACCGGCGTGCTGCTCGGCATGGCGATGACGGAAAAGCAGGGCGGCTCCGATGTGCGCGCCAACATCTCGCGCGCCGAGCCCGTCGGCAATGGAGAGTACCGCATCGAGGGCCATAAGTGGTTCTGCTCGGCGCCGATGAACGATGCTTTCCTGGTGCTGGCGCAAGCTCCCGGCGGTCTCTCGTGCTTTTTTCTGCCGCGATGGACTCCCGATGGCCGCCGCAACGCCTTTCATCTGCAGCGGCTGAAATCCAAGCTGGGCAACCGGTCCAATGCCTCGAGCGAAGTCGAGTTCGAGGGCGCCTGGGCCGTGCTGGTGGGCGAAGAAGGCCGCGGTGTGCCGGTCATCATCGATATGGTGCAGCACACGCGCCTCGATTGCACTCTGGGCTCGGCGGCGTTGATGCGGCGCGCGCTAGTCGAAGCGCTGCATCACTGCCGGCATCGGCAGGCGTTCGGACGCCCCCTCGCCGATCACCCTCTGATGCGCAACGTGCTTGCCGATCTCGCTCTCGAATCGCAAGCCGCCACGATGGCGGCGTTACGCGTGGCGCGCGCCTTCGATGAGAACGATACGGCCTTCGTCCGCCTGGCGGTCGCGGTCGCGAAATTCTGGACGTGCAAGCGCGCCCCTTCCCATATCGCCGAAGCGCTGGAATGCCTGGGAGGCAATGGGTATGTGGAGGAATGTCCGATGCCCCGGCTCTATCGGGAAGCGCCGGTGAACTCAATCTGGGAAGGCTCGGGCAATGTCATCGCGCTCGACGCGCTGCGCACGGTGGCCAAGGAACCGGAATCGCTGGAACGCGTGCGCGCCGAGATTCTCCTCGCCCGCGATCCGCGGCTTGACGCCCTGGTGGCCTCTGTTCCCAAGGACATCGTCGAAACCGCCGGCCGCCGTTTTGTCGAGCGCCTCGCGTTGGGACTTCAGGCTTCGCTGCTCTTGCGCTTCAGTCCTCCGGCGGTCGCCGACGCCTTCTGCGCCTCGCGTCTCGAAAGCAACGCCGGCCATACCTTCGGCGCCCTTCCCTCGACCGCCGACGCCGGCGCCATTCTTGCTTCTCTCTGAGCGGGTACGTGACGGCGCGGCTACTGTATAATCGTCCCAATCCATGCGCACCATCTCTGCGGTCCGCACGTCGATATTCCTGCTGGCGGTCGCTGTTGTCCACGCCGCCCCTCCCCGCCCGGCGGCCCCCTCGGCCTCGATCCGAGTCGATGTGGAGGCCATCCAGATTCCAGTCACGGTCACGGATTCAGCGGGGCATCCCGTGCAAAATCTCAGAAAGGAAGATTTCCATCTCTCGGAAGGCGGCTTGGCGCAGGAAATCATCTCGCTCTCGAGCGTGGACGTGCCGGCTTCGGTAGGAGTCGTGTTCGACGCCAGCGCCAGCATGGCCCGCAAAATCGCGCCGTCTGCCGCGGCGGTCGAGCAGTTCTTTCAAACAACAATCCCCGGTGATGAGTTCCTGCTGGTCCGTTTTAACGATCAGCCCCACTTCGTGACCGGCTTCACCAGCCAGGCCGCGGATATTTCCGGTTGGCTGGAGTCAACGCGGCCCCACGGTTTGACGGCGCTCCACGATGCCATTTATCTCGGCATTCAAAAAATGAAACCGGCGCGGAACAACCGCAAGGTGCTCCTGGTCCTTTCCGATGGCGGCGACAATAACAGCAGCTACTCGCAGCGGCAATTACGGCGGCTCGTGCGGGAAGCAGACGTCCAGATTTACTCCATTACTGTCTATGAGGGTTCGCGCCTGCTGGAAAGCATCTCGGAAGAAACCGGCGGACGCGCCTATCGGGTGCGCCGGCCTGCGGAACTGCCCGATACGATCGAACAATTAAGTCGCGACGTTCGCAGCCGGCATGTTCTGACTTATTACTCCAGCAACTCCCGCAATGACGGCAAGTATCGCAGCGTGGCGGTGACCGTCACCAATCCCGCGCTTCGCGTCACCTGGCGGCACGGGTATTACGCGCCGCTCGAGTGATGGTATCGTTATAAACCGCGAGTCCAACATGGCCACCGCAACCGGGCCCGCCGGAAAACACACGCATCACATCGGACACGTACAAGTTTCGCGGGTTTATGAGCAGCCCCTGCCGCTTCCTCCCGCCGCCCTGATTCCGGACTTTGACCCCGCCGTATTGAAAGAGCATTGGGAGCTGATGGTTCCCGATCACTACGATGCAGGCGACGATAAACTTCTCCTCGGGATCCATAGCTGGGTTCTCCAGACCGGACGCCACACGATTGTGATTGACAGCTGCGTGGGAAATGATAAGCAGCGCCCGGCCTTTCCGCAGTTTCATAACGCGCAGAACCCCTATCTCGAACGGCTCGAAGAAGCCGGTATCCGGCCGGAAGCGGTGAATTACGTGTTTTGCACCCACCTTCACGTCGATCATGTTGGTTGGAATACGCGTCTGCAGGACGGCCGTTGGGTGCCGACTTTCCCGAACGCAAAATATGTCTTCTCGAAAAGCGAGCACGAGTACTGGTCGGGCCCGGCCGGCAAGGAGGGTCCCAATGCCGGGGTTTACGAAGACAGCGTGCTGCCCGTAGTGGAGGCCGGTTTGGCCGAAATCATCGATGGCGCGGCGGAGTTGCCGTGTGGCCTGGTCCTGCAGCCGACCCCCGGACACACGCCCGGCCACGTCGCGGTAACGCTGGCCGCCGGCGGCAATGAGGCTTTGTTTACGGGCGACATCATGCACAGCCCGATTCAAGTGTGCCGGCCGCACTGGAATTCCGGGTTCTGCGGTGAACCGGAAAAGGCGCGCGCTTCGCGCCTTTGGGCTCTCGAGTACGCCGCCGAACGCCGCGCTGCCGTGTTTACCGCGCATTTTGGCGGCAAATCAGCCGGACGGGTGGCCCGCACCCCCGGCGGTTTCACCTGGACGGGTTTTTGACATTTCGCGCGCCGACTCCGCTTTCCGGATTGCCTGCTCGCGCAACTCCCAGGAGTGGATCGCCTTTTGCGTGCCCTGCCGGGCCAGGTCCGCGCTCAGACGCCGCTCCGCTTCATCGAAGGTCGCTTCGGCGTCGAGCCGCGCGGCTTCCGCGGCCTCATCGGCTTTCCTGACTTTCTGCGCCGCGGCACGCATTGCCGAATCGAGATCGCGGGTCCGGCCATTTTCCGGGCCGCGGTAAGCCGCTTTCAGCTCATCCGGCCACGCCGCCTTCACTCGCTTTTCCTGTGCCGTGAGTGCATCGGTCGCCCGGTCGGCGACAGCCCGCACCCTTCCCTTCTCCAGCAGCCACCGCCAGACCGGCCACTGCCGGGCCTCCATCATCAGCGCCTTGGCTTCTTCCACCGCTGTCAGCTTCCGCATAGGAGTTCCGACTATTCAGGATAATCGCGTGTGAATCTCCGTGCAATGGGCGGCGCCGCGGGCGATAATGAATCGGATGGCATAGTATGAATTTATTCCGAATCGGCCGCCGCGCCCTCCTCCTGGTGATTTGCTGTTGCGCAATGCCAGCCGGGACGCCCCAACGGCAACTCAAGCCCGAAACTGCCAGCGCCTTCGATTGCTATGTCCAATCCGCCGAAGCGCGGATGGACGTGCGTAAGACGTTTCTGCTGACCGACTCCGATGCCAATCTGAATCAACGGGTGGTCCAGGAAGAACGCATCCAGACCGTGGCACCGAACGGTGCGAACCCACATAAACTGCCGGGCGGACAACTCTACGATTGGATTGGTTCGGTCTTCATCCCGGGTGCGAAACTCGACCGCCTCGTCCTGATGCTTCAGGACTACGATCACCGCGCGCAGTATTTCCCCGAAACCATCTCCACCTCAAAACTTCTCTGCCGGAGCGGAAAAGAGCGCTTCCGTTACACCATGCGGATGAAAGAGCCGGCGGTGTTAGATGTGGAGAGCGACGTCACCTGGGAGCAGGTGGATGCGCGCCACTGGCGCTGCCGGTCGTACTCGACTGACATTCAGGAAGCCGGCAAAGATCACGGCTACCTGCGACGGCTCTACTCCTATTGGCGCTTTGCCGAAGCGGAGAAGGGCGTCTACGTGGAAGGCGAAACCATCACGTTGAGCGACGAGTTCGGGTCGATGGCGCGCGCGTTCGGCTCGGCGCTTCTGGGAATCAACCCGGAGAAGTCGCTCAGGCACTCGTTGAAATCCATGCGCGAATCCATCCTCAAGCCAGGGCTGCAGATTGCCAATCCTCCGGAAGGGCAACCGGCGTGCGGCGAGGCATTCCGGCCGGGCCCCTGCACGGCAGCGCCTTAAGGCCATGCCCGACGCCGGCTTTGATTACGACTTCATCGTGATTGGCTCAGGCTTTGGCGGCAGCGTGGCTGCGCACCGCCTCACCGAGAAGGGCTATCGCGTGGCCGTGATGGAGATGGGCCGCCGCTGGACACCGGAGAACCTGCCGCGCACCAATTGGCTGCTCTGGAGGTGGATCTGGCGCCCGCGCCTCGCGCTGCGCGGGTTCTTTAATATCCGGCCGTTCCGTCATGTGATGATTCTGCACGGTTGCGCCGTGGGCGGCGGGTCGGTCACTTATGCGTGCACCTCCCTGCAGCCTCGCGATTCGATTTGGGAGACCGGTTCGTGGGCGGGCCTGGCCGACTGGAAAACCGGGATGGCGCGCTACTACGAGACGGCTCGAAGCATGCTCGGCGTGGCCGAGAATCGCATTCTCGGCCCGGCGGATCAACTGCTGCGGCGGGCGGCGGAGATGCACGGCGCCGGCCCCACGTTTTACCGCACCAGCGTCGCAATTTTCCAATCCGCCGACGGAGATCTCGACGGGCGTGCTCATGCCGATCCGTACTTCGGCGGCGCCGGCCCGCCGCGCAACACCTGCACCGGCTGCGGCGGCTGCATGATGGGCTGCCGCTACAACGCTAAAAACACGCTCGACAAGAATTACCTGTATTTTGCAGAGAAACACGGCGCGCGCGTTTTCGCCGAAACGAGGGTCGTGGATGTCCTCCCGCTAAACGGGGCCGTCGATGGCCGCGACGGATACGAGGTGCGCACCGTGAAGTCGACCGCATGGGTGCGCCGCGAGCCCCGCGATTTCACATGCCGCAGCGTGGTGTTCGCTGCGTCGGCGCTGGGCACCATGGACTTGCTGTTTCGTCTTAAGCGCAAGGGGTCGCTGCCGGAAATCAGTTCGCAACTCGGCCAAGGTGTGCGTACAAACGCCGAGTCGTTGATCGGCATCCGACTGCCGCACAGCGCCGAGGACCTGTCGAAAGGGGTGGCCATCGGCTCCGGCTTTTACCTCGACGACCACACCCATATCGAGGCGACGCGATATCCGGCGGGCTCTGATTCGATGGGGCTTCTCGCCACGTTGCTGACCGGCGGACGTCCCGGGCGGACCCGCATTCTGTTTTGGGTGGGAACCCTGGCGGCTTCCTTATTACGGCATCCTCTCCGTACCATCCGCTGCCTTCACCCATTCGGCTGGGCGCGGGAGTCACTGATCCTGCTGTGCATGCAAAGCCTGGAGGGTTCTATCAATATGTATCTGAGCCGGCCCTGGTTCTGGCCGTTCCGCAGAGTCCTCGTCAGCCGGGGCAAGGGCATCCCCACTTTTATTCCCGAAGCCAACGAATTCGCGCGTAAAGCCGGCAAACTGACCGGCGGCATGCCGATGAGCATGCTCACGGAAATCCTGTTCAATGTTCCGGGAACCGCGCATGTGTTGGGCGGCTGTGCGATGGCGGCTTCGGCCGCCGAGGGCGTGGTGGACGCCCACCATCGCGTGTTCGGCTACAAGAATATGTACATCTGCGATGGCTCGGTGATCGCAGCCAATCTTGGCGTGAATCCGAGCCTCACCATCTGCGCGCTCTCGGAACGAGCCATGAGCTTTATCCCACCCGCGCCCGAGCGCCGCTAAGCCTTACTTCTTGATGTTCGGTCCGAAATTGAACGCCGGGCCCACCGAAAAACGAACCGTCCACCGGCCATCCTTCAACAGGTCGTTGAACAGGTGATCGTAAACAACGTCGACTTGCGTTCTCATGGCGAAGTGCTTCGAGAGCAGAACATCGAAGCCGCCTCCGACCCCCACAAACCCGACAGTGTCGGTCTTCGATCCGGCGGGAGCCAGTTGCGCCACGATCCCCTTGGCGATTGCATCCGTGGGTTGCGGTATCGCCTTCTCAAACATCGCCCCAGCAAACAAGGGGCGCAAAAAGATCGTCTCGTTTCGGAAATGCCGAAATGCCAGTTGCGGCCCGACGGCGAATGTCTGTGTCCGGGAATGTATCGGCACTTGCAGCGTATACCCCGGCGGAATCAGGCCTGCTCGCGTC